>DATHWV010000173.1:0-27651 GCA_035460205.1 Ramlibacter sp.
CCCTGCGGGGTGTCAAGCGGCGACTGGTTCTTTGATGAGCACCTCACCACGCAACGAGTGGGAGTTTGCTTCCGTCACCTTGACTTCAATCATCTGGCCGACCAGGCGCTTGTCGCCCTTGAAGTTCACCATGCGGTTGCACTCGGTGCGGCCGGCGAGTTCAGTGGCGTCCTTGCGTGAAGGGCCTTCCACCAGGATGCGCTGGACTGTGCCGACGCGGCTCTCGCTGATTGCGCGCATGTTGTCTTCGATCACGCGCTGCACCTGCTGCAGGCGCTTGAGCTTGACCTCGTGCGGCGTCTCGTCGTGCAGCGTTGCGGCGGGCGTGCCGGGCCGCGGGCTGAAGATGAAGCTGAAGCTGTTGTCGTAGCCGACGTCGTCGAGCAGCTTCATCAGCCTGGCGTGGTCCTCATCCGTCTCGCCGGGGAAGCCCACGATGAAGTCGCTGGACATCGCCATGTCGGGGCGGATCGCACGCAGCTTGCGCACGGTGCTCTTGTATTCCATGGCGGTATAGCCGCGCTTCATGGCCATCAGGATGCGGTCGCTGCCGTGTTGCACCGGCAGGTGCAGGTGGCTCACCAGTTGCGGGACCTTCGAATAGACGTCGATCAGGCGCTGCGTGAACTCGTTCGGGTGGCTGGTGGTGTAGCGGATGCGTTCAATGCCGGGGATGCGTGCGACGTACTCGATCAGCAGCGCAAAGTCGGCGATATCGGCCGTGTCGCCCATGATGCCGCGATACGCGTTGACGTTCTGCCCGAGCAGGGTCACTTCCTTCACGCCTTGTTCCGCGAGGCCCGCCACTTCGACCAGCACGTCGTCGAACGGGCGAGAGACCTCCTCGCCGCGCGTGTACGGCACCACGCAATAGCTGCAGTACTTCGAGCAGCCTTCCATGATGCTGACGAAGGCCGTCGCCCCGTCCACCCGGGCCGGCGGCAGGTTGTCGAACTTCTCGATCTCGGGGAAGCTGATGTCCACTTGCGCGCGCCCCTGGCGGTCACGTTCGCGCAGCAGGTCGGGCAGGCGGTGCAATGTCTGCGGGCCGAACACGACGTCGACATACGGTGCACGCTCGATGATGGCGGCACCCTCCTGGCTGGCGACACAACCACCGACGCCAATCAGCACGCCCTTTTTCTTGAGGTGCTTGACGCGGCCGAGGTCGCTGAAGACCTTTTCCTGCGCCTTCTCGCGCACCGAGCAGGTGTTGAAGAGGATCAGGTCGGCTTCCTCGACGTCCTTCGTGGGCTCGTATCCCTGCGCGGCGTGCATCACATCGGCCATCTTGTCCGAGTCGTACTCGTTCATCTGGCAGCCGAAGGTCTTGATGAAGACTTTCTTTGTCATGATCGCACCCGCCTCAGCGCCTTGCGCCGAAGATCAGGGCCAGCAATTCATTGAAGAGCCTGATCCCGTCGGAACCACCACCGGTGCCGCCCAGCTTCTTGTACTCGTCCTCGGTAAGGATCCAGGCTTCGTGCACCAGGCCCGCGGCGTCGCGGCGATAGACCACCGGCAGCGTCCTGCCCACGGCGCCGGCCGAAAGCACCAGCATGTTGTTGAGGTCGCGGATGCGGGAGCCGGGCGACAGCCGGTCCGGCTTGCCGTCCATGGTGATGATGGGAGGCGCGGTGATGACCATGCGGCCCAGCACGACGTCCTTGGGCGCATCGCGCTGCATGCCCTGGGCGGACACTCCGATGGAGAAGGTGAGGAACAAGCCGGCCAGGATCGCGGCGAACGCAGATCCGATACGGCTTCTTGTGCAGCGATTCATGGTGTACATCCAGAGGCTGTGGAGAAGGGTAAGCCGCGATCTTACCAAGGGGCTGGGTCAGTCCGGCGTTCCCGTGGCTTGGGGAGCACGCACGCCGGAACCGGCCCCTGCCACCGACGGTCCCCACGAGTGGGCCCAGTAGCTCACTGTGATCGAGTGCGGGAACAGGCCCAGGACGGTCTTGCGGTCCGGCACCTTGCCTTCACGCATCATGGGGCGCCGGAACATGCGGTCGTGGATGCGATCGCTCCAGTCCAGCGGAAACAACACATAGCCGGGCAAGGTGGCGATGCGTGTGGGTGTGGCGTCGGGTGCGTCCTGGGCCGCGAGCCGGGCGCGGATGCCGGCGATGCGCGCAGTGACGCTGGCGTCACGCCCGGCGTACAGCCGGTGCGCGCCCTTGAGCAGCACGGGGCCGGTGACCGATTCCGGCCGGGTGTTCTCCGTTGAAGCCGGCTCCAGCAGCAGCGACATCACCAGCAGCCAGAACTCCTGCCGCGGCGCCGACAACATCACCGCGTTGGGCAGCGAGTGCCTGAAGCCCGGGTTGGTGCCCATCGTGCCCAGCACCACATCGGCGACATCGAGCAAGGCATCGAACGGGCGCAGGCATTCGGTGTCCATGTCGACGTAGATGCCGCCGAAGTGGAAGAGGAAGAAGTAGCGCACCGCATCGGCCCGGTAGATCTCCGCCGGGTAGGCGTCATAGGTTGCGAGAAACCAGCGGTAGTGCGCCTCGATGAACGCCCGGTTGTCGGCATCGTCCCAAAGACGGTACTCGTAGGCCGGGTTCAGCTCGCGAAAGGTGTTGGCCCAGTAGGCAAAGTTCGCCGGGATGTCGGTCTTCGATTTCCAGGTCTGGAAGATGATCTTCGGGATGCCCACGCGGGCATCTTAGATCACGCCATTAGCGCGCCCAGCGCGCATCGGATGCCGCGAGCACACGGCGGGGCATCAGCTCGATGTCGCCCGGCTCAAGGAAGACCGTGGACAGAGGCTTGCCATCGGCGTTGTTGAGTTCGACCAGGTAGGCCGTGCCTTCCCCCACCACCGCCAGCACCTTGCCGAACGCACCCTTGCCCAACCCGTCGTCGGGAAAGTCCCTCGTGGTGCGAACGCTTGCGTGCTTCTTGAACAACCCGACTCCCCTGATGCTTCGGGGGATTCTGCGAAGCGCCATGGCGCTGGTCAATCCTGTCAAGGTTGACAGGGGGCGCAGCGCTAGAGCAGCAGGAAGGCTGCGGCAGCGACCGCAGTGGGCAGCAACGCGCCAAGGAACAACGTGCCCGCACCAATGGAGTCATCGGCAAAGCCACGCTTGAGCAGCGCGACGCCGGCCGGGTTGGGGGCGTTGGCGATCACCGTCAAGCCGCCGCCGGCGACGGCGCCCGCCACCAGCATGTACTTGGACGCATCGCTGATGCCGGTGATCTTCGAGCCGAGGTACGTCAATGCCGCGTTGTCGGTGATGGCCGTGAGGCCGAGCGAGCCGAAGAACAGTGCAAGCGGCTGCAAGCCGGCGACGATCGGCTGCAGCCACCAGCTTTGCATGCCGCCCAGCACCACCAGCCCTGCGAGGAAGAAGGCCACCAGCAGCGCTTCCCGGATCACCAGCGGGTTCTGGTGCCGCTCGTAGGCCTGCGTGAAGCCGAGGAACAGCAGGAAGATGGACAGGAAGGCCACCGGATGGTGTGCGAGCAGGATCACGACGACCAGGATGCCGAAATGGACCAGGACGATGGGCGGCGGGATGGGGCTGGGCCGTTCGGGCTCGACGGGCGCGGGCACGCGCAGGTGGCGCCACAGCGCGGCGGTGGCGAGGGTTGCGTTAGCCAGCACGGCGATCGTCGCCTTCCAGCCGAAGTGCGAGAGCATGAAAGCGCTGTCCCACTGCCACGTCGCGGCGACCATCAGCACCGGTGGCGCGGCATAGGAAGTCAGCGTTCCGCCGATGGAAACGTTGACGAACAGCACGCCGAGCGCGAAGTACTTGATGCCTTCCGGCAGGTCCTTGCGGAAGATCACCGGCGCCAGCATCAGCGCCGCGATGGTCATGGCCGCCGGCTCGGTCACCAGCGAGCCGACCAGCGGCACGACGCCCAGGCCCAGCCACGCCATGGCCACCCGGTGAGGCACGAGGGCGAAGCGGGCGATGCCGTTCATCATCGTGGTCACCGTCTGCAGCACCGGGCGCGACGCGGCGACCACCATCACCACGAAAACGAAGAGGGGCTCGGTGTAGTTGCGGGTCTCGGCATATTCGAGCGCCGCCGGGCCGCCTGCCAGCACCGCCATGGCCAGCACCAGCACGATTGCCCAGAAACCGAAGATGACCTCCACCTCGCCGAACAGGTGGAACAGCCCCTGGTGCCGCGGATAGCGGGTGCCCAGGCGCTCGAACTGCTTGGCGATGAACGTGTGGAACAGCGCGACGCCGAAGAGAGCGGCGGAGACCAGCTTGAGCGTGTCGTGATCCAGGGGCATGGGCAAACCCATGGTAGCCCATGGCCGTGAAAAGAGAAAAACCCGCACCGGCCAATGCTGGTGCGGGTTTCAAGGGTTCTGGTGGCGCTTCACGGATTCGAACCGCGGACCTGTGGATTATGATTCCATCGCTCTAACCGACTGAGCTAAAGCGCCATAGACGGCGCTTTTCGCGCCGAGCCCTCAATTATAACCAAGGCCGCCCGGATCAGCCCGGCCGGGCCAATTTCCCCAGTTCCTGCGTCACCAGGCGCACGATCAGGCGGTCCAGCGTGTCCACCGAGTAGTTTTTCACGTCGTGGACGGTCTCGCGGCCGGGGCCGCTGGCCGGGTCATGCGCCTGCGCATAGGTCAGGAAGACAAACTGGCCGCCGGTGTACTGGGCGATCTGGCGCTGGATGAACTCACCCTGCCTGTCCAGGCCGCTCGCGCCCACGCTGAACACCTTGATGCCCTTGCCCAGCGCCGCCACCATGTCGTCGTCGTAATACGGTCCGCCATAGTCCAGGTGCGGCGGCGCATCGGCCAGCAGCACCACCATGCGCGTGGCGCCTTCGCCGCGCCAGCTCAGGTTGTGCACGGTCTCGTGCAGCGCCTCGTTCATGGCTTCCGGGTAATCGCCGCCACCGGCCGCGCGCAACGGATTGAGCGCGCCGCGCAGGAAGCCGTCGACGTCGTTGGTGAAGTCGTGGCTGCGCAGCAGGAAGGCGTCGCCCTTGTCGCGGTAGGCCACCAGGCCGAAGCACAGGTCCGGTTGGCTGGGCAGGCGCGAGACCTCGGCCGAGATACTGGTCAGTGTCGCCTTGAGCTTGTCGATCTCGTCGGCCATGGAGCCGGTCGCGTCGACCAGGAAGACCAGGTCCAGACGTGCGCGCGTTTCGGCGGGGCGCGCATCGAGCACCACCTCGGCGGCGCTCTTCTGGCCCCGGGCCAGGCGCGTGGAACCCTGCCGGCCATCCTTGCGCACCGCGATGTCGTACGAGGCGGAGCGGGAGGGATCGAAGGCATTGGGATGCAGCCACACCCGGCCCGCTGCATCGGTGCGTGCCCACATGGCATGGCCGCTGGCGGCCTGCACGGCCACTTCAGCGTCGGCGATGCCGCGGCCGCGCGAGTCTTTCACCTCGAGCAGGTAGCGCTCGCGGATGTCGCGGGCGCGGTGCTCCACGCGCGTGCGATTGCGGAACGCCAGGTAGCTGGTGAAGTCGGCGTTGTCATCCACCACGCCGGCGGTGACGGGTCCTTGCGGCGGCGGTTGCTGTGGCTGGTGCTGCGGCGGCGCGAACAGCGCCCCGGCCGGGCTGCTCTTGCGCGCGGCATCGGCCATGGCGCTGCCCGTGCCCGCCGCCTCGGCGGCCGGGGCCGCAGCGACCGGGGCCGAGCGGGACAGCGCCAGCCGGTCTCGGTCCTCCCGGCGGCTCGCACCCGAGTCCTGGTAAGCGCCGGGGACTTCGCGCGTGGAGACTGGGCGCGAGCAGTGCTGTGCGGAAGGCGCCTGGAAGTTCGGCACCGTGCGCACCATCGTGGGCGTTGGTGATTGCGAGACGGGTTTCGGTTCCGGCCAGGTGGCATTGGGCGAATGCGCGGTGGCACTGCACGCGGACAGCGCGAGCTGCACGAGCAGCAGCATGGCGAATCGGCGCGGGGGACGGTTTTTCATGGGGCCTCCAGGGTTGTGGTGAAGGCTGATACGGCCCGTGTCGCCGTGCAGGGTGAACTTTTTGGACCCGGTTAACCCCGATCCCCGGGCTCACCCGTAGAAGGTGATGTGAAAATCTGCCCATGCCCCGCGCGACCAGCGACATGCCCGACGACCAACTGATGCTGGCCTATGCACGCGGCGACGCCGCCGCATTCGACGAGCTCTATGCGCGCCACGAGGGCGCGCTGTTCCGCTTCGTGCGTCGCCTGCTGGGCGCGCCGCTCGCAGCGCAGGCCGATGAGGTGTTCCAGGACACCTGGATGCGCATCATTGCGGCGCGGGCCAGCTTTTCGCCGCAAGGCGCGGCCTGGCGCACCTGGGCTTTCACCATCGCCCACAACCTCGCGATGGACCGGCTGCGCACCAGCGGGCGCGAGGTGGTGCTGGATGCGCAGGACGACGGCAGCGACCCCATGGAGTGGGTGGCAGACACCGTGGACATGAGCCATCCTTCGAGCGAGGACGTCGCGTTCTGGCGCGCTGCCGGCCAGCAGCTGCTGCATTGCCTGGGTGAATTGCCCGAAGCCCAGCGCGCGGCGTTCCTCATGCATCACGAGGACGGCGCCAGCGTCGAGGAACTCGCCCGCAGCCTGGGCCTGCAGTTCGAGACCGCCAAGAGCCGCCTGCGCTACGCGTTGCAGAAATTGCGTGGCTGCATGCGGCGCTACCTCGACGTGCTGGAGCAGCCGTCATGAGCGGCTTGCGTGACGCTCGCCTGAAGAAGGCGCTGGACTTTGCGCCGGATGCGCAAGACCTGCCCGCCTCGCGGACGCGGCAGGCGATCAATGAACGTGCGCACCAGGCCATCGCGCCCGAACCCAAGCCGGCGTGGTGGCGCAGGCTCTGGTCGGGCGCGGGTACGCCGAGCGCGCCCTGGAACGCCGCGTTCGCGACGCTGGCACTGGCCACACTGGTGACGGTGATGTGGCAGGGACGCGAGATCCCGGATGCGAAGCCCGACTCGGCGCGAGTGGATTTGCCGGCCCCGACGGCCTCGACCCCGCCGCCTGTTGCGACCGTCCAGCCGCCGGCAACGCCCGCGCCGCGGTCCGCACCCGCCACCCCGGCACGCAAGGCCGAGGGCGCCGTGGTGGCCAAGGGGCCACCGCCCGCGCAGGCTCCCCCAGCGCCGGCAGCGGCGCCGCCACCAGCGCCGCCACAGGCGCCGGCGCAGCCAGCGCCCGCTGCCGAACGCGAACGCCGCACGGAAGCCGAGGCCCCCGCTTTGCGCGATCAGGATGCTCGCGCGCTGTCCAAGAGTGAGAGTGCGGCGCCACGCGCGGACGCGGCGGGAACGGCCAGCGTCGCACGGCGGGTGGCGCCTGCTGCGGCGGCGCCTGCCCCAGCCACTGGCCCGGCCGGCCAATTGGCTCCCGGTCCCACGCTGCAAGGCGCCACCCAAGTGCGCATCGAGTCCGGATCTCGCAGCGCCGAGGCGCCGTTGGCACATCCGTCCCGGCTCGCGGACCTGATCGGCCAGGTGGGACGCGAAGCGCGCAGCACGGAAGCGCTCGAGGCACCGGTCGACCTGCGCGTGGAGTTGCGGCGCGAGTCGGAGCTGGTGGGTGTCCTCGAACTCGCCGGTGCCCAGGCACGCTGGACGCAGTGGCGGGCCGGACAAGCCATCACCACCACTGCACGGCCCGACGCCGCGGTGCTGCAAGCCCTGCGCGAAGAGCTCAGCCGCCTGCCGGCCCGTTGAACGGCGTCGCGCCTACTGGTGCTTGAACTGCGCCTTGCGCTTGTTCACGAAGGCGTCCATGCCTTCCTTCTGGTCTGACGTGGCAAAGAGCGCGTGGAACATGCGGCGCTCGAACATCACGCCGTCGGACAGGCTGCTTTCGAAGGCGCGGTTGATCGATTCCTTGGCGGACATCACCGCAATCTGCGAGTAGTCGCAGATCACCAGCGCGGCAGCCAGCGCCTCGTCCATCATCTTGTCGAAAGGCACGACACGGCTCACCAGGCCCGCGCGCTCCGCTTCGGTCGCGTCCATCATGCGGCCGGTCAGCGTCAGGTCCATCGCCTTGGCCTTGCCGACCGCGCGCGGCAGCCGCTGCGTGCCGCCGGCGCCCGGGATGATGCCCAGCTTGATTTCCGGCTGGCCGAAGCGCGCGTTGTCGGCCGCGATGATGAAGTCGCAGTTCATGGCGAGTTCGCAGCCGCCGCCCAGGGCAAAGCCGCTCACCGCCGCGATCACCGGCTTGCGCACGCTGCGGATGATTTCCCAATTGCGGGTGATGTAGTCGCCCTTGTAGACATCGGCATAGGTGTAGTTGGCCATCGCACCGATGTCGGCGCCGGCGGCGAACGCCTTCTCGCTGCCCGTGAGGATCATGCAGCCGATCGCCGCGTCGGCGTCGAATGCCTTGAGCGCGGCCCCCAGTTCATCCATCAACCGGTCGTTCAGCGCGTTGAGTTGCTTGGGACGGTTCAGGGTGATGATGCCGACTTTGCCGGCTTCGGTGCGAACCTCGATGAGCTCGTAGGCCATGGGCTTTCTCCTTGTCTTGAATCGCTCGAATATACCCAAGGCGCCAATTAACCGACCAAGCGGTCGGTTAATGTAGACTTCGCTTGAGACAAATCAACATGTCCCCGAACTGGAGCGCGTATGACGGAAAAAAGCGTCCTGTATGAGACCCGCGGCGCAGTCGCCCTGGTCACCTTGAACCGCCCCCAGGCTTTGAACAGCTTCACCCGGCAGATGCACAAGGAGTTGTGGGCCGCGCTGGACCAGGTCGAAGCCGACAAGTCGGTGCGCGCGCTGGTCATCACCGGTGCGGGACGGGGCTTTTGCGCGGGAGCCGATCTGGCGGAGTTCGACTTCGAGCCCGGCCCTGACCTGGTCAAGCGCGCCGACCCGGGGCCGGTGATCGACCAGGCGTTCAACCCGACGGTGCGCAAGTTGCAGGCGTTGCGCGTGCCCACTATCGCTGCGGTGAACGGCGTGGCGGCCGGCGCCGGCGCATCACTCGCGATGACCTGCGACCTCGCGGTCGCGGCATCGAGCGCTTCATTCATCCAGGCCTTCAGCAAGATCGGCCTGGTGCCCGACGCGGGCGGCACCTGGTTCCTCATGAAAAAGCTGGGGCTGGCGCGCGCGATGGGCGCGGCCATGCTGGGCGACAAGCTCAGCGCGAAGGACGCCAAGGAATGGGGAATGATCTGGGACGTCGCGCCCGAGGGCGAGGACTGCGTCGAGGCCGCGATGAAGCTCGCGCAGCGCCTGGCCGTGATGCCGACGACGGCGCTGGTGGCCACCCGCAAGCTGTTGCGTGCGGCGGCGAGCAATGAACTCGACCAGCAACTCGACCTGGAGCGCGACACGCAGTCCGCATTGGGCAGGACGCACGACTACATCGAAGGCGTGATGGCGTTCCGCGAAAAGCGCCCGGCCAGCTTCAAGGGCGAATGATGCAGCCCAAGGAACTGGCGGCCCGCGTGGGCGAGGCGATGTTCGCGGCTGACCGGGCGAGCCGGGAATTCATGCAGATGGAACTGGTGAGCTGCGAGCCGGGCCGCGCCGTGATGCGCATGCAGGTTCGCGAGGCCATGCTCAACGGCCACATGATCTGCCACGGTGGCCTGATCTTCACGCTGGCCGACTCCACTTTTGCCTTCGCCTGCAACAGCCACAACAACGTGGCGGTGGCGGCGGGCTGCAGCATCGAATTCCTCAAGCCCGGACAACTGGGCGATGTGCTGACCTGTGAAGGGGTCGAGCAGGTGCTGCAAGGCCGCCATGGTGTCTACGACATGAAGGTCACCAACCAGCACGGCGAAGTGGTCGCCATGTTCCGCGGCAAGAGCGCCCAGATCAAAGGCACCGTGATCCCGGAGGCGGCATGAAGCGCTTTCCCCTGGAGCCGATTGAGAGAGCCAGCATCGACGAATTGCGCGGGCTGCAGCTCAAGCGCTTGCGCTCGACCCTCGCGAATGCCTATGCCAATTCGCCGGTCTACCGCGCGAAGTTCGACGCGGCAGGCGTGCATCCGGATGAGTGCCGCACGCTGGCCGACCTGGCGAAGTTCCCCTTCACGACGAAAAAGGACCTGCGCGACAGCTACCCCTTTGGCATGTTCGCGGTGCCGCGCGAAGAGTGCGCTCGCATCCACGCTTCCAGCGGGACGACGGGCAAACCCACGGTGGTGGCCTATACCCAGAACGATATCAATACGTGGTCGCATGTGATGGCCCGCAGCATCCGCGCTTCGGGTGCGCGGCCGGGCGACCTGGTGCATATCAGCTACGGCTATGGGTTGTTCACCGGCGGCCTGGGAGCGCATTACGGCGCCGAGAAGCTGGGACTCACCGTGGTGCCGTTCGGTGGCGGCCAGACCGAGCGGCAGGTTCAGCTGATCAACGACTTCCGGCCCGACATCATCATGGTCACGCCCAGCTACATGCTGGCCATTGCCGATGAATTCGAGCGACAGGGGCTGGATCCCGCGCAATCGAGCCTGCGGCTGGGCATCTTCGGTGCCGAACCGTGGACCAACGACATGCGCGCGGCCATCGAGCAGCGCATGGGCATTGATGCGGTGGACATCTACGGCCTGTCCGAAGTGATGGGCCCCGGCGTGGCCAACGAATGCGTCGAGACCAAGGACGGGCCGACCATCTGGGAGGACCACTTCTACCCCGAGATCATCGACCCGGAGACCGGCGCCCTGTTGCCGGACGGCGAGCTGGGTGAACTGGTGTTCACCAGCCTGACCAAGGAAGCGCTGCCCATCATCCGCTACCGAACGCGTGACCTCACGCGCCTGCTGCCGGGCACGGCGCGCACCATGCGCCGCATGGAGAAGATCACCGGCCGCAGCGACGACATGATGATCGTGCGTGGCGTGAACGTTTTCCCCACGCAGGTGGAAGAGCTGATCCTCAAGCGCGTGGAGCTCGCCCCGCATTACCAATGCATCCTGACGCGTGATGGGCCCATGGATGCGCTGACGGTGGCGGTGGAAGTGCGCCATGACGTGGCGGCGGATTCGCCTGCCGCCCTGGCCGCGGCCGACCGGCTGGGCCATGAAATCAAGACCTACATCGGTACGACGGCGCGCATCGAGCTGCGTGCGGCCGGCGGCATCGAGCGCAGCCTGGGCAAGGCCAAGCGGGTGCTGGACCAGCGCAAGTTGTAGGACAGCGCCGCGGCCGCGCGTACGGGCCGCGCGAGATGCCAACTATTGCGCAGGGCTGGGTCCCACGGGCGGCGCAATCCCGAGCAGAATTTGCGGGCGGGAGTCATAACGGGGGAGCGCATAAGGGGCATCAGGAGACCTCATGCACAAATTCTTGCCATCGGCCTTGCTCGCGCTGTGCGCGTTCTCTGCGCCTTCCGCTTTTGCGATGTCCTGCGAGGCGTTGCCGACCGTCACCGTGGATGGCGGCCGCATCACCGCCGCCGCGTGGGTACCGGCGGCCTCCAACCTGCCGGCCTTCTGCAAGGTGGCGATCGTCGCAACGCCCACCCCGGACTCCCTGATCAACATCGAGCTCTGGCTGCCCGCCGCGGCCAGCTGGAACGGGCGCTTCCAGGGCGTGGGCAATGGCGGCTACGCCGGCACGATCGCGGTAGGAGCCCCGGCGATGGCGGTGGCGTTGCGCCGCAACTTCGCCGTGGCCACCACCGACATGGGTACCGCGCCGTCGGGCAACAACAACGGCGATGTCCTCGTCGGCCACCCGCAGAAGTGGGAAGACTGGGGCCATCGCGCCACCCACCTGATGACCACCATGTCCAAACAGGTCATCGCGGCCCACTACGGCACGCCGCCCGCCTATTCGTATTTCAATGGCTGCTCCACCGGCGGCCAGCAGGCGCTGATGTCGGCCCAGCGCTACCCGCAGGACTACGACGGCATCCTGGCCGGCGCGCCCGCCGCCAACCGCACGCACATCCACACCTCGCTGGTGTGGAACTTCCAGGCACAGAAGGCGACGCTGAACAGCACGTTCAACTCCGACCACGCCAAGCTCCTCACGACGGCCGTTGCCAATTCGTGCGCCGTCCCCGGTGGCGGCGTCGCGGGCGACACCTTCCTTACCGACCCCCGCACCTGCAACTGGGACCCCGGCGTGCTCCAGTGCGCGAGCGCACTGTCGACCAACTGCCTGTCGGCCGACCAGGTGGCAGCCGCACGCAAGATCTACTCGGGCGCGCGCAATCCGGTGACCGGCGCGCGCGTCGTCTCGGCGTCCACGCGCGGCGCGGAGTCCGACAGCCTGTTCGGCTGGCAGTCGCAGGGCCGCGCGGAGCCGCAGTTCGGGTCGCTCTTCAAGTGGGTGTTCGGCCTCACCTGGCAGGCCACCAGCTACGACTTCAACGATCACATGGCCGCGGTGGACTCACTGCTCGCGCCCATGCTGAACGCGAACAACCCGGACCTCTCCGCATTCACTGCGCGCGGCGGCAAGCTCATCGCTTATCACGGCACGGCGGACCCGCTGATCCCGGTGCAGGAGACCATCAATTACTACCACCGTGTGGCGCAGACGCAAAAAGGCGCGATGAGCGTGTCGCTCAACCGCACGCGCCAGTTCTTCCGCCTGTTCGTGGTGCCGGGCATGGCGCATTGCGCCGGCGGACCCGGCCCGAATGCGTTCGGTAACCTCTTCAGCGGCGCGGTGGTCGCGCCCGAATCGCCGGCGGCCGACGCGGCCAACGATGCGATGGTTGCCTTGCAGCAGTGGGTGGAGGCCGGCAGCTGGCCCGACCAGTTGACGGCCACGAAATATGTGCAGGACCAGCCGGCGCTGGGTGTGCAGGGACAGCGGCCGATTTGCGCCTACCCGCAATTCCCGAAGTACACCGGCTCGGGCGACCCGAATTCACCAGCGAACTTCATCTGCGCGGACAACGGCAATTCGGCGCCGGCGCTCAACCCGATGCCGGCGTCGCTCTACCTGCGCTAGCGCTGTTCGATCTTCTCGACCATCAGGTCGACGAAGGTGCCATCTCCCATGCTCACGCGGATGCGCACGGGGAGGTATTGCAGGCTGGGCGCGAACCACATCTCGGCCGTGATCGGGCCGCGCGGTTTGGTGATGGGACGCGGCTTGAGGCGGAAGGCCTCGACCACACCGAGCCCTTGCGTCTGAAGCATCTCGCGCTCGACGATGTCGTAGGTCCAGAGGTCCACACCGCCCGGGCGCGCCAGCCACACGTCCACGCTGCGGCCGACTTCCAGCACCTCTTGCCCGGTGGCGAAGCGATGCGCGAGTTCGACGAACTGGCTCGCCGTGTCCTGCGCACCGCGCGGGCGGGGCAACACCCGGCCATCGGCCAGCGTCACCGAGTCGTCGCCCAGCCGGGCGCGGCGCGGGCCGCTGCGGCGCAGCTCTTCATAGTCGCGGGGGAAGAGGCCCTGCGCCGTCACCTCGCCCTGGCTGGTCAAAACCAGGGTTGCAAACAGGGTGACGTTGATATCGATGCGCACCTGGTAGCGCTCGCCGTCGCGCTGCCACTGCACGCGCGCATCACCGTACAGCTCGCCGCTGCGGAACTGCCCGCCCAGGCGGTAGTTCAGCCGCGTGTCGCTGGGCCAGCTGTCCAGCGACGCGCTGGTCGTGGCGGCCGGGGCCGAAGCCGCACTGGCGGCCGGCTCGGGTGGTTTTTGCGCGACCTGTTCTTGCACTGGCGGCACTGCCGGTTCCGCCGTCACCGGGTCCGGTTGCGCGGTGACTTGGGGCTGCGAGGCGGGGCGCTCGGGCGGCGTGGGGACGGTTCGTGCGACGGCGCGGCGTGGTTTGGGCAAGGGCGGCGTTTCGGCTTGCGCCACGGGGACGGGCGGTGGCGCCTGCGGCTGCAGCAGCCGGGTGAACATCGGCGGGGGCAGGGGTTTGAGGGCCGCATCCATCGCGTCGAGGTGCCGCGACATCCACTCCAGCGCTGCCATGTGCAGCAACACGACGGCCACCACCAGCGCCGCGAGGCGCAGGGCTGCGTGTTTCAGGGGTTGGCTGCCAGCCATGGCTGCGCCCGGGCTGCATCGCGCAACACCAGCCGCCAGGTCGTGACCGCGGCCGGCAAGGTGAGGTCCAGGCGCAGCAGGCGCCGGTCGCGCGCTACCAATGCCGTCACCCTTTTGTGTGCGCCGGCGTAGAGCAGCAGGTCCTCCAGCCTGGTCATGCGCCACGCCGTGCCCGCTACTTCGACGCCTACCCATTCGTCACCGGCTGCCAGGCCCGCCTGTTCGGCGGCGCCACCGCGCAGGACCGCCTTCAGCTGGATCCCGCTGGTTTCGGTGACGCGCAAGCCCAGGCGTTGCTGCAACTGCGAGGGGTCGTGCGCCACCGAGACACCGTGCGGCTGCAGCAGGGATTCCAGCGGCAGTTCGCGAGTGCCGTGCACCCAGGCCGCAATCTCGCGCGAGAAAGATCGGCCGCCGAGCTCCTTGAGGACTGCGGCGAAGTCGGCCTCGGTCATCGGCCCGGCCTTGCAGCGCACCCACAAGGCCCGCATCACCTCGTCCAGCGTCGTGTGGCCTTCGGCGCGCAAGGTGAGGTCGAAGCACAGCGCAACCAGCGCGCCCTTGGTGTAGTAACTGATCGTCGCGTTGGCGGTGTTCTCGTCCTGCCGGTAGTACTTGACCCAGGCGTCGAAGCTGGCCTGTGCCACCGACTGCACTTCGCGCCCCGGCGCCTGCAGCACCTGGTTGATGGTCTTGTTCAGCAGCTTGAGGTAGGTGGTGTCGTCGATCAGGCCGCCGCGCCGCAACAGGAGGTCGTCGTAATAGCTGGTGAAGCCCTCGAAGAACCAGAGCAATTGGGTGTAGTTCTCGCTGGCGTAGTCGTAGTGGGCGAATTCGGCGGGGCGCAGTTGCTTGACGTTCCAGGTGTGGAAGTACTCGTGGCTCACCAGGCCCAGCAGCGTGACGTAGCCGTCGCTCGCGCGCGGCTCGCCCAGCCGCGGCAAGTCGCGCCGCGATGCGATCAGCGCAGTGGAGTTGCGATGCTCGAGCCCGCCATAGCCGTCGTCCACCACGTTGAGCATGAACAGGTAGCTCTTGAACGGCGGGCGTTTTCGGTCATGCCAGAAGCGGATCTCGGTATCGCAGATCTTGTGGACATCGGCCAGGAAACGCGCGCTGTCGAAGGATTCGCTGGCACCTGCCACCACCAGCCTGTGCGGCACGCCGCCGGCCTTGAACTCGGCGCTCCAGAAGCGGCCCATCTCGACCGGGCAATCGGCCAGCTCGTCATAGTCGGCGGCGAGGTAAGTACCGAAGCCGCGCTTGCCTACCTTGTGCGGTGCGAGGCCAGTGGCGACTTCCCACTGCGCGATCGCACGGCCGGCCACCACCTCGAGCGAGTGGACGACGCTTTCCTGCCCGTGCACCTTCAGGCACAGGCTGGTGCCGTTGAAAAAGCCGCGTTGCGTATCGAGCCACGCGGTGCGCACGGAGTTGTCAAAGGCGTAAACCTCGTAGGTCAGCACGAGCGGGCTGCTGGGCACGCATTCCACCTGCCAGCTGTGCTTGTCCACCTGGTGCACCGCCACCGCACGACCGCCCTGGCGGGCGGCGAGGCGTTGCAGGTTCTTGGAAAACTCGCGCACCAGGTAGCTGCCGGGAATCCACACCGGCAGCGAGACGCGCTGCTGCGTGGCCGGCTGGTCGATGCTGAGGGTCACCCGGTACAGGTGGGCGTGCAGGTCGGCCGCTTCGACGCGGTAGTGCAGGCTGGCGCTGCGGGGAATGGAGGCGGTCACTGCTTGGCGTCGGCGAGGTATTTCTCGATCTGCGCGGTGGCGATGGCGCCGGGCACGCGCGTGCCGTCCGCGAAGATCATGGTCGGCGTGCCGGAGATGCGGTAGCGCCGCCCGAACTCCAGGTTGCGGCCCAGCGCCGCGGTGTCACAGGTTGCAGAAGGTGCTGCCTGGTCCTTGACCATCCAGTCCTGCCAGGCGCGGGCCTTGTCCTTGGCGCACCACAGGTTGCGGGACTTGTCGGTGGAGTCGGGGCCGAGGATCGGGTAGAGGAACATGTAGACCGTGACGTTGTCGACCTTCTGCATGTCGCGCTCGAAGCGCTTGCAGTAGCCGCAGTTCGGGTCCTCGAACACAGCCACCTTGCGCTTGCCGTTGCCGCGCACGATGGTGAAGGCGTCCTTGAGCGGCAGTTGCGCGAAATCGATGGACAGGAGCTTCTCCTGCCTTTCCTCGGTGAGGTTGCGCTTGGCCTTGGCATCGATCAGCGTGCCGTGCATGACGAAGCTGCCATCGGCGTCCGTGTAGTACAGGTCCGCACCGATGCGGACCTCGAACAGGCCGGGGAACGGCAGCTTGGTCACCTCGTCGATAGCGCCCATTTGCGGCAGCCGCTCGGCCAGGTTCTTGCGGATCTTCGCTTCGTCGGCATGCACCGCGCTGGCCGCGAGGCCGAAGAGTACGAGGGCTGCCAGCGCAGCGTTCCTGATCAGTTTCATCGTTGTTCCATCACTTCAAATTCAAACCCGGCCCATGGCCTGCCGCGCCACCCAGTCCTTCAGCGGCCCGCTGCGATCGAAGCCGGACATGCCCCAGTTGCGCAGGCTGGCCCACGGTTGCGCCTGCTGCGCGAACAGCTGCTGCAGCCCGTCGGTCGCCGCGCCCATCGCGATCACGTCCGCCTTGCGCGCGCGCTCGTAGCGACGCAGCAGCTTCACGTCACCCACACCACGCCAGCTTTCGCGTTCATGCAGCACCCGCGACAGTTCCCTCGCGTCGGCCAGGCCCAGGTTCAGCCCTTGCCCGGCCAGCGGGTGCACCGTGTGCGCCGCATCGCCTGCGAGTGCCCAGCCCGGTCCGCACCAGCGGTCGGCCTGCGCCAGTTGCAGCGGCCATGCAGCCCGTTCGCTCGCCAGCACCAGTTTCCCGAGGCCAGAGTGGCTGGCCGCCTCCAGTTGTTCTTCGAAAGCCGCCGCGTCCAGCGCCAGGAGCTGCGGCGCGCGGTGTTCGTTGACTGACCAGACGATAGCGACGGAGTTCCCTCCGGCAGCGCCGTCCGTAGCGCCGCCGGCGCCGCCCAGCGGAAGGAACGCCAGGATCTCCCCGTTGGCGAACCACTGGCGGGCGACGCCGCCATGGGGTTTTTCACAGTCCAGGCGTGCCGCGATGGCACGGTGCGGGTAGGGCGTGACGTTGTAGGCGACACCGAACTCGCTGCGGGTCGTGCTGGCCTTGCCCTCGCAGACCACGGTGAGCGGCGCGGCCCGGGGCGCGTCCAGCCACTCCACCAGCGGCTGGTAACGCAGCGCCTGGTCCAGGCGCTCCTGCAACGCCTGCACATCGACGATCCAGGCCAGCGCCGGAACGCCCTGCGACTGCGAGGCAAAGCGCAGCTCACCGCCGTCGTCGCCATGCACTTCCATCGCCTGCACGGCAGTGGCGTGCTGCGCATCAGGCCAGGCGCGCAGCGCTTCGAGCAGTTCGCGTGACGCGTTGTTGAGTGCGTAGGCCCGCACGTCGCTCGTGGCGCCGGCGGGCGGGGCGGATTGGCGCACCAGTCCCACGCGCAAGCGCTCGCGGGCCAGCAGCAGGGCCAGGGTGCGGCCGACAATTCCGGCACCGCGAATACAGACATCCAGGGCGGGCATGCGGGGATTGTAGGAGCCGCAGGCACAATCACGCCTTCCCCCCACAGCCCAGCCCAGAGTTACCCATGCCCGACGTCACGGCCCGCATCGCCCGCCTCTTCATCTACCCCGTCAAGTCCTGCGCCGGCGTCGAGGTGAACGAGGCTTTGCTCACCGAAACCGGCCTGGACCTGGACCGTGCCTGGATGGTCGTGGATGAAGAGGGTGAATTCGTCAGCCAGCGCGAATTCCCGCGCATGGCGCTGGTGCGGCCCACGCTCAAGCACTCGGAGGTGGTCCTGCGCGCGCCCGGCATGCTGGCCCTGCACCTGCAGATTGATGCTGTGGAAGAGCCGGTCCGCGTTCGCGTGTGGGACGACGAAGTGGCAGCGTACGACATGGGCGGCGTGGCCGCCCAGTGGTTCAGCGATTTCCTGGGCGCCAAGCTGCGGCTGGTGCGCTTCGACCCCGAGCAGAAGCGGCTGTCGAAGATGAAGTGGACCAACGGTGCCCTGGCGCCCAACCAGTTTGCCGATGGCTTTCCGCTGCTGGTCGCCAGCGAAGCGTCGCTCGCCGAACTCAACCGCCGCCTGCAGGCCGCGGGCCATGCGGCCGTGGGCATGGAGCGCTTCCGGCCCAACATCGTGCTGTCGGGCGTGGACGTCCACGACGAAGACCGGCTGGACATCCTGCGCGTCGAGGCCGCAGGCGATGTGCAGCTGCGCATGTGCAAGCCCTGCCCGCGCTGCCCCATCCCCAATATCGACCCGGCCACTGCCGAAAGCAGCCCGGAGGTCAGCGACACCTTGCAGGCCTATCGCACCAACGACATCGTCGGGGGCGCGATCACTTTCGGCATGAACGCGATCGTGCTGGCGGGTGATGGCGAGACCTTGCGGGTCGGCCAGAGCGCGACGGCGGACTGGCGCTTCTAGAGCGGCCGGCCGGTCTGGGCCGAAACCGGTACCGCATCCGAAGGCACGCTGTCGCCATCGAGCAGTGATGAGTCGGCGCCCAGCGGTGCCGGTTCCGTGGTCTCCGGTTCCAGGAAGCGGATCGGCCTGCGGGTGCGCGGCGACATGCCGGCCAGCAACTCGCCCAGGGCTTCGGCCAGTTCGGGCGCATCGACGGACCGGTCTTCCAGCAGCACGGCCGCGATGTGGAACTGCAGCGTGACGTCGGGCTTGAGGCCGTTCAGGGGCGTCAGGCCCGCGGCGATCAGGCGGGCGGCGCGGTCGGTGACGGCGATGCGTGATGTGACGCCCTCGAGGATCAGCCCGAAGCGGGCCTCGCCGATCCGGCTCACGGTGTCCACGTCGCGCAGCAGGCGGCGCAGCTTGATCACGCTGCGCAACAGGCTCTGCTCGGCCACGGCCGAGCCGTAGTAGTCCTTGATGCGCGGGTAGTTCACCAGGTCGATGAACACGACCGCGGAGTTTTCCCGGTCGCGCTTGTAGCGGGCGACCACCTGGCGCAGGCGGTCATGGAACAGGTGCGACGCCAGCAGGCCGGTGAGCGCATCCTGGCTGGACAGGGCCAGCTCGCGGATCTCGGCGCCGTGGCGCTCGCGCGAACGGATGTTCAGCGCCACCAGCAGCAGCGGCACCTCGAAGGCCAATGCCACCACCACCGCGTACTGCGTGCTGAAGCCCACCGGCAACCAGCCGAACAGGCGCGCCAGCGTGAGGCTGACGGCCAGCGCCAGCGGCGTGTACGCCACCAGCACCCACGCGCCAACGACGTCCTTGCGGCGCCAGGCCGCCACGGCCACCCCGATGATGGCGACCATCGCGGACGCTACATAAATGCCCATCATCGCGAGCGCGGCGCCCTTGGGCAGCATCGGGAACACCGCGGCCAGCGCCATGCCGGCGAACCCGCCCCACAACACCAGCTGGTCGGCGACCGGGAAGCGCGCCGAGATGCCGATGAGGTTGCGCACGAACAGCAGCGCGGCGGCGGCGGCCAGCATGGCCAGGCAGCCCTGGGGCGAATCGCGCAATGCGCCAAAGCCGGGCCACAGCAGGTGCGCGGCAACGCCTGTGTAACTCGTGACGGCCAGCGCCGTGACGAGCGCATAAAGCGCATACCAGGCGTAAACGCCGTCGCGGTACACCAGGCTCTGGGCCAGGCACGCCGCGATCAGCAGCATCAGCGCGCCGAAGGTGAGCCCCAGGCCGAGGTATTCAAGCTGGATCCGCTGGTCATAGGCCGATTCGGTGAGCAGCTGCAGCGGAAAGTTGGCCGGCGTGAGGTGCCGGATGCGCACATACACGTCGCGCACCTGGCCGCGCGGCAGGTCGAGCCGGAAGTGCGGATAGCGGCCGGGCTCGGGCCATGCGGTCACGGCGAGCGTGTCACCCGCGCTCAGGCCCTGCCACGCGCCCTTGGCGTCCTGCTGGTACACCGTGGCCTCGTCCAGCACCGGCATGGGCAGGGCCAGCAGCCAGCCGTGGCGTTCGGCGGGCGCGCGCACCACCCGGTAGTGGATCCAGAGTGCGCCGTTTTCGCCCAGCGAGTGCGTCACGTCCGCCCGGGCCGGCTGGAACAGGCTGGCGGCGCCCCGCTGGACCTGTTCGGGCGTGGCGGTGCCCAGCGGGTCGATCCAGGTGCGCCCCAGGGCCTGGGCATCGACCACGGGTTGGGAGTCTTCCAGTGTGATCACGGGCGCGCGGGACGCGGACACCGGCTGGGCCGATACTGTTCCCGCAGGCAGCCACAGCAGCATGGCAAGGGAGGCGGCCAGGCCTGCCAAGCCCTTGCCCACAGTGCATCGCATACACTTTCGGGCTTGATTTTCGGAAACTGCCATGAGCTTGAAGTGCGGGATTGTAGGACTGCCCAACGTAGGGAAATCCACCTTGTTCAACGCGTTGACCAAGGCGGGCATCGCCGCGGAAAACTACCCGTTCTGCACGATCGAGCCCAATGTCGGCATCGTGGAACTGCCAGATCCGCGCCTGGCCCAACTGGCCGACATCGTCAAGCCTGAGCGCATCGTGCCAGCCATCGTCGAGTTTGTCGATATCGCGGGCCTCGTCGCCGGCGCCAGCAAGGGCGAAGGCCTGGGCAACCAGTTCCTCGCGCACATCCGCGAAACCGACGCCACGCTGAACGTGGTGCGCTGCTTCGACGACGAGAACGTGATCCACGTGAACGGCAAGGTCGACCCGATCTCCGACATCGAGGTGATCCAGACCGAGTTGTGCCTGGCCGACATGTCCACCGTCGAAAAGGCGCTGCACCGCCACAACAAGACCGCCCGTTCGGGTGACAAGGAAGCCGCGAAGATCGTTGCCGTGTTGCAGAAGTGCGAAGCGGCGCTCAACGAGGGCAAGCCGGTGCGCACCATCGCGTTCAGCAAGGAAGAAATGCCGCTGGTCAAGCCGCTGTGCCTGATCACGGCCAAGCCCGCGATGTTCGTCGGCAACGTGGACGAAAAGGGCTTCGAGAACAACCCCTACCTCGACCGCCTGCGCGAGTACGCGGCCGCGCAGAACGCGCCGGTGGTGGCGATCTGCGCCAAGATGGAAGCCGAGATGGCCGACATGAGCGACGAGGACAAGCAGATGTTCCTGTCGGAGATCGGCCAGGACGAGCCCGGGCTCAACCGCCTGATCCGCGCGGCCTTCACGCTGCTGGGCCTGCAGACCTACTTCACCGCCGGCGTGAAGGAAGTGCGCGCGTGGACCATCCACGTGGGCGATACCGGCCCGCAGGCCGCCGGTGTAATCCATACCGATTTCGAGCGCGGCTACATTCGCGCGCAGACCATCGCCTTCGACGACTACATCGCGTTCAAGGGGGAGCAGGGCGCGAAGGACGCAGGCAAGATGCGCAGCGAAGGCAAGGAATACGTCGTCAAGGATGGCGACGTGATGAACTTCCTGTTCAGTTCCTAGGCTGGCCAGAAGTACAGCAGCACGGTGGTCATCACCACGTAGCGAAGGAACTTGCCGATCAGCATGTAGCCCAGGCACGGCCAGAACGACAGGCGCAACCAGCCCGCGACTGCGCAGAGCGGGTCACCGACAAGCGGCAGCCAGGCCAGCAGGCAGGCCTTGGGGCCCAGTCGCTCCAGCCACTCGATGGCCTTCACGTGGTGTCTCGAATGGCCGTACTTGTCCACCACCTGGTGAGCGCCATAGCCCAGCCACCAGTCCACCGCCCCGCCCAGGGTGTTGCCGGCAGTCGCCACGAAGATCGCGCTCCAGAACATTTCGGGGTTCAGTCGCAACAATCCGTAGAGGACCGGTTCCGAGCCGACCGGCAGCAGCGTGGCCGAGATGAACGCCGCGACGAAGAGCGTGCTCAGCCCGAAACGGGGCAGGGCAAGCAGGACGAGGACGGGCTCCAGCCATTGGGGAAACTCCATGCCCGGATATTAGACAGGCGGGCGCCGTGAACATGTAGGCGCATACGCAGTTTTTTATTTCAATGGCTGAAACGCGGCGGGCATACAATCGTGCCTCATTTTTCAGCAGCACCCGCATTCCCTCCCGCATGAACATCGGCCCCTACCCACTGGCGAACAACCTGTTCGCCGCGCCGATGGCGGGCGTCACCGACCGTCCGTTCCGGCAGCTGTGCCGCCGGCTGGGTGCGGGCTATGCGGTCAGCGAGATGGTGACTTCGCGGCGCGAGCTGTGGAACAGCCTGAAGACTTCGCGGCGCGCCAACCATGACGGCGAACCCGGCCCGATCGCGGTGCAGATCGCCGGCACCGACGCCGCGATGATGGCCGAGGCCGCGGTCTACAACATCGAGCGCGGCGCGCAGATCATCGACATCAACATGGGCTGCCCGGCCAAGAAGGTCTGCAACAAGTGGGCGGGTTCCGCGCTGATGCAGGACGAGCCGCTGGCCGTGTCCATCGCGCAGGCCGTGGTCGATGCATGCGCGCCGCATGGCGTACCGGTCACGCTCAAGATGCGAACGGGCTGGTGCCAGGAAGGGCGCAATGCGGTGAGCCTGGCGCGCGCCTTTGAAGGCGTCGGCGTGCAGCTGCTCACCGTGCACGGGCGCACACGCGAACAAGGCTACAAAGGGCAAGCTGAATACGACACCATCGCGGCGGTGAAGGCGGCGGTGCGCGTGCCCGTGGTCGCCAATGGCGACATCACGACGCCTGAGAAGGCGCGCGATGTGCTCGCTTACACCGGCGCCGACGCCATCATGATCGGCCGTGCCGCACAGGGCCGGCCCTGGATCTTCCGCGAGATTGCGCACTTCCTCGCGACCGGCACGCACCTGGCGCCGCCGCTGGTGGCCGAGGTGCGCCGCCTGCTCATCGAACACCTGCAGGATCACTACGCGTTGTACGGCGGGTTCACCGGCGTGCGCAGCGCGCGCAAGCACATCGCCTGGTACGTGAAGACCCTGCCCGGTGGCGCGGAGTTTCGCGCAAGAATGAATGCGATCGAGGATTGCGAGGAGCAGCTGCGCGCGGTGGGCGCGTTCTTCGATCAGCTGGGGCACGACACGGACCGGATGCCTTCCGTGCCAGTGCCGGATACGAACAATGAAGAAGCGGTAGTGGAAGAGGACGCATGAGCAAAAAACACATAGAAGAGTGCGTGCGCGCCAGCCTGGAAGGCTATTTCCGGGACCTGCGCGGCACCGAGCCCGACGGCATGTACGAGATGCTGGTCAAGGTGGTCGAGAAGCCCTTGCTGGAGGTCGTGATGGCCAAGGCCGACCAGAACCAGTCGAAGGCGGCGGAATGGCTGGGCCTGAACCGCAACACGCTGCGCAAGAAGCTCGTCGAACACAGGCTCCTTAAATAACTACTTTGCGGGACAGACCTTCAGCTCTGTCCCCAGCACATATGCAAGCACTCATTTCTGTCTCGGACAAAACCGGCATCGTCGAATTCGCCCAGGCGCTCCACGCCATGGGCATCCGCCTGATCTCCACCGGTGGCACCGCCAAACTGCTCGCCGACAAGGGTTTGCCGGTCACCGAAGTCGCGCAGGTGACAGAGTTCCCCGAGATGCTCGACGGCCGGGTCAAGACCTTGCACCCGAAGGTCCACGGCGGCCTGCTCGCGCGCCGTGACGTGCCTGCCCACATGGCGGCGCTGAAAGAGCACGCGATCGACACCATCGACCTGCTGGTGGTCAACCTGTACCCGTTCGAGGCCACCGTGGCCAAGCCGGGTTGCACGCTGGAAGACGCGATCGAGAACATCGACATCGGCGGGCCGGCCATGGTGCGCTCGGCCGCGAAGAACTGGAAGGACGTGGGCGTGCTGACCGACGCCTCGCAATACCCGGCGGTGCTCGACGAGCTCAAGTCGTCCGGCAAGCTCTCCGACCAGACGCGCTTCGCGCTGTCGGTCGCCGCTTTCAACCGCATCAGCAACTACGACGGCGCGATCAGCGACTACCTCTCCAGCATCCAGGCCGACGGCACGCATGCCCAGTTCCCGGCCCAGGCCAATGGCCGCTTCGTGAAGCTGCAGGACCTGCGCTACGGCGAGAACCCGCACCAGCAGGCCGCGTTCTACCGCGACCTGCACCCGGCACCCGGCTCGCTCGTCACGGCCACCCAGCTGCAGGGCAAGGAGCTCTCATATAACAACATCGCGGACGCGGATGCGGCCTGGGAATGCGTCAAGGGATTCGACGTGCCTGCCTGCGTGATCGTCAAGCATGCCAACCCCTGCGGCGTGGCAGTCGGCAAGGATTCGCACGAGTCCTATGCCAAGGCACTCAAGACCGACCCGACCTCGGCTTTCGGCGGGATCATCGCATTCAACCGCGTGGTCGACGGACCCGCGGCGCAGGCGGTGGCAAAGCAGTTCGTCGAGGTGCTGATGGCGCCGGACTTCACGGCCGAGGCGCTGGAAGCGTTCAAGAGCAAGGTCAACGTCCGCATCCTGAAGATCGCGCTGCCGCCCGGCGGCGCGAGCGATTGGGACAAGGGCCGCAATGCCGTGGACATCAAGCGGGTGGGATCCGGCCTGCTGATGCAGTCGGCCGACAACCGCGATATGACCCTGGGCGAGCTCAAGGTCGTCACCAAAAAGCAACCAACGCCCGAACAATTACAGGATTTGCTCTTTGCGTGGAAGGTCGCGAAATACGTCAAATCCAACGCGATCGTCTTCTGCAAGGACGGCATGACGGTGGGTGTGGGCGCGGGCCAGATGAGCCGGATCGACTCGGCCAAGATCGCCAGCATCAAGGCCCAGAACGCCGGGCTGTCGCTGCAGGGGACCGTGGCGGCCAGTGACGCGTTCTTCCCGTTCCGTGACGGGCTGGACGTGATCGTCGATGCCGGCGCCAGCTGCGTGATCCAGCCGGGCGGCAGCATGCGCGACGACGAAGTGATCGCGGCGGCCGACGAGCGCGGCATCGCGATGGTGTTTTCAGGCGTTCGCCACTTCAGGCACTGAGCGACCGGAAAACCTCGCCAGCCGCCGAAATTGTTTCAGCGATGTCGGCCGGGGAGTGCGCCGAACTTACAAATCCGGCCTCGTAAAGCGCCGGCGCGATGTAAATCCCGCGGTCCAGGAGGCCGTGGAAAAGCCGGTTGAAGCGTGGGCTGTCGCTCTTCATGACCTGCGGATAGTTCTGCGGGAGGTCGCGCAACAGGAAGAAGCCGAACATGCCGCCTTCACAGTCGGCGCTGAAATCGACGTTTTCCCGGGCTGCTGCCGCCTTCAAACCCTCCACCAGCGAGCGGGTTTGCGCGGCCAAACCATCAAAAAATCCCGCTTTTTTAATTTCTTTGAGAGTCGCCAAACCGCAGGCCGTGGCCACCGGATTGCCCGACAAAGTGCCGGCCTGGTAGACCGGTCCGAGGGGTGCCAATTGCTCCATCACCGACCTCGGCCCGCCGAAAGCCGCCAACGGCATGCCGCCGCCGATCACCTTGCCCAGCACCGAGATGTCCGGCTTGAAGCCGGGGATGGCACGGGCGTAAACCGACTGCGCGCCGCCCAGCGCCACGCGGAAACCGGTCATCACCTCGTCGAACACCAGCAGCGCGCCGTGCTGCGTGCACAGCTCGCGGCAGCGTTTCATGAACGGGATGCTCGCGCGCACGAAATTCATGTTGCCGGCGATCGGCTCGATCACCAGGCAGGCGAGTTGAGGGCCATGCAGCGCGAAGGCTTCTTCCAGCTGCGCAAGGTTGTTGTACTCCAGCACGAGCGTGTGCTGCACCACTTCGGGCGGCACGCCCGCGCTGGTGGGGTTGCCGAAGGTGGCCAGGCCCGAGCCGGCCTTCACCAGCAGCGCGTCCGCATGGCCGTGATAACAACCCTCGAACTTGATGATCTTGCTGCGGCCGGTGGCGCCTCGCGCCAGGCGCAGCGCGCTCATCGCGGCCTCGGTGCCCGAGCTCACCAGGCGCACCATTTCGATGGAGGGCACCAGGCTGATGATTTCTTCGGCCAGTTCCACTTCGCGCTCGGTCGGCGCGCCGTAGGAGAAGCCTTCGAGCACGGCCTTTTGCACCGCTTCGACCACCGCAGGATGGCCGTGGCCCAGGATCATCGGTCCCCAGGAACCGATGTAGTCGATGTGGCGCTTGCCGTTCGCGTCCCAGAAGTACGCACCCTGCGCGCGCGAGACGAAACGCGGCGTGCCGCCGACGGCCTTGAAGGCGCGCACCGGGGAGTTCACGCCGCCGGGGATCAGCGCCTTTGCGCGTGCAAACAGCTCTTCGTTTCGATCCATACGAGACTCTCGATTCAACCGGGCTCCTGCGTGGTAGCCGTGGATCCGGCTTTGCCGGTCCACTGGCTGCGCCCCCTTGAGGGGGAGGCGGCCGCAGGCCGCTTCGGGGGTGGTTAATGTTTCGTGTCGTGCGCGGGCATGTCAAAGACTTGCAGGGCCTGCGCTTCTTCTTCGGTGAGGGCTTCGGTTTCGCCTTCGGGCTGGGCCCAGAACAGGCGGTCGGGAACGACGTTGCCCATGCCGGGGCGAAAGCCCGCGTCAAGGCATCGATCGAGGTAGCTCAGGGCCTCCGTGGCTGCTGCAGCGAGGTCGGTGCCGCTGGCCACGAGCGCCGCCAGCGCCGCCGACAGCGTGTCGCCGGCACCGGAAAAGACCGCTTCGAAGCGCTCGAACTTTTCGCTGCTGATCACCGCTTGTGGCGTCGCCAGCACGTTATCGATGAACTGTTCAGGCAGCGGAATGCCGGTGACAAGTGTGTAGGGCACGCCCATCTCGGAGGCTGCCTTCGCGATGTCGCGGCCGGTGGGGCTGCGGTCGCTGCTCCAGTCGGGCAACAGCCAGCGCCACAGCGTGCTGTGGTTTCCCACCAACACGGTGGTCTGCGGCAGCAGCAGCTCGCGGAACGCGTCGAGGTACAGGTCGATCTGGCTTTCGTCCCACCACGAGAGATTGGGCATGTACGCGACCAGCGGCACTTCCGAGTAATCGGCCGCGATCTCCGCGATGGTGCTGATCGCTTCGGGGCTGCCGACGAAGCCAACCTTGAACACCTGCACCGAAACATCCTCGAGGATGGCGCGCGCCTGTTCGGCGATGACTTCTTCCTCGAACGCGAAATGGTCGAACACTTCGGCCGTGTCGCGCGCATAGGCGCCTGTTACAACTGGCAGCGCGTGGGCGCCAACGGACGCGATTGCGGTTACATCTGCGGCCAAGCCGCCTGCGCCGCTGGGATCGCTGGCGTTGAACACCATGACGCACGCGGGATTCGCGTCATCATCTTCGGCTTCGGGGGCGTCCGGAGGGCTTGCGGGGAAATTGGGGTTTGTCATAGGCCTGAATCTTCCAGCCGTTGGCACGCTGTGCGGAGAAGCTGCTGAGGCCCTAGATACAATCGTTGCATTCTATTCGAAGGCCCTTTAAGCTGTGACCGAGACTAAAACGTGGATGTGTTTGATTTGCGGGTGGATTTACGACGAGGAAGCCGGAGCCCCCGATCATGGCATCGCGCCGGGGACCTTGTGGTCCCAGGTGCCGATGAATTGGACTTGCCCCGAGTGCGGTGCGCGCAAGGAAGATTTTGAAATGGTGCAAATTTAAAAGGGCGGCGTTTGTTACATCTTCGGATGATGCCGCCCCCAAGCAGTTACAAATGAGGAGCAGCGTCAAGTGAGCACGACTGGGTTCAAGGTGCTGGTGATCGACGACAGCAACAC
>DATHWV010000174.1:0-5473 GCA_035460205.1 Ramlibacter sp.
CCCAGCGCGACCGATACCGCGCGCCCCTTGTCCGAGATCCTGCGCCAGCCGATCTTCATCGTGTCCGCCGCGACCGGCGCCTTGAGCTATGGCGTGATGAACCTGCTGATGGCCTCCACGCCGATCGCGATGCAGATTTGCGCCTTGCCGTTTTCCGACGCCGCGCTGGTGCTGCAGTGGCATGTCATCGGCATGTTCGCGCCGGGCTTTTTCACCGGTGCACTGATCAAGCGCTTTGGTTCCCTGACCGTCATGAGCGCCGGCGTGGTGCTCTACATCGGCTGCATCGGGGTCGCGCTGTCGGGCATCGAGCTGGACCAGTTCCTGGTGGCGCTGTTCCTGCTGGGCGTGGGTTGGAATTTCCTGTTCACCGGCAGCACCACGATGTCCCTGTCCGCCTACGGCCCGCAGGAGCGGGACCGTGCGCAGGGCGCCCTGAACTTCTTCGTGTTCGCGACGCTGGCGGTGACGTCCTTTGCCTCGGGCGTGCTGGTCACCACGCAGGGCTGGACGCTGCTCAACTACGGGTCTTTGGTGCCGGTGGCGCTGGTGGCCTTGTCGCTCGTGTGGCTGAAGCTGCGGCCGCCCCGCATGGCGCAGGCCTAGAAGCGCTCGTCAAGCCACTGCTGCAGCGTGTCGAAGACGGGCTCGGAATCGAGCTCGTTGAAGATTTCGTGGAACAGGTTTTCAAAGCAGTGCGACGTCACCACGTCGGCCGGCGCCGCGGCCGCGAAGGCCCGGCTGCCGCGCGGGTTCACCAGCTGGTCGGCGCCCGCGTACATCAGCAGCGTGGGCACGGTCCACTTGTGCGCGCGTTCCACCACCACGGGGCCGGCCTCGGCAATAAAGCGCGCCAGCCGGCCCGAGATCCGTGCGTGCACCTTGGGGTCTGCCTTGTAGGCCGTCACCACGTCGGGGTCATGGGAGATGAGGTCGGGGTCCAGGCCGTTGCCGAGCGTGAGGTTGGGCGCAACCCGCGGCACGATCGCCAGCAGCAGCTTCTGGAATGCGGTGAGGCCGGCGTCGAGCGCCGGCGATGACAGCACCAGCCCTTCAACCGGCACCTTGCGCAGCGCCAGCAGGCACGACGTGACGAGGCCGCCCATGCTGTGGCCCAGCAGGACCAGGGGAACGCCGTCCTGCATGCGCGCGCGCGTGCTTTCCATCACGTCGAGCAGGTCGTCGAGCAGCCGGGTGCGCGTGGGCAGCGCGCCGCGCACGCCGTCGGATTCGCCGTGGCCGTACTGGTCGTAGCCACGCACCGCGAACCCCCAGCTGTTCAGCCGGCGGGCGAGATGGTCATAGCGTCCGGCGTGCTCACCCAGGCCGTGGACCATCAGCACCACGCCGCGCAAGGCGACATGGTCGGGCAGGGGCCAGTCCTGCAAGGCGAGGTTGTCGCCGTCGCTCGCAGTGAAGGTCGAAAGCGTGGTGTCGCTGACGGTCTGGCTCATGGGTGGCGATCATGGCGCGCGCAACGCCTGCGCGCAATGCGTCACGGACCAGCGGCACGGCATTTCCGGACAAGCGTTGCGACGGGCGCTTCGCTGTGAACTTGTTCGCAAAAACGCTGTGCGATTACTCACAGCAGCCGCCTTACGGCAGTTGCGCAATCACCTCGGCCACGGCCGCCGTGAGCTTCTTGGCGTAAGGCACGTGCAGGAATTCGTTCGGGCCATGCGCGTTGCTCTTGGGGCCGAGCACGCCGCAGACCATCATCTGCGCCTTCGGGAAACCGGTGCTCAGCATGTTCATCAGCGGGATGGTGCCGCCCTGGCCGATGTAGCCGCAAGGCGCACCGAAGTGCGCCTGCGATGCGCGGTTGAGCGCCTGCTCGAACCAGGGCGCGGTATCGGGTGCGTTCCAGCCGGTCGCACCACCGTTGCCTTCGAAGGTGACCTTGGCCTGGTAGGGCGCGTTGTCTTCCAGCAGCGCCTTGAGTTCCTGCACCGCGGTGGGCGCGTCGACCAAGGGTGGCAGGCGCAGCGACAGCTTGAATGCGGTGTAAGGCCGCAGCACGTTGCCCGCGTCCTGCAGCGCCGGGAAACCCTCCGCGCCGGTCACCGACAGCGTCGGCGTCCAGGTGCGATTGATCAGCGCCTGCATCGGGTCGGTGGTGGTGGGCAATGCGAACGCGGTGGAGCCGCCACAGTCGTAGTGCGCCCACGGGAAGCGCTTGTACACCTCGTCGCCCAGGATGGCCGCCGTGGCCTTCGCCTGCGCGAGCCGCTCGGCGGGCACTTCGCAATGGAAGCTGGCGGGCAAGAGGCGCCCCGTCTTGCTGTCTTCCAGCCGGTCCAGCACCTGCCGCATGATCCGGAAGCTCGAAGGCACGAGCCCCGACGCGTCGCCGGAGTGCACGCCTTCGGTGAGGATCTCGACCTTCAGCGTGCCGCTGGCCATGCCGCGCAGCGAGGTGGTGAGCCACAGCTGGTCGTAATTGCCGGCGCCCGAGTCCAGGCAGATCACCAGTGACACGTCGCCCATGCGGGTGCGCAGCGCGTCGACGTAGGGCAGCAGGTCGTAGGAGCCGGACTCCTCGCAGGTTTCCACCAGCCCGACGATGCGCGGGTGCGGCACGTTCTGCGCCTTGAGCGCCTGGATGGCGGCGATGCTGGCGTAGATGGCGTAGCCATCGTCGGCACCGCCGCGGCCATAGAGCTTGCCGTCTTCGTACTTCGGGGTCCACGGCCCGAGATCGCCGCGCCAGCCGGTGAACTCCGGCTGCTTGTCCAGGTGGCCGTACATCAGCACTGTCTGGCTGGATGCGGGCTTCGTCGCGGCCACTTCGAAGAACAGCACCGGCGTGCGGCCGGGCAGGCGCACGATCTCGAGCTTGAGGCCTTCGACCTTCTGCGCCTCGACCCAGGCGGCCGCATTGCGCATTACGGTCTCGATGTAGCCGTGCGCCGCCCAGTCCTTGTCGAAGCCCGGTGACTTGGCGGGAATGGCGATGTATTCGGTGATCTGCTTGACGATGTCGCCGTCCCACTTGGCGGTGGTGTGGGCGAGGGCGGCGGTGGCGTCGAGCAGGCCGGCGGGCAGCTCGCGGTGCAGGGGTGCGTTCATGGTGGTCCTTCGACTTCAGGGCAAGCCCGTTATTTTGCGCCGGGTGCGCGGCCGGCGCCAGCGCTCCTGCCACAACCTTGTCAACTGCTTGGGCAAAATGCCCGCATGGACCCCACAAACCCGCCGCAACCCCCGCGCATTCGCGTCGACGGCAGCGAGGGCCGACGCATTCGCGTCGGCGTGGGCGGCTGGACCTTCGAGCCCTGGCGCAACAACTTCTTCCCCAAGGGCTTGCCGCACAGCCAGGAACTGTCGTATGCCAGCCGGCAACTCACCGCCATCGAGGTGAACGGCACCTACTACAGCACCTTCAAGCCGACCACGTTCGCCAAGTGGCGCGACGAGACGCCCGATGGATTCGTGTTCTCGCTCAAGGCCAACCGCTTCGCCACCAACCGCAAGCTGCTGGCGACGGCGCGCGACTCGATAGAGCGCTTCATCGGCAGCGGCATAGCCGAGCTGGGCGACAAGCTGGGCCCGCTCGTCTGGCAATTCATGCCCACCAAGCAATTCGATCCGCAGGACTTCGAAGCATTCCTCGCGCTGCTGCCGAAGTCAGTGGACGGCCGGCCCTTGCGCCACGTGATGGACGTGCGGCATGAAAGCTTTCTCGCGCCCGGCTACCTGCCGCTGGCGCGCCGCTACGGCTGCGCAACCGTGCACACCGACTCCGAAAAGTTTCCGGCCATTGCCGATGCGCAGACCGACCTGGCGTACATCCGCCTGATGCGCAGCGAGGCGCATCGCGCCACCGGCTACCCGCCGGAAACGCTGGCGCAGTGGGCGGAGGGCGCACAGGCGTGGACGTCGCGTGGCCCGAAGCGCGAAGCGTTCATCTTCCTGATCAACGGCGCCAAGGAACGCGCGCCGGCGGCCGCACTCGAGCTCATCCGCCGGCTTGCACCAGCTTGATGCTGCGGTGCGGCAGACCGCGCGGTGACATGCCCGCTTGCTACAACTTTCATAGCGCCGGTAGGAGCCGGATGACATCTTGTTTCGATTCCGGCGCTCAAGTGCAACGATTGCGCACGCGTTCAATACAGCCTGGCAACAAGAAATGAGAAACCGGAGTTTGGCCATGGCCTATGTATTCGAAACCCTGCCGGCCGACCGCGGCCTGATCGACGTCGACGACCCGCGCGAGGTGCATTGGTGGAGCAAACGCTTCGGCTGCAACGAAGACCAGTTGCGACGGGCCGTGGACCGCGTCGGGCCTACGGCAGCGCAGGTCGAGCAGTTGCTCGACGGCAAGGACATCGTCACCCTCTAAGGCGACAGCGCCTTCACTCCAGCCACTCCAGCGCGCCCTGCCCGGCCTCGTTCAGGCGCGCCACCAGCGCTGCAGCGCTGTCTTCCGTTACCGTGAACGACACTTCCACGCGGTCGGCATGCACCACTTCCCCCAGCGCCGCACCCGCGGCATGCACCTCGCGGCGCACCACACCTTCCATGGCATACGGCACCGCACATCTCAGTTGCTGCGTCTTGCGCAGCGCAACCTTGGTTGAAGTGAGCAGCGCCTGCGCCACCGCATCGGTATAGGCCCGTACGAGCCCGCCCGCACCCAGCTTGACGCCGCCGAAGTAGCGCACCACGGTGGCCAGCACGCCTTCGAGGTCTTGCCGGCGCAGCACTTCCAGCATCGGCCGCCCCGCCGTCCCGCCCGGTTCGCCGTCGTCGTTGGCGGCGGACTGGCCACCGGCGAGGAAGGCCCAGCACACGTGCGCTGCGCCCGGATGCTGCGCGCGCAAATGAGCGACCACGGCCTGCGCGGCGGCGCGGTCGGGCACCGCCTGGACGCAGCCGATGAAGCGGCTCTTCTTGATGAGGAGGTCGCTGTGGACCGTTTGCTCGAGCGTGTAAGGCACGCCCGATTCTCTCAGTGCCGGCGCTTGAACCAGCCCAGGCCGCTGGAGGTGCCGCCGGGCTGCGCTCCCAGGCGCGGACGGTATTCGCAGCCGACCCAGCCGGACCAGCCGCATTCCGCCGACACCTTGTCGATCACGTCGAACAGGTACTCGTAGTTCATTTCGCCGACATCGGGTTCATGCCGCTCGGGCACGCCAGCGATCTGGAAGTGCCCCACACGGCCGGTGGGCAGGTACTGCCGGATTTTCATCGCCACGTCACCTTCGACGATCTGGCAGTGGTACAGGTCCATTTGCACCTTGACGTTGGACGCGCCGATGTCCGCGATCAGCTCGTGCGCATGGTCCTGGCGGTTGAGGAAGAAGCGCGGGATGTCGCGCGTGTTGATCGGCTCGATCAACAGGTCGATGCCTTGCTTGGCCGCTTCGGCCGCCGCCCACTTCAGGTTGGCGACATAAGTGGGCCGCACGATCTCGCGTTCGATACCGGCCGCCACCAGCCCGGCCATGATGTGGATGCGAGGACAGGCCAGCGC
>DATHWV010000175.1:0-5727 GCA_035460205.1 Ramlibacter sp.
GTCCGGGGACACGCGCTACCGGCTGCTCGACGGCAAGTGCGTCAAGGCATCGCGCGTCGGTTCGCCGACCTCGGACGCGGTTGCGGGCAAGCAGTCGGCCCTGAAGTCGCCGCAGCGCCAGGTGCTCAACCTCACGGCCCCCAACCTGTTCATCTGGGCGGCGGCGCACTATCCCTGGTTGTTCAACGGCAACTATTCCAGCGGCAATATCGGTGTTGCCGGCTACGGGACGTTCTTCTACTACTACTGGCCCAGCACCGGGAACTACCTGGGCGAGCTGAACGGCAACATCTACTTCTACGGGCCCGGTAGCGACTGGGAGGTCGAGTATGTCGGCGCCCTCAGCAGCTTCACCTGCGTCGTCTACGACTGCAACAGCGGCGGCGGCGGCAGCTCGACCGGTTCGTCGTTGACCGTGGGCGGCTCCGTCAGCGGCGCCACCTCCACCGACGGGGCCACGGTGCTGCACTCGGTCTACCTCACCGCCGGCGTCACCTACAGCTTCACCCTCACCTCGTCCTCCGCGGACCCGAAGCTCTGGCTCTATTCGGGCAGCACGTATATCGACGAGAACGACGACATCAGCTACCCGACCAACATCAATTCCCGCATCGACTTCACACCCTCGTCCACCGGCACCTACACGCTCAAGGTCGGGTTCTTCGAGGGCTTCGGCGGCTACACCCTGTCCGCGTCGAGCAACGCTTCGGGCGGTGGCGGCGGCGGCGTGGACTGGAGTTCGTCATTCTCGGCCGACGAGATCGTGGAGACCAGCGAGACGCTTGCCGTGAATGGCCGCTGGGGCCAGGCATTCACCGTGAGCAACGGGGAACTGCCCGTCGAAATCATCTTTGCCGCCCAGTACACCGCCAACCTGTACGTGACCACCGGCGACACCCTGAATGCCTGCGTCAACGGCGGCGCCTTCAGCCACTACGAGAATTACGCGTTCATCGGGCAGTACGGCCACCAGTCGTTCACCCTGCAGCCGGGCAGCTACGGGATCTGCATCCGCAACACCGCCAACGTGTCCAACAGCATGCGGGTCGAATTCCAGCGCCAGCCCACGGTGACGGGGTTCCAGTACCTGCAGCAGCGCTTCACGACCGTGGTGCGCACCGTGCAACCGGGCGGCCGCGTGACACAGCCCGTGTCGGTCGGAAACAACTACCGCGTGATCGTCGACGGCGCGAACAGCGGCGGCTCGTTCTGGTACATCCCCGCCACCGAGCAATCCGCGTTCCTCGCGGGCAACACGTTCAGCTACTACACCGAAGGATTCGGCTGCGGCTCCGACAAGGCCTCACCCGGCCTGTGCGAGATGGACGGCGTCGGCGAGTACGCCATCGCCTACTACAACGACACCAGCAGCCCGCAGACGATCGTGATCGTCGGGCGGGACTACGTTCCGGAATAGGGAGTCGGCCTCCCGGGCTCAGATCCGGGCGGCCATGACAAGGGGATATTGGATGTCGCGCAAATTGCGGTGGGTGGGGTTGATGCTTTCCGGCCTCTTGCTTGCCGCTTGCGGGGGGGGCGACAGCGCGCCCACCGACTTGCACGAGCAACATGCCCAGGCCGCGCCCGCGGCGGCAAAGTCGCCGGCGGCGAAACCCGCGGCGAAGCAGAGGGCATCGAAAGCCCCGCAGCGAATGGTGGCGACCCTGACGCCCGCCGAATTGTTTGAGTGGGCCGCAGCGCACTACCCGGCGCTCTTCAACGGCGCCAGCATCACCGGCTTCGCCCCTGTCAACGGCTATGGCAACGTGCAGTACAGCTACTGGCCCGCCACCCAGAACTATCTCGGGATCTCGGACGGCCAGCTCTATTTCTATGGACGCGACAGCGGCCTGCAGATCCAGCTCGTCGGCAGCATGACGAGCCTGGCGTGCGTGGTTTACGACTGCACTGCAGGCGGCAGCGCCGTGCAGCTCGGCGCAGCCCTGGCGATAGGCTCCAGCGTGACAGGCGCGACTTCCGTCGAGGGCGTGACGGTCGTGCACCAGGTCTGGCTCACGGCCGGCACCACCTACCGCTTCGATCTCACGTCCACGGCCGCCGATCCCAAGCTGTGGCTCTACTCCGGCACCACGCAGATCGACGAGAACGACGACATCAACTACCCGACCGACATCAACTCGCGAATCTCGTTCACGCCTGAAATCACGGGGACGTACTCGCTGCGCGTGGGCTTCTTCGAAGGCTTTGGCGCGTACACCCTGAGCGGCGCCATTGCCACCGGCGACGATGGCGGCGGGGTCAACTGGAACTCCCCTTACTCCGCCACCGAACTCGTGACGACCACCCAGACGCTGGCGCTCAGCGGGCGCTGGGGCCAGGCCTTTACGCTCAGCGATGAGACGCCCGTCGAAGTCATTTTTGCGGCGCGGACCAACGCCACCCTCTATGTCACCACCGGGGCGTCGCTCGCCAACTGCGTGGCCGGCCGTTCCTTCACGCAGCTGTCGCAGTACACGCTGCTCAAGTCGGGCTACAAGGCATTCACCCTGGCGGCGGGCAGCTACGGGATTTGCATCCGAAACACGACCGCCGGCACCAACGAAGTCCGGGTCGAGGTCCAGGCCCAGCCCACCGTGACCGGCTTCCATTACGAGCAGGACCGGTTCGTCCCTGTGGTGAGCACCGTGCAACCCGGCGGCCGCTTCACGCAAGCTGCCACGGCGGGCGACAGCTACCGCGTGATCCTGGACGGCGCCAATACCGGTGGGACGTTCTGGTACATCCCGGCGTCGGAGCAGGCCGCCTTCCTGGCCGGCGAAACCTTCCTGTATTACGACGACGCGTTCGGCTGCGGTTCGGGGCGCGACGCGCCGGGCCTGTGCGAGCTCACCGGCATCGGCGACTACATGATCGCGTACCACAACAATACCGACAAGGCGCAGGCGATCGTGCTCATCGGGCGCGACTACGTCCCGGACTAGCGCCCGCATCCCGGGTGGTAATCTCAAGCGATGAACCCACCCGACCCCCTCGACACACCGCTGCTGCAGAGCAAGGCCCTGCTGTGGGTGTTGCTCGCCGCGACGGTGCTGTTCGCTGTGGTGCTGTGGCCGCTGTTCGGCGCTGTGTCCTGGGCCGTCTTCATGGCCATCGTGTTCGCGCCGCTGCAGGCACGTTCGGTGCTGGTGTGCCGCGGGCGGCGCGGCTGGGCAGCCTTCGGCACGCTGGTCGCCATCGTGGTGATCGTGCTGCTGCCCACGGCATTGCTGCTCAGCTCCATCACGCATGAGGCCACGGCGTTCTACGAGCGCTTCAAGTCGGGCGAGATCCAGCTCAGCCAGTACTTCCAGCGGGGCGTCGATGCGCTGCCGGAATGGGCGCGCGCCCTGCTCGACCGCTTCGGCCTGGCCGACCTCACGGCGTTCCAGCGCAAGCTGGTCGATGCGATGGGCCGTAGCAGCCAAGTCCTTACTTCGCGCGCCTGGGCGATCGGCCAGAACACGCTGGACTTCCTGGTCAGCTTCTTCGTGATGCTGTACCTGCTGTTCTTCTTCCTGCGTGACGGGACGCGGCTCGCCGCCCAGGCGGCGCATGCACTGCCGCTGGAGCCGCGCCACACTAAGCGGCTCCTCGCGCAGTTCGCCACCGTCGTGCGCGCCACCGTCAAGGGCAACGTGGTAGTGGCACTGGTGCAAGGCACGCTGGGCGGCCTGGCCTTCTGGGCGCTGGGCATCAACGGCGCGCTGCTCTGGGGCGCGCTGATGGCGCTGCTGTCGCTGTTGCCTGCGGTGGGCGCGGCGCTGGTGTGGGGTCCGGTCGCGGCCTACCTGCTGTCGATCGGCGCGGTGTGGCAGTCCGTGGCCATGGCGGCCTGGGGCGTGCTGGTGATCGGCCTGGTGGACAACGTGCTTCGCCCTATCCTGGTCGGCAAGGAAACGCGCCTGCCCGACTACCTGGTGCTGGTGTCCACACTGGGCGGCCTGGCGGCCTTCGGGCTGAACGGCTTCGTCATCGGCCCGGTGATCGCGGCGATCTTCCTGGCCACCTGGGAGATCTTCGTCGAGGTGCGGCAGGAGCAGGCGGGGCCTGCTCCCAAGCCCTAGGCACTACCTTTTGCGGGCGGCCTTTTTTGCCGCAGGCTTCGGTGCAGCAGCAGGGGCCGCGGCCGCGCCGCCTTGCATGCCTTGCGCCATGCCGATCAGCACGCCGCTGGCCAGTGCCGCATAGCTGTCGAGCAGCGTCTGCGCGGCCTTCAGGCCCATCGCGCGGCCCTGGCGCAATGCGTCCTGGGCCTGTGTCGTCAATTGCTCGATGGTCTGCGTGGCGTGGGCACCGGTGCCGCTGCCCTTGATCTGCAATTTGTCCAGCGCCTGCTCCCACGCGCCCTGCAGCGGATTGGACGTGCCGGCCGACGCCTTGCGCACGGTCTCGAAGAACATGTCCTCCATCTTCTCCAGCTCGGACATGGCCTTCTTCATTTGCGTCTCGCGCAGGCCGGCGCCGTATTCCACCAGCTGCGCCAGCGCGCGGCGATTGGCCTCCACGGCTTGCAGCAGGGCGGCATCGATGCCGGAGATGGCCTTTTCCAGCAGCGGCTCCATCTGCACCGGGCCCATCGGGTTCTGGCCCGCGCCCTGTGCCACCGCCTCGGTGACCTTCTTGACCGCACCCTTCATGTTCGCGAGCGTCAGTTCGCGACCCTGCAGCGCCTTGAGCGTCGCCTCCTGCACGGCCTTGCGGAGCTGCTCGCCGCCCCGCGCCGACGCATCGGCAAACTGGTTGATCAAAGCTTCCTGGTCAAAACCGAACTTGGACATGGCGGCTCCTGGGGTTGGGGTGTGCGCACACTATAGCCCCAGGCCATGAATCAGGAAACGATGTACGCCCCCGCGCCGCTGGACATGAGCTTGCCGTCCGGGCCGTAGAACTCCATCCGCGTGGAGGCCACGCGCGAGCCCAGCCGCAGCACCTCCGCGCGCAGCTCGAACTCTTCGCCCAGGCCCGGGCGCAGGTAGTCGATGCGAAGGTCGATGGTGCCCAGCTTGCTGAAGCGGTGCAGCCGCTGCGCGGGCGCCTCGTCCATGTGACGGGCGCCGATGGCGGCCATCACGGCCAAGCCACCCATCGCGTCGAGCCCGGCGCTGATCACGCCGCCATGCAGGCGGTTGTGCGAGTAATGGCCCACCAGGTCGGGCTTCATGACGATGCGGCCCGTGACCTGCTCCGGTCGCAGGCTCTTGATGGTCAGGCCGATCACGCGGTTGAAGACGATCTTGTTCTCGAAAATGTCCTTGAGGCCCGCGATGAACTCGGGCTCGAACTCGACGGCACTGGGAGGCGGGTTTTTCATAGGCCCAATTGTCGTGCAGCGAGGTCCTTCATGATTTCCTCGGCACCGCCGCCGATCATCATCACCTTCACCTCGCGGTAGATGCGCTCGCTCTTGGTGCCGCGCATGAAGCCCATGCCACCCAGGATCTGCACCGCCTGGTCGGCGCAGAACTGCATGGTCTGCGTCGCGTGGTTCTTCAACATGCACACCTGCGCAACACAATTGGGGTCAGATTCCAATTTCCCCGCATCGGCCAAGGCGGTGACCGCGTCCAGCCAGGCAGCGGTGGACGCAATGCGCATCTGCATGTCGACCAGCTTGTGGCGGATCACCTGCTTTTCGACCAGCGCGCTGCCGAAGGTCTGGCGCTGCCGCGCCCAGTCGAGGGCTTCGTCATAGCAGGCCTGCGCGAAGCCCAGCGCCAGCGCCGACAT
>DATHWV010000176.1:0-4232 GCA_035460205.1 Ramlibacter sp.
GAGGTCGCGCAGGAACTGCGACAGTTGTTCGTTCACCACCCTGGCGTGCGTGACCGGACCCATGTGCCCCATGCCGGGCAGCTCCAGGTGCTCGGCCAGCGGCAGCGCCGCCCGCAGCAACTGCGCGATGCGCCGCGCGACGTCCACCGAGCGGCTGCCCGAGAGCAACAGCATGGGCACGGTGGTGCGCGCGAGTGCCTCGTGGGCGAATGGCTCGGCGAATAACGCTTCGAAGTGCCGGATCACACTGGGCATGCGCGCCTCGACGGACTGGTGCGCCTTGGCGTCCATTGCCTGCCAGGCGTGCGCGCCCGACCAGAACTCGACGAACAGTCGCGCGGCTCGCGCTGCATCACCTTCCTTCACGCAGTCGCGCATGGACACGGCTGTGCGCAACACTGCTTGCGCGAGGTGCGGGTGTGCCGTGTCTTCGATCAGCATCCGGAACAGCACGGGCTCGTAGGCGGCGACGCTGCGCACCAGTTCCGGGTGCATGCACGCGAGCTTCAGGGCGACGGCGGCGCCGTACGAGTGACCCACCACGTGGGCGCCACCGACCTGCCGCAGCAGCGGCACCGCAAGCGCCGCGTCGTCGGCCAGCATCATGCGGCGGTCGTGCGCCCAATCGGGCCGCATGCCGTGGCCATGGAACTCGATGGGCAGCACGCGAAAGTCGTGCCGCAGCTGTTCAACGAGTTCCTGCCACTGCCGCGGCGAGCCCCCGCTCGAGTGCAGCAGCACGACGGCCGGCCGGTCAGCCGGCTGGACGGGAGCCTGGCTCATGCGCCAACGTACGCGAAGAGCGGGCCCAGTGCGGCCAGGATGCGCTCCATCTGGGGCGGCGTCGTGAGCGCGCCCAGCACTTCACCGTAGCGCGGTTCAGCGGCGCCGCTGGTCACGTACTGGTGACGGTAGGCCTTGAGCAGGGCGACGTGGACCTGGCTTTCCTGCTCGGCGGTGAACTTGCGCCCGGCGTTGTTCAGGAAGTACTTTGCATCTGCATCGGCCTGGGCCTGGCAGATGCCGTCTACCGCGACGACCAGCTCGATCAATTGGTCGACGCCGCGCTCACGCTCGGCCTCGCTGGCGGCGGCGTGGACCCGGCGCCATTCCAGCTCGTCGAGGATCGCGTGCTGCGACTCTTCCTTCCAGTGGAACAGGAACACGTCCTTCCACAGCGCCGACAGCTCGGGGTCCTGCTCGATGCTCGCGCGGTAATGCACCTGCGAGAAGATCTCGATGTCCAGGGTGAGCGCCATGACGGCCCAGTCGCCCTTGCTTAGCACGACCTGCGCGACCTCATTGGGTTGCGGCAGGAAGGTGTAGCCGGCGGGCATGCCCGTGGTCATCATCGCGTCCAGGCGCCGGAACAGCTCCTGGTGCTTGAGTTCCTCGTCGGTCAGGCGCACCAGCGCCTCGAAAGCAACCTGGTCGCCCAGGCTGTGGGCCTGCGACAGCTCGGTGGTCTTTGCGCCGATGAAGCGCTCGACCAGCGCAAACATGTTCGCGTAAGTGCGGCCCTGGACCTGCGACAGGAAACGCTTTTCGGTGGGTGAGAGGAAGGCAAGCGACTGCACCTTCGACAGCGCGTCCGGCAGGAACTTGCGGGTGTAGTCGAAGTCGCGGCCGCGAATGACGTCGCGGTCGATGTCCCAGCGCACGCGCTTGGACGCCTCGATGGCTTTGGCATAACGGTTGGCAGTGCCGGCAGGCGCACGCTCAATGACGGTGGCATCCATGTGGATAGTCCTTGGAGAAAAGTTGATGGAGCCCGCACTGTGCGTGGCAGTGCGTTGCATGGGCGTTGCACGCCCGCGGGATCAGCGCGCGCGCAGGGCCGCGAGCAGGGGCGCGTAGCCGACGGCCGACTCGGATTCGATGCGCTGCGCGAGTTCGGCGAAGGTGAAGGCCTGCGGGCCAGTGGCGGTGTCGAGCCGCAGGCGAACTTGCAAGGCGTGGATCCGGGCAAGGTCGTGCTCGCTGGTCGCCGGGTCAGACGCGGCCACGTGCAACACGATGGCCGCTTCCGGTGCCTGGCCTTGCGCGTCCAGCAGTTCTCCAAAACAGATCAGCGTTTCGAGCTGCATGCCGGGGCGGCCAATCGCGTTGGCGAGCGCCGCGGCCTTGCCCAGTTCCATGCGCGCGGTGTCCAGGTCGGCTTCCCGGATGGCGCAGCGCGCAAGGAATACGCGCACCGCGCTTTCGACGCTTCGGTTAGCCGCGGCCTGGGCGACTTCGACCGCCGCCGTGCCCCAGCGGCGGCACGCCGCGTAGTCGCCCATGGCCAGCGTGGCCTCAGCCAGGTTGCCAAGTACGTAGACGCGGGTTTGTGCCAGCCCGTGGCGCTCGGCCAGTTCGAGACCGGCCGTGAGATACGGCAGTGCGGACGCGGGGTCGCCGCGGTCGATCTGCAGCGCGCCCAGGTTGCTCAGGCAAAGCGCTTCGGCCGCGACATAGCCCGCAGCGCGGAACTGCTCCAGCGCTTGCAGCGACATGCGCATTGACTCGTCGTAGCGGCCCATCCGCTTTTCGATGAGCGCCACCGTGTCCATGATCACGGCCCGCACGCGCCGTTCGCTGGCGGGTGCAATCCGCAGCGCCTCGCGCAATACGCGCAGCGCCTCGCCGCGCCGCGACAGCCGCAGGTGGGAGGTGCCGATCACACGCAGGCAGGCCACTCGGAGCATGGTCTCGCGCGTGCCGCGCAACGCGGCCAGCGCTTCCTCGGCCGTGGCGAGGGCCTCGGCATAACGATCGAGCCGGTACTGCATCTGCGCGGCGTTGGCCCGCAACTGGGCTTGCACGATGCGGGATGACGTGCCCATCTCCAGCGCCGGCATCAAGATCGCCAGTCCCTCCCGCGATCGGCCGCGGTGGTCGGCATAGTTGCGCAGTGCCACCACGCTGCGCGCCAGCCCGGCGCTGTCGCCGTGCCCAATCGACCATTCCCAGGCCGCGCGACAGTTTTCGAATTCGGCCTCGATGCGGCCGAGCGCCTCGCGCTCCCCCAGTTCGGCGCCGCGCGTGAGTTGCTCCAGCAGCTCGTGGAAGTAGCGTGCGTGCGCCGCCTGTGTCTCGCCGAGCTGGTTGTCGTCCAGGCGAAGTGCGGACAGCTGCTGGATCAGGGGGTGCTGGTGCAGCCGGTCGCCTTCCTTGCGCAGCAGTGACTTGTCGGTCAGCGACGCCAGCACCGGCAGCGACGCATGGGCCACGCGCTCCGCCGCGTGTGCGGTAAAGCCGCCGCGGAAAGCGGACAGCCGCGCCAGCGCATCGCGCTCGCCCGGCCCCAGCAAGGCCCACGAATGCTCGAACACGGCCTCCATGCTGCCGTGTCGCTGCGGCAGCGCCGGGTCGCGGGCGAGAAGCAGCTGCGTGCCTTCGCGCAACTCGGTGGCGATTGCATCGCACGGCAGGAGCCGGGTCCACGACGCCGCCAGCTCCAGCGCCAGGGGGAGCCCTTGCAGTTCGCGGCAGATGGCGATGATCGCGCTGGCCTCGGCGGCTGCGGACAAGGTCGGGTCCACGCGCCGCGCGCTGCGCAGGAAAAGCCGGGCCGCGTCGAATGCTTCCAGCCGGTCCGCGTCCTCGGGATCGGGGCACGGCAGCCCTTCCAGCGGCAACGACCATTCCGACTTCAGCCCCAGCCGCACCCGGGAAGTCACGATCAGTTGCAGCCGGGGGCAGGCGTCGAGCATGCGTTGGGCGTGCTGCGCGAGGTGCGCGATGTGTTCGAAGTTGTCGAGCACCATCAGCACTTCCCGCTCGCGCAGGTAATCGAGGGCCGTGTCCATGTCGGCCTGCGCCACGCCTACCGCGCGGGCGATGGCCGCGCCGACTTCGCCCTCGCTGGCAACCGATTCCAGTGCGACGAAAACGGTGCCGTCGGCATAGCGCGCGCCGAACTCTTCGAGCGCCCGGCGCGCAAGCCGGGTCTTGCCGATCCCGCCCGGCCCGACGATGCACAGCAGCCGGGCCTCGCCGGGCGCCAGCGTGTCGCCGATCAGCCGCAGTTCCCGAGAGCGGCCGATGAACCCATCGTCGGCTCGCGGCGGCTCGGGCCGTGCGCGGGGCGTTGCGGGGACACCATCGCCCAGCGAATCGTGCAATGCCTGCAAGGGCGCGCTGGGTTGCAGCCCGAAATCCCTGTCCAGCCGCTCCACGAATTCGCGGTAGGCGCGCCGCGCGGCACCGGCCTGCCCGGCGCGGGCGAGCCACTGCATGTGCGCGTGCAG
>DATHWV010000177.1:0-13464 GCA_035460205.1 Ramlibacter sp.
GCCACCGAGGCGATCAGCGAGTTCATCGCGTGCTCGGTCTTGTCGAGGTCGCCGGCGCGCACGTAGACCTGCAGCAGATGCTCTTGGCCGCTGCGCCCGCGGATCTTCTGCTCGCGCGCCACGAGCTGACCGGCCACCAGCGCGAACAGGTAGCTCGGCTTTTTGAACGGATCGCTCCAGCGCGCGTAGTGGCGGCCCTCTTCCAGCTCGCCCTGGTCCACCAGGTTGCCGTTCGACAGCAGCACCTGGTACTTCGCCTTGTCGGCGCGGATCAGCACGCTGTAGCTCGCCATCACGTCCGGTCGATCCAGGAAGTAGGTGATTCGGCGAAAGCCCTCGGCCTCGCACTGTGTGAAGAACGAGTCGTTGCTGACGTACAGGCCCATCAGCTTGGTGTTCTTGGCCGGGCAGCAGGTGGTGAAGATCTCCAGGTCGAAGGGCTCGTAGCCCTCGGGCAGGTTCTCCAGCACCAGCTGGTTGTTCTCCAGCTTGAACGAGGTGCCCTGGCCGTTGACCAACACGCGCGCAAGGTTCAGCTCCTCGCCGTCCAGCCGCAGCGCCTGTGGTACCACCTCCGCGTTGCGGCGCACCTTCATTTTGTTCAGCACCCGGGTCTTGGCCGGGTCGAGGTCGAAGGTCAGTTCCACGGTGTCGACCCAGAAGGCGGGTGCCTGGTAGTCGGACCGGTAGATGACGTTGTTGTGTCCTTCACGCATAAAGGCTCTCCAGGAATTTGGTTTTTCTGAGTTCGTGGTAGTCGCGCACCTGCGCCACCACATGAGGCCCCGCCAGTTCGCCGGGATCGTGGCTGGTGCACAGCGCCACGGCGCGCATTCCCGCACGGCGCGCCGCTTCGATGCCGAACGGCGCGTCTTCGAACACGATGCACTGCGAAGCGGCCACGCCCAGGCGCCGCGCCGCTTCCAGGAAGATCGCCGGTTCGGGCTTGCCGGGCAGGCCTTCATCGCCACCCACCACGGCATGCGGCGCGCTCTCCATCTTCAAGTGGGAAAACGTGAAGGCGATGTTGAGCCTGTCGCCGGCCGTGCCGACGCCGACCTTCAGGCCGCGTGCCATCGCATCGGCGGCGAAGCTGCGAAAGCCACCGACCTCGGCGAACACCGGGCTGAACAGCTCGCGGTAGATCTCTTCCTTTTCGTGGATCAGCGCCAGGGCTTCGTCTTCGGCGATGTCGCGTTCGAACACCTCGCGCATGCATTCGATACCGGTGCGCCCCGTGGTGCGGCGCATCAGCTCCGGCACGTCCAGCGTCACGCCGTGCCGGCGGATGAACTCGACCCAACTCCTCGCATGCCAGGGCATGGAGTCGACCATCGTGCCATCCATGTCGAAAATCAGGGCACTTGCCTTCATACGCCTTGCTTCAGCGACGCTTCGATGAACGGGTCGAGGTCCCCATCCAGCACCTTCTGGGTGGCGGAGATCTCGACGCCGGTGCGCAGGTCCTTGATGCGGCTGTTGTCCAGCACGTAGCTGCGGATCTGGTGGCCCCAGCCGACGTCGGTCTTGGTGTCCTCGAGCTTTTGCTGCTCTTCCATCTTCTTGCGCATCTCGTGGTCGTACAGGCGCGAGCGCAGCCGCTTCCAGGCCACGTCGCGGTTGCTGTGCTGGCTGCGGCTGTCCTGGCACTGCACCACGATGTTCGTCGGGAGGTGCGTCAGGCGCACGGCCGAATCGGTCTTGTTGATGTGCTGGCCACCGGCGCCGCTCGCGCGGTACGTGTCCACCCGCACGTCGGCCGGGTTGATGTCGATCTCGATCGAGTCATCGATCTCCGGGTACACGAACACGCTGGCGAAGCTGGTGTGACGGCCGCCCGCCGAGTCGAACGGTGACTTGCGCACCAGCCGGTGCACGCCGGTTTCGGTGCGCAGCAGGCCATAGGCATAGTCGCCTTCGAGCTTGATCGTGGCGCTCTTGATGCCGGCGGTGTCGCCCGCCGTCTCGTCTTCCACCGTGGTCTTGAAGCCCTTGCGCTCGGCGTATTTCAGGTACTGGCGCAGCAGCATGCTGGCCCAGTCGCAGGCTTCGGTGCCGCCGGCGCCGGCCTGGATGTCCAGGAAGGCGTTGAGCGGGTCGGCCGGGTTGTTGAACATGCGGCGGAATTCCAGCGCCTCGACGTCCTTGGCCAGCTTGCCGGCTTCAGCTTCGATCGTGGCAAGGCCGGCTTCGTCGCCTTCTTCCTTGCTCATGTCGAACAGTTCGAGGTTGTCCGCGAGCTCGCTCGTGAGCTTGGTCAGTGTTTCCACCACCGAGTCGAGCTGCTTTTTTTCCTTGCCCAGTTCCTGGGCCTTCTTGGGGTCGTTCCAGACCTGTGGGTCTTCCAGCGACGCGTTGACCGTTCTCAGGCGCTCCGACTTGGCATCGAAGTCAAAGATACCCCCGGAGGTCTTGGGTGCGGGTGGAGAGATCGGCCAGCTGGGCGCCGATCTGGTTGATGCGTTCTGCTTCCATGGCGAAAATCCTAGTTAGGGGCAGGATTTTCGCACGGCAGGGCCGTGGGTCCGGGGCTACTGCCTGAACGCCCCGAGTTTGGCCTGCGCGCCCCGGTTGCCCATGGTGGCGGCCCGTTCCAGCCAGCGCACGGCCTGGGTCGAGTCGCGCGGGGTGGTGGCGCCTTCCATGTAGGCAATGCCCAGGAAGTAGCTCATCTCGCCGCGGCCGAAACGGATGCCTTCGGCGGTGGACTTGCCCGAACGCTTGACGATGGCCGGGATTTCGCCCTGGCCGTTGGCGTAGGCATGCATCTGCTGGATGATGGAAACGAAGTAGGCGTCGCGCACCTTGCCGGCCGTGGCTTTGTCAGCCGCTGTGGTGACCCACTCATCGGCCAGGACCGGAAGGGCCTCGAACGGGGTCATGCCGGCGGTCATGCGCGGCGAGTACCACGCGCGCAGCATTACCTTGTCCAGCGGCAGCAGGGCGTCCACTTTCCAGGGGAAGTAGCTCAGCACAGTCTGGCCGGCCGGGTGGCCGCGCACGCCCATCACGTGCATGGCCTCGTGGTAGGCGCAGCGGTACGCGTCCTTGCCGCGCATCTGCACCGTGGCGCCGTCGATCCTCGTCTCGGTCTTGAAGTCCAGGAAGGTGACGCAAGGCTGGTTGTCTTCGAGCAGCGTGTCGCCGGTGATTTCAACGTTGAGGTTGGCGCTGGACTCATCGGGCTGGCCGGTCACGTCGATGAGCTTGACACCGGCTTCGGTCGTCACGGCGCGCAATGCCTGGAGGGTGTGTTCGCGGTGGGCCGCGACATTGACGCCGTGGATGCGCACGCGGATGTCGTTTTCCCAGCGGACGATGCGCGTCGGCGTGCCGCTCTGGTGCCACAGCACCTCCCACAGCGTGGCCAGGCCCTGGTCGAACTCATCGGCGGACGCGGCGAAGGGCCACGCCATGAAGGCCAGCAACAGTCCCGAACAAATTCGACGCATTCGCCACTCCGAACACACTTGGTGACCGGAATGGTGAAGTAGGAGATGTCCTACTTCAAGCGCTGTTACCGGATGGGCTGAAGAAGGTGTGGCCCAGCGGTAATTTTTCTCATCTCTACCGCAGTTGTAACTCGGCCTCGAGGAAATCCTCGACCAGGCGGGCCAGCAGTCCAGGTTGGTCGTGGTGCAGCATGTGGCCGGCGTCCTGTACCACAGCACGCCTCAGGTCGGGGACGGATTGAATGCGTTCGTGGTACTCCGCCAGGGTGTATTTGCCGGCCCACCATTTGCCCAGGCTGTCGTCGCTGGCCTCGACGGCCAGCGTGGGCGCGCTGATCGCCTTGTAGATCTCCAGCACTTCGTCCACCCGGTAAAGCTGGGCATTCGTGATCTTGTGGGCCGCATCGCCCAGGATGCGCCACTGGCCCATTTCGTCCGGCTTGGCCCAGTGCTGGGCCAGCCAGTCGGCCTTGTCGCGCCCGAGGCGGGGGTTGGTCTTCATCAGGCGGGAGGCCACGCCGTCGGCCGATCCATAGGGTTTGAGGGCCAGCTCGCCCCGGTGGAAGGCCTTGAGTTCGTCCATCCACTTGGCATAGCGGCGCGGCGCCTGCGAGGGCCGTGTCACCGGCATGCCGAAGCCTTCCAGGTTGACCAGCCGGCGGATGCGCTCCGGCCGCGAGCCGGCGTACAGCATCGCGACGTTGCCCCCCATGCTGTGGCCCACCAGGTGCACCGGTGCGTCGGGCGAGTAGTGGTCGATCAGGAAGTCGAGGTCGGCCAGGTAGTCGGGAAACCAGAAGTTGTCGGCGTCGCCGGATGGCGTGCCACCGTAGCCGCGCCAGTCCGGCGCGATGACGTAGTGGTCATGCGCGAACGCATCGACCACGAACTGGTACGACGCAGCCACGTCCATCCAGCCATGCACCATGACCAGCGGCACCTTGCCGGGCGCGGGTTCGCCCCACACCAGCACGTGGTACGGGAGGTTGCGGATCGGGACAGTCTGGTTGCGAAAGGTTCTCTTCGGTTGGTACATCGGCGCGCCACTTGCTACATTGGCAACCATCATAAGGAGACTCAGCAATGCGCGTCAGTCAAGGCAGGGACAACTATGCGGGCCTGCATGCGGGCTTTCGCTGGGACGTCCCCGAGTTCTTCAACATCGCGCAGGTGTGCTGCGCCCGCTGGGCCGCCAGGGCCGATGCCGGCCGCCGCGTCGCCATTCGCGCCCATGGGGCGAAGCCGGGTGACCAGACCCTCTCCTACCTGCAACTGCAGCAGCGTGCCAATGCGTTGAGCCACCTCCTGGTGGAGCTCGGCGTGAAGCGGGGTGACCGCGTCGCTATCGTCATGCCGCAGCGCTTCGAGACCGCCATTGCGTACATGGCCGTGTTCCAGCTGGGCGCGGTGGCGATGCCCCTGTCGATGCTGTTCGGCCCCGAGGCACTCGAATACCGCCTGCAGGACAGCGAAGCGGGGGTGGCGATCTGTGATGAGAGCTCGATCGCCAACATCGCTGCCGTGCGCGCGCAGTGCCCGGCCCTGCGCAAGGTGGTCGGTGTGGGCGCTGCGGCGGCACAGGCCGACCTCGCGTATGAAGCCGAGCTCGCGCGGCAGCCCACCGACTTCACCGCGGCACGCACCAAGGCGGAAGAGGGTGCCATCCTGATCTACACCAGCGGCACGACCGGGCCGCCGAAGGGCGCCTACCTGCCGCACCGCGCGCTTATTGGCAACCTGCCGGGCTTCGTGTGCAGCCAGAACTGGTTCGGCTTCGACGGCAAGGCCAACAAGGACACCGACGCCGTGTTCTGGTCGCCCGCCGACTGGGCCTGGACCGGTGGGCTGATGGATGCGTTGCTGCCCACCTTGTACTTCGGCCGTCCCATCGTGGCGTACAACGGCCGCTTCAGCCCCGAGCTGGCTTTCACCCTGATGCAGGACCACGGCGTCACGCACAGCTTCCTGTTCCCGACGGCCCTCAAGGCCATGATGAAGGCGTACCCCGAGCCGGGCAAACAGTTCCGCCTGAAGCTGCGCGCGATGATGAGCGCTGGCGAAGCGGTGGGCGACGCGGTGTTCGCGTACTGCCGTGAGCACCTGGGCATCACCGTGAATGAGATGTTCGGCCAGACCGAGATCAACTACGTCGTTGGCAACTGCTCGATGAACGGCGTCACCGCCGGCGGCCTGGGCTGGCCGGCCCGGCCCGGCAGCATGGGCCGAGGCTACCCGGGCCATCGCGTAGCGGTGATCGACGATGAGGGCAACGAGTGCGCGGTGGGCGTGCCCGGTGACGTGGCGGTGAACCGTTTCGATGTGCATGGCCATCCCGACCCGATCTTTTTCCTCGGCTACTGGAAGAAGGACGGCGCGACGCAAAGCAAGTACACGGGTGACTGGTGCCGCACTGGCGACCTGGCCACGCGCGACAAGGACGGCTACCTCTGGTACCAGGGACGGGCGGACGATGTGTTCAAGGCAGCCGGCTACCGGATTGGCCCGAGCGAGATCGAGAACTGCCTGGTCAAGCACCCGGCGGTGATCAACGCCGCCGTGATCCCCAAGCCCGATCGCGAACGCGGCGCCGTGGTCAAGGCCTTCGTGGTGCTGTCACCCGAGTACGCCGCGTCGCGTGCCCAGGCGGGTGCGAACCCCGCAGCCTACGACGCGAAGCTGGTCGAGCAATTGCAGGCGCATGTGAAAGGCAAGCTCGCGCCCTATGAATATCCGAAGGAAATCGAGTTCATCGACGCGCTGCCCATGACCACCACTGGCAAGGTGCAACGGCGGGTGCTGCGCCTGCAGGAAGAGGAGAGGGCGCGCGCAACGCGCTGAAATCGGGGTCCGGCTATTATTCCGGCCATGCAAAAAGTACAACTCGGCCAAAGCGACCTGCAGGTCACGCCCATCTGCCTGGGCACCATGACATTTGGTGAGCAGGTCGACGAACCCACGGCCCATGCCATCCTCAGCCGCTCGCTGGAACGCGGCGTCAATTTCATCGACACCGCGGAGATGTACGCCGTGCCGGCACGTGCCGAGACTTTCGGCGCCACCGAGACCATCATCGGCAACTGGTTCGCGAAGAACCCGGGTGCGCGCGAGAAGCTGGTGGTGGCGACCAAGGTCGCCGGCCCTTCACGCGGCATGCCCTGGGTGCGCAAGGGCGACGGCATGACGGCGCAAGACATCATGGACTCATGCGAGGCGTCGCTGCGCCGGCTGAAGACCGACGTGATCGACCTGTACCAGATCCACTGGCCCGAGCGCAACGTGCCGATGTTCGGCCAGATCTATTACGACCCGGCCAAGGAACGCATGCAGACCTCGCTGCACGAGCAGCTCGAGGCGATGGCCAGACTGGTCAAGCAGGGCAAGATCCGGTACGTCGGCCTGTCGAATGAAACGCCGTACGGCGTGCACGAGTTCGTGCGCCTGGCCGAGCAGCACAGCTTGCCGCGGATCGCGACAGTGCAGAACGTCTATTGCCTCATCAGCCGCGCGCTGGAAAATGGGCTGGACGAAACCATGCACCGCCTGAATGTCTCGCTGCTGGCCTACTCCCCGCTGGCTTTCGGCTTGCTCACCGGCAAGTACGACGAGTCGGGCACGGACGGCCCGAACACGCCGCGCGATGCGCGTATCGGCAAGTTCGAGTCGGTGCGCAAGCAGCGCTGGGGCCGGCCCGAAGGCCTTGCCGCCGCCCGCCGCTACAACGCGCTGGCGCGCGCCAACGGCATGACACCGACGCAGATGGCGCTGGCCTGGTGCTACACCAAGTGGCAGGTCGCCAGCACCATCATCGGCGTCACCAGCGTTGCGCAGCTCGACGAAGACCTGGCTGCCTGGGGTACGAAGCTCTCTCCCGAATTGCTGGCGCAAATCGACAAGGTTCGCTGGGAAATTCGCGACCCTGCGATGTAGGAGGGCGATGGCGAAGAAGGACCACGTCAGCGAGACGCCGGCCACCGCCTTCCTCAAGGCGAACAAGGTGGCGTTCACCGAGCACCCTTACGAGTACCTGGAGCATGGCGGCGCGCAGCACAGCGCGCAGGTGCTGGGCTGGGACCCGTTCAGCGTGGTCAAGACGCTCGTGATGGAAGACGAGAAGGCGCGGCCGCTGATCGTGCTGATGCACGGCAACCGCAAGGTCTCGACCAAGAACCTCGCGCGGCAGATCGGCGCCAAGTCGGTGGAGCCCTGCAAGCCCGAAGTCGCGCAGCGGCACAGCGGCTACATGGTGGGTGGAACGTCGCCATTCGGCACGCGCAAGACCATGCCGGTGTACATCGAGGAGACGATCCTGCCCTTGCCCGGCATCCTGATCAACGGCGGGCGGCGGGGCTTCCTGGTCGGCATTGCGCCTTCGGTTTGCGTGGAGTTGCTGCAGGCGAAGCCGGTGAACTGCGCGCTGGCAGAATAGCGGGAATGTTCTACTCCGCCCTCGCCGTGCTGGCCGCCTACCTGGTGGGCTCGCTCGCTTTCGCCGTCATCGTCAGCCGCGTCATGGGCCTCAAGGACCCGCGAACCTTCGGCAGCAAGAACCCCGGCGCCACCAACGTCCTGCGCTCCGGCAGCAAGGCAGCGGCGATCGTCACGCTGTTGCTGGACGCGATGAAGGGCCTGTTGCCCGTGCTGGCCGTCAAGTGGTTCGGCAAGTCCTATGGGCTGGAAGACGGGACGATAGCGATGGTGGGGCTGGCCGCTTTCCTCGGTCACCTCTGGCCGGTGTTCTTCCGCTTCCAGGGTGGCAAGGGCGTGGCGACGTTCATCGGCGTCGTGTTCGGCATCCACCCCGTGCTGGGTGTCGCCACCGGCGCGACATGGCTGATCATCGCGTTCTTTTTCCGCTACTCGTCGCTGGCCTCGCTGATTGCAGCCGCGTTCGCACCCGCCTACTACCTGCTGGGCGATCGCGTGCAGTGGTACGCGGACACGAGAATCGCCATCGCATTGGCTGCGATGGCGATGCTGCTGGCCTACAGGCACCGCGAAAACATCTCGCGGCTGCTGCAGGGCAAGGAATCGAAGCTGGGCGCAAAGAAAGCCTGAGGCTTCCGCGCGCCGCGCCGCGCTTACTTCTTGCCGGCCGCTTCCTTTTCCTTGGCGGTCTCGATCTCGACCTTCGGGACGGTGATCGTCTTTTCCTCGGTCTTCACGGTCGGGACCTTGACGGTGGCTTCGGTCGAACCGACCTTGACGTCAGGGGTGGTGACGTCGTACTTCGGTACCGTGACGTTGCCTTCCTGGGTCTTGCTCACTTCGTACTTCGGGACGGTGACGTCGCCTTCCTGGGTCTTCTTGACGTCACAGCCGGTCAGGCCCAGAACGCCGATGGAGATGATGGCCGCGGCCAGTGTGGTCTTGTGCATGAGGTGCTCCCTGTTGATGACGAAACGCGCTGTCCAGGTCGCCTGGGCTCCATGGGTCGCGCTGGTTGAATTCTGCAAACAGGGCGGGAGCACTGCTGTAGGAGCGCCCCCTCAAGCGCTGTGGGGGCCGGTCCCGCATGGCCGCAAGTATCGGGTGCCGCCCCCTGCGGAAGTGGCTCTACCGTTCGATCAACAGCCGAGTCACGAGCGGCGGCTCCGCGCCGATGTGGAAGGCCAGCTTGCGGTCGCGCAACTGCACGTCGGCGGCCGTGACGCGGTCGAAGCGGCGCAGGTGCTCGGTCCATGACTCATCGATGATCTGCTCGATGTAGCGGCCGGGGTCGTACAGGTCGCGCAGCACCTGCCAGTCCAGTGCACCCTGGCGCATGCGGCTGCGCCGGCTCTCCTGCATCAGCGCCATGAACTCTTCCGCGTGGGCCGGGTCGATGTGGTACTCGATGTTGACCTGGATGCGGCCCGACTGCGGCGGCGCTTCGGCATGCGGCACCTTGAACACGCGCGAGGGCGTCAGGTCCTCTTCGATGCCGCGGTCGGACACCAGCCGCTGCGCCAGCGCCATCAGGACCACGCTGGACACGGCGGCGACCGCCAGGCTGGTATGGATACTGGACACGTCGGCCACCTGGCCCCAGAACGCAGCGCCGGCGGCGGTAGACCCCATCAGCGCCATCTGGTAGATCGACATGCCGCGCGCGCGCACCCAGTCGGGCAGGGCCATCTGCGCCGACACGGTGAGCGAGTTGGCCACGGTGATCCAGGCCATGCCGGCCACCGCCATGGCGGGCGATGCGACGTAGATGTTGGGTGCGTAAGCCACCACCACCGCGCCTATCGACTGGAAGGTGGTGCCGAGCAGCAGCAGGCGCTCAAGTGGCATCAACCTGCGGATGCGCGTCATCAGCAGCGCCGCGGTGATCGCGCCCGCACCCATCGAAGCCAGCAGCACGGTGAACGTGCCGGCCGCGCCGCCGGGCAGGGCACGCGCCACCAGCGGCAGCAGTGCCAGCAGGGCGGTGGAGTGCAGGAAGAACAGCGAGATGCGAAGCAGCACGGCGCGCATGCGCACGGACTGCCACACGAACTGCACGCCCACGCGCATGGCGCTGGTCAGGCGCTCGCGGCCCAGCGGACTCTCCTTGTGCTCGCGACGCCAGCGCATGATGATGAAGCCGGCGAACACCGACAGCACGGCGTTCAGCACGAACACCCAGGCGATGCTGATGCTGGCGATGATCGCCCCGGCCGCCAGCGGGCCGATGATGCGCGACGCATTCATCGCCACGCCGTTGAGGGCCAGTGCCGCGGGCAGCTGTGGGCGCGGAACGACCTCCGGGATGATGGCCGCGAACACCGGCCAGCGCATCGCCAGGCCGACGCCGTTGGCAAACGTGAGGGCCAGCAGCAGCGGCGCCGTCATCCAGCCGAGGATGACCATGGTGCACACCAGCACCGCGTTGCCCGCAACCCAGAACTGGGTGAACATGAAATACCGGCGGCGGTCCATGATGTCGGCCAGCGCGCCGCTGGGCAGGCCCAGCAGGAACACCGGCAGCGTGGAGGCCGATTGCACCAGCGCCACCCACAGCGGCGAGGGCGTGAGCGAGGTCATGAGCCAGGCGGCCGCGACGTCGTTCATCCACATCGTGGTGTTCGCCGCGAGCCAGGTGATCCACAGCATGCGGAACACCGGCTGCCCCAGGGGCGCGAAAGCGGAGAGGGAGTCGTCTGGCGCCGCTGTCGGCGCGCTGTCGATGGGACGCTCAGGCATGGAGTACTAGTACCGCCGCTCCAGCACCATCTGGTCGTTCTCGCGCTTCATCTGGAAGCGCGTGAGGAAACTGTTGCCCAGGAGGACATGCGGCATCGCCGCCGGCAACACCGCGGCGTCGACGTCATGCACTTCGACATCGCCGATGCGAACCGAGGCCAGCTTGACCCGCCACATCGTGACGGTGCCGTTGGCCGTGCTGGCAAAGGCCATCTGGCCGGCCTTGTAGTTGATCCCCAGGCGCTCGGCATCCGGCGCGCCCATGGCGACCGAGGTGGCCCCGGTGTCGACCATGAAGCTGATGCCCTTGCCGTTGATGGTGCCCTGCGTCAGGAAGTGGCCGCCGCCGCTGGCGGTGAGCACGATCTTGCTGCCGCCAGCGGGCGCGCCGCCCTTGCTGCCGACACTGGCGGGCGCTTCGCCCACACGCAGCGTCTCGCGCTTGCCGCCGAATTCCACCAGCGCCTGGTCGCCGGCGGTCGAAATGACCTTGACGCCCCTGTGCGTCTCGCCCGGCGCCACCGTCTTGGGCGCGGAGCCGTCCACGATCAGCAATGCCTTGCTACCCAGCATGCCCTGAAGCGTCACGGTCTGGGCGAAAACGCCACCCGCGGCCAGAAAGGCGCAGAAAACACCAGCGCGGCGGAGCATCTAATCCCTGAAATTGTTGAACGAGATGGGCACGTCGTCGATTTCCTTGCGGATCAGCGCCATCGCCGCCTGCAGGTCGTCGCGCTTGGCGCCGGTGATGCGCACGGCGTCGCCCTGGATGGCGGCCTGCACCTTCAGTTTGCTGTCCTTGACCAGCCGCGTGATCTTCTTGGCCTGCTCGGTCTCGATGCCGTTGCGCACCTTCAGCACCTGCTTGACCTTGTCGCCGCCGATCTTCTGCACGTCGCCCTTGTCCAGGAAGCGCACGTCCACGCTGCGCTTGGTCAGCTTGTTGGTGAGGATGTCTTCCACCTGCGTCAGCTGGAATTCAGCGTCGCCGAAGAGGGTGATTTCCTTGTCCTTGAGGTCGATGTCGGCCGAAGTGCCCTTGAAGTCGAAGCGCGTGCCGATTTCCTTGGCGGCGTTTTCGACGGCGTTCTTCACCTCCACCATGTTGGGTTCACAAACTGTGTCGAATGAAGGCATGGACTTCCCTTGTTGTGCTGGCCTGATGCGACAATTCTCCCATGTTCGTGGAGCAAAACGTACCCCTGCAGGCGCACAACAGCTTTGGCATCGTGGCCAAGGCCCGCCTGCTCGTGCGGGTGCGCGGCGAGGCCGATGTCCAGGAACTGCTGGCCAGCCCCGAATACGGCACGGTGCCGAAATTCGTCCTGGGCGGCGGCAGCAACATCGTGCTGACCGGGGACGTCAAGCCACTGGTGCTGAAGGTGGAAGTGCCGGGCAAGCGCCTGCTGGAGGATGGCCCCCGTTCCACCCTGATCGAGGCCGGCGCCGGTGAAAACTGGCACGAATTCGTCACGTGGACGCTGGACCAGGGCTTCTCCGGCCTGGAGAACCTGGCGCTGATCCCGGGCACCGTGGGCGCCGCACCGGTCCAGAACGTGGGCGCGTACGGGGTCGAACTGCAGGACCGATTCGATTCACTGGACGCCATTGACCTGTTCACCGGCAAGGCCTTCACGCTCGATGCCGCGCAATGCGCCTTCGGCTACCGTGATTCGGTGTTCAAGCACACCGCCGCGCAGGAAGGCGACTTCGGCCTGAATGGCCGCGCGCTCATCATGCGTGTGCGCTTTCGCCTGCCCAAGCCCTGGAAGCCGGTGCTGGGCTACCTGGACCTGGAACGCAAGATGCAGGAGACCGGCGTGCGTACACCCTCCGCAAGGCAGGTGTACGAGTGGGTCTGCGCGATCCGCTCGGCCAAGTTGCCGGACCCGCGCGTCATCGGCAATGCGGGAAGCTTCTTCAAGAACCCCACGGTATCGCCCGAGCAATGCCAGGACATCATTGCGCGCGAACCCAACATCGTTCACTACCCGATGCCCGATGGCACGGTGAAGCTCGCTGCGGGCTGGCTGATCGACGCCTGCGGCTGGAAAGGCAAGTCGGTCGGCAACGCGGGTGTCTACGAAAAGCAGGCGCTGGTGCTGGTCAACCGCGGTGGCGCCACCGGCGGTGAAGTGGTCACGCTGGCCCGGGCGATCCAGACCAGCGTGTACGAGCGCTTCGGCATCCGGCTGGAGCCGGAGCCGGTGGTGGTGTGAGCCGCCGGGCCTAGCGCTTGAAGTAGTCCTGCACCGTCTCCCAGGCCACGGTCTGCAGGTGGCGCGCAATGGCCGGGTCCAGGCCCGCGGTGTACGACAGGCCCACGGGCGAACGCTTGTACAGCGCTGCGTAGGTGGTGCAGGCCGCGAGATACGTGCCGGCGAGGCTCGGGTGCCGCTTGTCGGCGACATAGAGTTCGAGGTCGGGTTTCTGCGCCACCGAGCGTCCGAACGCCAGGCCGGCGGGAATGACGAACGCGTCGTTGTCGTTGGCTGCCTTGGTGTATTCCTCGGCCAGCTGCTGCGTCATCTCCGGCACGTCCTTATAGGCCCACGACATGAAGTACACGGGCTTGGTGCCGTACTTGCGAACCGTGTCGGCATTCTTCTTTGCGTAGTCCTTGAAGACGCCCTTGAGCTGCGGGTGCAGGGGGCACTGGCTGCAGTCCATCATGATCGCCACGTCGAACAGCTTGTCGAGCTTGTTGAAGCTGACCACGTTGCCGGCGCCGAACGAGTAGCTGCCGATGGCGTTGGGCCGGAAGTAGGTGTCGACGTCGTGCCAGTCGAAGCCCGAGCCGCTGATCGTGACGGAAGTCTGCCGATGCCGGAAGCCCGGCATGCCCGCC
>DATHWV010000178.1:0-23160 GCA_035460205.1 Ramlibacter sp.
CCGAGATGGCTGATCACGAGGGCAACCGTCAGCATGGTGACGAGCGCGAACAGGTTCTCGCGTGAATCGACTTCGAACGTGTACCTTGGCGGGATGAAGAAGAAATTCAGGAGCGTCGCGCTCCCGAATGCGCAGATGGCGGATGCGATCCAGGGCAACTTGTACGCTGCGATCACCACCGCCAGCATGAACACCATGGCGAGGCTCGTAAGAGAGACAAAGTTGTCCAGGACGAAGCAGGCCAGCGTGGCACCCGCCAGCAGGCCTGCGACGATCCATCCTCGATGAATGCGAGTATCCGGATTCATGACGGGTGAGCGTATCACCCGTCGCATCAGGATTGCGTATGGGAACCGGCGCCGTTACTCCGCCGTGACCGGGTCGATCATCTCGTGCACCCGTTCCACCTTGTTGGCCGGGAAGCCGCCGAGCTCGGCATGGCGGCGCACCTTGGCTTCGTCCGTGGCGTTGTAGATGCAGTAGATCCGGTCGGCGACGACGTAGCTGTGTACCCACTGGATGTCCGTGCCCATGCTGGCCAGGACGCCGCAGGACTTCTGCGAGAGTGCCTTCAGGTCTTGCGCCGTGAACTTGCCGGCGCCGGGGACTTCGCGTTCGATGACGTACTTGGGCATGTTGCCTCCAGAAAGAGTGGTTGATGAAGGTTCCTGGGTCCGGGGACCGGGCCGCTTTCGGCCTGGGTTGATAATGGCCGCGCGCCGCCGCTGGTGTTTGATCGCGCGTCCTGATCGCTTGACCGAAGCACTGGATCGCACGGGTGGCAACAAGGAGCAACCGCATGGATGTCCTGTCAGATGTGCTGCGAACGATCCGGTTCGAGGGCGCGCTGTTCCTCAATGCCGACCTGCGCGCGCCCTGGTGCTTCAAGGTGCCACAGGGCTCGCACATTGCCCAGGTGCTCCAGCCCAACGCCCAGCAACTGGCCATCTTCCACCTGGTCCTCGAAGGCGGCTGCTACGCCCAGCTGGAAGGCGGCCAGCCGGTGCGCATGGTCCCCGGCGACCTGCTGGTCGTGCCGCATGGCGATACCCACGTGCTCGGCAGCGGCCTGCAGCATGCCGCGGTGGAAATCGCCAACGTGGTCCAGCCGGCGGTGCCCGAACTCGCGCGTGCCCGCTACGGCGGCGAAGGCGAGCGGACCCTCCTCGTGTGCGGCTGGTTCGCCTGGGAAAGCGGCACGCCCAACTTTTTCGTGGAAAACCTGCCGCGCCTGTTCACCACCCCGTTGCGCGCCCGGCCAGCGGGCGCCTGGATCGAGCAGTCCGTCAACTTCGTGCTCGGTGCCGGCGCGGCACGCAGCCCCGGCTCGGACATGCTGGCCGCCAAGGTGGCCGAGGTGCTTCTGGCTGAAGCGCTGCTGGGTTACATCGAGGCGACGCCCGAGAACCCGCCCGGCTGGCTCTCGGGCCTGCGCGACCCGCTGGTGGCGCGCTGCCTCACGCTGATGCACGGTGAGCCGGCGCGCGCCTGGACCATCGAATCGCTGGCGCAGGAAATCCACTCCTCGCGCAGCGTGCTGGCGCAGCGCTTTGCCGAGACGGTCGGCGTGCCGCCGATGCAATACCTGGCGCGCTGGCGCATGGTCGTGGCGGCCGGGTTGTTGCGCAACCAGCACGGCACGCTGGCGCGCATCGCGCAGGATGTGGGCTACGAGTCGGAAGCCGCCTTCAACCGCGCGTTCAAGCGCGAATATGGCGTGTCGCCCGGGGCCTGGCGGCAGAACGGCGCGGCGCCCTCGCCGAACTGAAGCGCTAGGCGCTTACCAGCGAATCCGGGATCTCCACGAAGACCCCCGCCTCGCGCAGCCTGTGCACGACGGTGGTGACTTCGCGCACCGCCGCCTCGTGCTCGGCTGGCGGCAGCGTGGCGATGGGCTTGGGTGAGACCACGCCTTCCAGCGGCGGGTACTCGACCAGGTTCCAGAAGGTGACCGAGTTGAATTTTTCCTCGATGGCAAAGCTCGCAAGCTTGTCCAGTTCGTGGATGTTCTGGTCGTAGACGCCGCAACTGATCGACCATGTCGGCTTGAGGCCCAGCGCTTGTGCCTTGGCGCGGATGTTCGCCACGTTGAGGCGGATGGTGGTGAAGGACACCTTGCGGCGGATGGCCTTGAGCATTTCCTCGTCGGTGGAGTCGATGCTGATCTGGATCGTCTGCATCCGCGCGAACGCCTCGGCCTCTTCCGGGGTGAAGATCTTCGCGAAGTTCGAGAGGATGGTGCTATGCACGCGCAACGCGTGGATCTGCGCCGCGTATTCGAGCCAGCGCGGGTGGAAGCTGGTTTCGCCATGGCCGTTCAGGTCCACCCGAACGGCAGGGTTGCCGGCGATCAATTTCACCGTGGCGTCGAACACTTCGGGCGCCATGTTCTTGCCCGCGTAGCCGGGCTGGCTCACGGCGCAATAAGTGCAGCGCAAGTTGCATTGCTCGTTGATGTCGACGCGCAGGCTCTCCAGCGGAACCGAAGCAAGTGGTTCCACATGGTTCTGGGCAGCCCTGAAATCCACAAAGCGCTGGAACCGCGCGACCGGCACCTTGGAGCGGATATGGCAATTGGCGCACATGGGCCGCAGCTTGCCCGCCAGCAGTTCCGCCCGCAGGTCGCGAAACTCGCCGGCGTCCCGGTCGATGGTGTTGATGCGCTGGTTCCGCAGTGGCGGTGAGATGCAGCAGGGGCGCACTTCGCCGCTGGCGGCGATCTCCAGGTTGACCCAGGGGTCCAGGCAGTTGCGCGTGTACTCGCCTTCGGCGTCCGCAGCGATGGTGAATCCGCTTTCGCGGTTCTCGCCGATGCCAAATTCCATGTAGTGGGCATAACCCGTCGGAAACGCGCCGCGCCCCACGGCCGCACGAACGTCGGGGTTCATGCGCAGGTAATGCGCGTCGTCCCAGTCTTCAGGAGCTTCGCGGTCGGGCCTTGCCTCGGTCATGCCCCAGTATAGGGGGCAGGCTCAAGCCGCCCGCGTCTGCGGATGCACCGGCCTGCCGTCGGCGCCGGCGAGTTCGCGGCGCAAGCCTTCGACCAACTCGGACACGCCCGGTTCGGCCATCATCGAGAAGTGAGATCCCGAGATGTCGGTCACGCGGATCTCGCCGCGCACGTTTTCTTCCCAGCCCAGGCAACGGCCGGCGTCCAGGTACTGCATCTCGCTTTCGGTTGCCTTGAACAGCGCGATGTCGCCATCGTAGGCTTCGGGCTTGTAGAGCGCCTGCGCATCGACGAAGTTGCGAAACAGGTGGTGTTCCACCAGCTCCGGCGGCAGCGCCTCGCCGCGCGAGAGCTTCTCCAGCGCCAGCTGGTATTGCGCCTGCATCAGCTTGCCGCGCCGGCGGCGGCCGGGCCAATCCAGAAGGAACTTCAGCGACCAGTGCCTGATCAGCCAGAGCTTTCGCCAGTACGAGATCTTGCGTCCGGCAGCGGCAGGTGACAGCGTATCGATCATCATCAGCAATTCGACCTGCGCGCCGGACTTGATCAGTTGCTGTGCCATCTCGAGTGCGATCGCGCCACCCGCCGAATAGCCGGCCAGCCGATACGGGCCGGCCGCGTCGACACTGCGCACCGCTTCCACGTATTGCGCCGCCATCGCCTCGATGGAAGGCAGGGCCGGCAACCTTCCGTCGGCGCCTTGCGCTTGCAGCCCATAGAACGGCTGGTCAGCCCCGAGCCGGTCCGACAGCACCTTGAAGTTCAACACATTGCCACCGGCACCGTGCACGCAGAACAAGGGCCGGCGGTCCGGCCGGCCGCGGCAGATCGCGACCAGCGGGGACCAGGCGCGCGTGCCCAGCGAGATGACATTGGAGCTTGCCTTCTTCGGCGCTTCGCTCGCCTGGCTCACGTCGAGCCCGGCGCTGTGCGCGACGACGGTGGCCAGCCCGCCCAGCGTGGAAGCCTGGAACAAGGTGGCCAGCGGCAGGTCCACCGAGAAGTGCTTGCGGATCTTGGCGAAGAGCCGTACGGCCGCCAGCGAATGACCGCCGAGCGCGAAGAAGTCATCGTCCCGCGCGATCTTTTCCACGCCGAGCAACTCGCGCCACGCCTCGGCGAGCGTGCGCTCGACCGGGTTGAGCTCTTCGTCCGTGGTCACGCCAGCGCCCGTGTCGCCGGCCGGCTTGCGCGCGATGGGCTTGGGTGCGGTTGCGGCCATGGCATGGCGCAGTTCGTCCAGCGCGATCGACGAGACCACGACATCGCGGCCGATGCCCGCCAGGATGCGTTCGAACAATGCCGGTGCGTCTTCGCCCCGGATGCCGCAGGCCAGCATCGCCTCGGGCAGGCTGGGTTCGCGCTGCGCGCGGCTGCGTTCGGGCTTCGACATCGCGGCGGGCGGCACACCGCGCAGCGAGAAACCTTCGAAGGTGGCGATGGGCTTGCCTTCTGGCGTGTGCAGCGAAATGTCGAAAGCCGCAAAGCGGTCCTGCAATCCGCCCTTGAGTTCGACGCGGCTGATGGTGGTGCGCGGTACCGGCGCCGCCAGGCGGATGCGCTCGACCGACAGCGGCACGAAGAGGTTGGCTCGTCGCTGCGCTTCATCGACCAGGTGCAGGCCGAAGGTGGCAGCCATGTCGGTGAGGGCGGGGTGGCTGCCGTATTCGCCCAGGTCGTCCTCGAACGGCTCGGGCAGCTCGATCCGGGCGATGGCGCTGCTGCCGTCCAGTTTCATGCGGGTGATGTTGGTCCAGCGCGCGCCGAACGCGATGGTCCGCGCCTGGGGGATGGCGCCCTTGCGCCAGCCGGTGGTGTCGCGCACGGGTTGCGCGGCCGGCAATTCGGCATCCAGCACGGCCACCCGTGCCCTGGCATGTTCCAGCCAATGTTCGTCCAGCGGTCCGCGGCTGCGCACCAGGAACTCGTAGCCATCGCCACTGCGCAGCAGCTCGGTGCGTACGAAACGCGGGGATGCGCCGTCGAACACCATCGCTTCCTCGAACGACAGTGCGCAGATTTCCACACCCGCGCCCGGATGCAGCACGGCCATGGCCGCGCGCGCGACTTCGATGTAGGCGGTGCCGGGCAGCACCGGGCTGCCGGCGACCGAGTGCTCCTGCAACACCCACAGGTTGCGCGGCGAATAGCTGGCCTCGAAGGCGACACCGTTGTCATGCTCGACCTGCAGGCCCAGCAGCGCATGCGTGCCGGCGGGCGCGTGGGCCAGCCCGTGGCGGCCTTGCGCGCGCGCAGCCATGCCCTTGTCGCCCCACACGCCCCAGTGAATGGCGAGGCCGTCGGAGCGGGACGCGGCCAGTGCATCGAGGAATGCGTTGGCCGCCACATAGTCCACCTGGCCGGCCGCGCCGAGGAACACGCTGGTCGAGGAGAAGACGCAGAACACATCCAGGTCACCCGGCGGCAGCAGTTCATGCAGCACTTGCGCACCGCAAGCCTTGGCGCCGAGAACGCGCGCCATGCCTTGCGCATCCTTGTTGGCAATCAGGCCGTCCTCCAGCACGCCGGCCGTGTGGAAGACGCCGTTGAGTGTGCCGAATTGCGCCCGGCAATCGGCGACGACAGTGGCCATCGCATCGCGGTCGGCCACATCGGCATTGAACACAATGACCTGTGCGCCTTGTCCTTCCAGGGCCAGCAGCCGGCGCACCATGCGCACCTGTGGCGAATGGTCACCGCTGGCGGCCAGGCCGGGCCAGCTCGCCTTGTCGGGCAGCGGCCGGCGGCTGACCAGCGCCAGCCGGGCCTGCCGCGTCGAGGCGAGCCAGCCGGCAAGTTCCAGTGCCAGGTCGCCGAGGCCACCGGTGATGAGATAGGCGCCGCCCGGCCGCACACGTTGCGCAATGTCCGGCCGGGTGGGTGAAGCAAGACTCGCCAGCCGTTGCGTCCAGCGTTCTGCGTTGCGGTAGGCGACCAGGTCGGCGTGGTCCGTCGCCAGGCACTCGGCAACGACTTGCCCTGCCGTGCCTTCGGACGAAACATCGAAGGGCGCGAGATCGACCAGCCGTGCGACCACGTTGGGCAATTCGTGCGGGATCACGCGGCAGGGCCCGAGCGCCAGTGCGCGCTCGGGGTGTGGCACCGCCTCGTCTGCTGCCACGGCCTGGCTGCCGGCGGTCACCACCGTCAGGCGCAAGGGGGTATCGACGTCGCTCTCTTGCAGCGCCTTGGCAAGGTGCACGAGGCTGTTGAGTGAAAGCGATTGTCCCGCGATGTGCCTCTGGCTCGCGCCTTGCATCGTGTCCAGCGGCCAGAGGTGCAGGATGCGATCGGGCATGCTCCCTGACCGGCCCAGCTCGGCCAGCAGTTGTACGTACTGGGCCGGGCTGTCCGGCTCGAGCGTGAAGCCGCCCTCCGGCAGGCTCGCGAAGCCATCGCCCCGCCGCACGACGGTGACGGTGCCGCCACCGGCCACCACCTGGGCCAGCACGTCGGCCGTGAGCCGGGACCGGTTGCCGAACACCAGCCACTGGCCGGCGGGTGCGGGCCGCGCCGCGGGCAGGGGCGCGGCGATCCACTCGGGCGCGCTGAACCAGTCGTCCTGCGATGCCAGCCGTTCAAGCAGCGCTTTGCGTGGCGCCGGCGTCTCGGCTGCCTGCGCAACGGCCGGCATGCCGGGCTCGATCCAGTGGCGCTGCGGCTCGAAGGCATAGGTCGGCAATGACACGCGCCGCGCCGGGCCGGCACCGCGAATGCGGTCCCAGCGTAGCGCGACACCGTGTGCCCAAAGCCCGCCGGCCGATGCGAGCATCTGGCTGGCATCGGCGCCAGCTTCCTGCGCCTTGGACGTGGAAGCCAGGATGGCGCGCGGCGGGCCTTCGCCGTTCTGCCGCGCCAGCGCGCACAGGCCCTGGCCGGGCCCGGCTTCCAGCAGGAGCGTGCCCGGCAGTTCCAGCAGCGTACGCACGCCTTCGGAGAAACGCACCGGGTTGCGCAGGTGCTTCACCCAGTACTCCGGGTCGGTCAGCGCGTGCGGTTCGGCCCAGGTGCCGGTGAGGTTGGACACAAAGGGAATCGTGGGCGGGCTGAGCCGGATGCGCGAAATGTGTTCCCGGAATGCACCCAGCACGCCGTCCAGCAGGTGCGAGTGCGCTGCCACGTTGATGTGCAGGCGCCGGCCTTCGATGCCCTTGTCGGCGAGGCGCTTCTCGAGCCGCGATATCGATTGCAAGGGTCCGGACGCGATGCACAGGTCACGGGCGTTGATGGCGGCGATGTCCAGCGGCAGGCCGTCCATCGCCTCGCGCAGTTCGGGCTCGGGCAAGTCCACCGAGAGCATGCCGCCCAGCGGCACTTCCTCGAACAGGCGCCCGCGCAGCGCCACCACCGAGAGCGCGTCGCCCAGTGACATCACGCCCGCGAGGCAAGCCGCCGTGTACTCACCGGCGCTGTGGCCGATGACGGCGGCCGGCACCACACCCCAGCTTTCCCACAGGCGCGCCAATGCGTACTCGAGCGTGAACAATGCGGGCAGGGCATAGCTCGGGCGTTCGAGCATGCCGGCGGCGCCGGCGTCATGGAGACTGCCTTCGAACATGCGCGTGCGCAGGTCCGCCGGCGCGTTGGCCGGCATCAGGCTGAAGCACTCGTCCACCGCGCGCCGGAATGCCTCGTGGTTCAACAGTTCGCGCCCCGCGCCGGGGTAGTGCGCGCCGCCGCCGGGAAACATGAAAGCCACGCTGGGCGCGTTGGGCGCTGCCTTGGCAGTCACACTGCGCTGATGGTTCTTGGCGCCGAGCACGGAACGAAGGTCGGCCAGGTCGCGCGTGACGACGGCGCAGCGATGCTCGAACGATCTCCGCCCCACTTGCGTGGTGTAAGCGGCATCGGCCAGCGTGAGGTCCGGGGGCGGCGCGTCGAGGAAGTCGCGCCACTTCGATTTCAGCCGATCCAGTGCCGCCGGCGTGCGGGCCGACAAGGTGACGACCTGCCAGCCACTGTCGCGGGCACTCGCCACGACCGGCGACTCCTCCACGATGACATGGGCGTTGGTTCCGCCCACGCCCAGCGAATTCACGGCCGCGCGGCGCGGCGACGCGCCGCGTTTCCACGCGCGCGCACGGTCCACCACCTTGAACGGCGTGGCCGAGAGGTCGAAGCGGCTGTTGGGCCGGCTGAAGTTCAGGCTGGCCGGGATCAGGCCGTGGCGCAACGCGAGCGCGACCTTGATCAGCGACGCGACGCCCGCGGCGGTGTCGAGATGGCCGATGTTGGTCTTGAGCGAACCGATGCCGCAAAACCCGCGGCCACCGCCACCATAAGCCTGCGTGAGTGCGGCCATCTCGATCGGGTCGCCCACCGGTGTGCCGGTGCCATGCGCTTCGATGTAGGAGACCGTGCCCGGCTCTACTCCGGCCACTGCCAGCGCTTCGACGGCGGCGCTGGCCTGTCCGTCAACGCTGGGCGCGAGGTAGCCGGCCTTTTGCGAGCCGTCGTTGTTCACCGCCGAGCCGCGGATCACGGCATAGATGTTGTCCCGGTCGCGCACCGCGTCTTCCAGCCGCCGCAGCACCACGATGCCGGCGCCGCTGCCGAACAGCGTGCCGGCAGCCTGGTCGTCGAAGGCGCGGCAATGGCCGTCGGGCGAGAGGATTTCGCCTTCGGCGAAGTGGTAGCCACGCCGGTGTGGCAACTCGATGCTCACGCCGCCGGCCAGCGCCATGTCGCACTCGCCCGAGAGCAGGCTTTGCGCCGCCATGTGCACGGCCACCAGCGAAGTTGAACAGGCGGTCTGCACGCTGATGCTTGGCCCCCTGAGGTTGAGCAGGTAAGACACGCGCGAGCAGAGAAAGTCCTTGTCGTTGCCGGTATGCCGCAGCAGGAACAGGCCCATGGACTTGACCAGCTCCGGGTTGGTGAGCAGGTTGTAGGGCAGGTAGGCCTGCATGCCGCAGCCGCCGAACACGCCGATGGCGCCCTTGAAGTGCTCGGGCATGTGGCCTGCGTCTTCGAGCGCTTCCCATGCGCATTCGAGGAAGTGGCGGTGCTGCGGGTCCAGCACCGCCGCGTCGCGCTTGCTGAAGCCGAAGAACTCGGCGTCGAACATCTCCATGTCCGGAAGCACCAGGCTGGCAGGAACATAGTCGGGATCGGCGATGTCGGCTTCGGCAACCCCGGCAGCGCGCAACTCGTCCGGGGTCAGCCACTGCGTCGCTTCCTTGCCGGCCTCCAGCAGCGACCACAGGGCCTGCGCCGAACGCGCCCCCGGGAAGCGCCCGGCCAGCCCGACGATGGCAATGCTGCCGGGTTCGAGGTCGGGTGGTGCTGCTTGCATCGTGTTGGCGTTCAGGCCGCTTCGGTCGGTTCGGGGGCGGCGCGCGAGCGCATCGCGCGGCGGGCCTTCGCACGGCTCAGCCCATCGGCCACCGCACTGTTGTCATCGCCTTCGTCGCCCGCCAGGTGCGCCGCCAGCGCGCGAACCGTCGGCAGGCGGAACATGTCGGTGATGGACACTTCGCGTCCGCAGGCTTCGCGCAGCCTGCGCTGAACCTGCACCACCAGCAACGAGTGGCCGCCCAGGTCGAAGAAGTTGTCCGAGGTGCCGACACCGGGCAGGCCAAGCACTTCGGCCCAGATCGTCGCAATGGTCTTTTCCAGTGCATTCGCGGGTGGCACCGCCGCGCGAACGGCGATGGCTGCGCGTGGATCGGGCAGGGCATTCCGGTCGATCTTGCCGTTGGGTGTCAAAGGCAGCGCAGGGATCACCAGCAGCTGTTGCGGCACCATGACGGCCGGCAGTTGCAGCGCCAGCGCCTCGCGCAAAGGCGCGGGTTCCAGCGTGACGCCGGGTGCGGGCGTGACATAACCCACCAGCTCATGGCCGGCGGCGCCGTCGTCACGCGCCACCACCACCGCTTGGCGCACGCCGGGCTGCTGCAGCAACACCGCTTCGATCTCGCCGAGCTCGATGCGATGGCCGCGGATCTTCACCTGGTGGTCGATGCGGCCCAGGAATTCCAGCGCGCCGTCGATGTGCCGGCGTACCAGGTCGCCGGTGCGGTAGTACCTTGCACCGGCCTCCTGCGCATCGGCCACGAAGCGCTCGGCCGTCAGTTCCGGGCGCTGCCAGTAACCGTGTGCCACACCTTCGCCACCGATGAACAGCTCGCCCGGCACCAGCGCCGGGCATTCGGCGCCCCATGGCGTGCGCACCGACAGGCGCGTGTTGGCGATGGGTGTGCCCAGCGGCACGAAGTCGCCCTTGTCGGGCAGCTCGCAGGTGGTGGACCAGACCGTGGTCTCGGTCGGTCCGTACATGTTGAGCACCGACTCCGGCACCAGCGCGCGCAACTCGCGCGCCAGCGGCAGGGGCAGCGCCTCGCCGCCCACCATCAATACCGACAGCTGCGACAGGGCAGCGCGGCCCTGCGCGTCGGCCACCAGCATGGCCGCCATCGACGGCGTGCACTGCAGGTGGGTAATGCCGTGCTTCACCACCTCCTCGCCCACCGGCACGCGCTGCGCCACGCGGCGCGGTTGCCGCGACAGGTCCATCAGCTGCTTGAGGTCGGAAAGGTGTTGCAGCACGGTATCCGCATCGACGCCGAAGTCGATCAGGCAGGCGATCTCGTCCACGCCCGCGTCCCTCAACTTTTCGACCAGTGGCAGGCAGCGCTGCGGCGTTCCGAACAGCGCGCTGGTGCCGTAGTAGCGGGAGAAGGCGTGGTCCAGCAGCGCGTCCATCTCTTGCGGCGTGAGCGGCTGCGCGTCCATCACCTCGACGGGGCTCTTGCCGCTTTCGGCCCCGCGCTGCACGAAGGTGGGGAAAGACCAGGCCGCCTGCTTGATCAGGTCCACCGAGCTGCGCAGGTAGTCCTTCATCGGCTGGCGTACGGTTTCGCGCACTTCATCGTCGTCGTCGCCGATGAAGGTGTGCAGCATCAGCGTGACATGGCCATTGCCCTCGTGGCCGGCGTCGCGCCAGGCGCTGCGGTACAGCTTGAGCTTCTCCGCGACGTCCTCGATTTTCTGGCCGAGCAGGTGGGTGAGGAGGTGGCAACCCTTCTCGCCGGCCTGCTGGAAAGTCTCCGGGTTGCCGGCGGCGGTGAGCCAGATCGGCAGTTCCTTCTGGATCGGCCGCGGCAGGGTGGTGATGTCCACCGGCTTGCCCAGCGGGCCGGGAAAGGAAACCGTTTCGCCGCGCCACAGGCGCCGCACGACATCGATGTTGTCCAGCATCTCGGTCTTGCGGTTGGCAAAGGCCTGCGGCGCGATGACGAAGTCGTTGGGCTGCCAGCCCGAGGCGAATGACACGCCCACGCGCCCCTGGGAAATGTTGTCGACGAAAGCCCACTCTTCGGCGACCCGGATCGGGTGGTGCAAGGGCAGCACGCAGCTGCCGGCGCGAATCTGCACCCGGCTGGTGATGGCCGCGATGGCCGCGCTGGTGAGCGCGGGGTTGGGATACAGGCCACCGAAGGCGTGGAAGTGCCGCTCGGGCGTCCAGACGGCGGCAAAGCCTTCGCGGTCCGCGAACCTGGCGCCTTCCAGGAGCAGCTTGTAGCGGTCCTTCGGGTCGCGTGCATTGTCGGTGGCGAAGTAGAACAGGCTGAAGTCGGGACCATGCGCCGGCGCGGCGATGGTGTCGGCGTGCAGCACGACGGTGAAGCCGTGTGCCAGGGTCCAGCAAAGTTCCAGCACCGAGATGTCGAAGGACAGGCTGGTGACGGCCAGCCAGCGGCCGGGCGGGTCGTGCGGGATCCGGCCCGCCATGCCCGCGAAGAAGTTCATCACGTTGCGATGGGTCACCACCACGCCCTTGGGCTGGCCCGTCGAGCCGGAGGTGTAGATCATGTAGGCCGGGCTGTCGGGGCGGACCACCGGCAAGTGGGATCGTGCCGCTGCGGCGCCATGCGGTTCGTCGAAGAGGAATGCCTTGCCCGGGTCGACGCCCAGCAGCGCGGCAGTCGCCCCTGTTGTCACCACCAGCGGTGTCTTCGAATCGGCGATCATGAAGGCAATGCGCTCGCGCGGATAGGCCGGGTCCAGCGGGAGATAGGCCGCGCCCGCCTTCAGGATGCCAAGCAGGGCCACCACCATGTCGGGTGTGCGCTCCATGCACAGGCCGATGGTGTCGCCCGCCTTCACGCCGCGGCGCAAGAGCGCGTGCGCCATGCGTGAAGCACGCTGGTCCAGCTCGGCATACGCCAGCGATTGCCCCTGCCACTGGATGGCCTCGTGATGCGGCGTGCGGCTGGCCTGCCCGGCGATGGCTTCGTGCACGCACGTGCTGGCATCGAAGAAGGTCGTCGTCGCGTTGGTGCAGGCGAGTGCCTGCGCCTCGGTAGCGGGCACCAGGGCCAGGTCGCCCACCAGGCCGGTGGCGCGCGAAAAGTTGTCGAGGTAGGTGCCCAGGTGCGCGGCCATGGCCTGCGCCGTTTCGTGCGAGTACACCGCTTCGTCCAGCAACAGGTGGATTGCGCCGCCGGCGTGGGCCTCGACCGCGAGCACGAGTTGCGCACCGGGCGCCGGGGCCACAGCGCCGACGCAGACACAGATCTTGCGCAACCCCTCCAGCGCGTGCTGCCGGTCGCCCAGCCGGCCCGGCAGGTCGTGGGGCCAGGGCCCGGCTTGCTGGACGCGCTCGACCTGCGTGCGGGCCAGTGCCATACCGTGCCGGACACACCGTTTCGGATCGGGCGCCAGCGTGAGCGGCACGTGGTGGGCGAGCCAGGGCTGCAGGCCCTGCGCCTGCGCGGCGAGCACCTCATCGCTGTAAAGGGCGCTCACGCTCTCCTGGCCGGTCAACGCTGCAAGCCATGCGAAGAAGCCGGCGACGGTGGAACCACCGGCTGCCGCGCCCAGGCGCATGCGCACCAGGTTCGACGCACGCACCACAGCCCCGGCACCCAGCTTCGGGTAGGGGAGATCGACCGCGACCGCCGTGGCAAATGCCCGGGCCCAGAAGGCTTCGCCCTTCGCCACGCGGGGCAGCGCTTCATCGAGCCTCGCGCGCAGTGCGTCGTCCAGCTTCGGTAGTTGGTCGCCCGGCGCGAAGTCGTGCGGCACCGCATGGCCTGCCGCATCGCAAACGCCTTCCAGCAGGATGTCACCCTGGCCCGTCGCCACGCAAATGCTGTCCCCGTCGGCACGCACGACCGTTCCCGCGTCAGCGCCCGAGTCGACACTCGCCACTTTGGCAGAGCGCAGGTACAGCAAACGGTCACCGAGATGAAGCTTGGGGCGCGCGAGCGGGTTGGGGTAGGGCCCGAAGTCGAGCGAACACACCAGCGCCGCGATTTCCGCGGCCGGACGCGCGAAGTCCAGCGTGGCCAACGCCGCCGGCCGGTGGTCGCGGCCGAAGTAGCTGCGGCCTGCGCCTTGCGGCGTGAGCGCCAGCGTGCCGTTGGCGATGTCGTCGGCCATCGTGTTGAAGGTGGCCAGCCCCGCTTCATAGCAGCGCGCGTTCAGGCCCAGGGCCGTGTCGCCCGGCACGATGGGGAATTGCGCCTGCTGCACGACGCGGCCGGCATCGGCGACGGCCGTCATCTCATGCCAGGTCACGCCATGCGAGGCTTCGCGCGCGGCAAGCGCCCATGAAGTGGCGTTCAGGCCGGCATAGCGGGGCAGGGGGCCGTCATGGAAGTTGATCGCGAGCTTGCGCGCGCGCTCGACCAGCGCCGCCGGCAGCATCTGCAGGTTGGCGATGCTGAACAGGTAGTCGAACTCGACGTCGCCCAGCGCTTCGGGCTGGCCTTCCACGGGCAGCGCGGCGAAGCCCTGGGCCGTGGCCCATTCGAGGATGGCGGGGTTGTGCGAGAGCACGCCGGCGATGCGGTTGCCTCGCTGGCGCCACGCCTGGGCGCACTGGATCAGGAGACTGCCATCACCAACGAAAACTGCAGCACATGCATCGGCCATGGTCGGGGAACACCTCACACAAAGTTACTGTGTTCATCCTAGGACGCGGCGGTGCGCGCAGGGGGCTCGATAGCTCCGAAGGGCTACCGCTTTGTGCGTGCTACCGCACGCTGCGGTGCAAGTGGTGAACCTGGCTCAGCCTGGCCAAAGCTGCGACCGCACCGCCTGCGGCCAGGCGTCGGGCGCGAAGCCATGCGCCTTGACCAGTGCGAGCGCCACGCGCTCCAGGCCGAAACCCATGCAGGCGGTGTGCGCCACGGATGAGTCGGCATTGCGGATGCCGAACTTGGCGGTGAAGTGTTCCTGGTGCCAGTTGAACGAGCAGACGGCGGTGGGTTTCTCGAGCGAGATCACCGGTACCAGGATCTCGAACTTGAGGCGCTGGTCCTTCTGGTTGGCCGCCAGCATCCTGCCGGTGCGGCCGAAGAAGGGATCGGCGGCCACGTCGCTCTGGGCGGGCAGGCCCAGGCCCCGCAGCAGCACCAGGCCCCGCTGCAACCACTCGTCGCGCCAGGCCAGCACCACATCGGGCGGGCCCATGCGGATGAATTCGCGCATGCGGAAGGACTGCAGCCGCGTCGGTTCGTCCGAAGGCTCGTGGCGGAACACCCAGTTCATGACCGTGATGAGCCGCCCGTTGCCCGGCAGCAGGCCGCTGAACGCCGGATAGACCGGATAGCAGGCAGCAGGCACGAGCATCACGTCGGTCGGCGCCAGCAGGTCTTCCCAGCGCTCGCCCGCATGGACGCGCTCCGAGAGTTCGCGCGCGGCGGCATCGTCACCGGTGAAGCTGTGCACCGAGCCGGCCAGCTGCGGGAAGCTGTCCATGTAGCCCATCTTCTCGACCAGCGAACGGGGGACGATCGGCGGGAACATCACTTCCTGCGCGCCGTCATCGCGCGAGATGCGGTTGACCAGCTCGTTGAAGGCCCGGACGATCTCCTCGAACACGGGACCCCGTCCGTACGCGCCTTTCACCGGGCCGGGAAGGATGAGCCCGTGTTCGACGAGTTGCGCGTGGAAGTTGTCTATGTCGTAGGAGACGCTCACGGCGCGTCCTTGAACACCAGCAGCATCGCCGCACTCTTGGAGGCGATGCGGTCGTTGGAAATCATCAGCGAGGCGGAGAGGCTGTCGCGGTACTGGCGGCCGAGGCTGAACGGGCTGTCGTTCTTGTAACCCATGATGCCGACCACCTGCAACGCGCGGTGCACGATCTGCGGCGCCGCTTCGGAGCAGGAAATCTTGAGGTTGTTCAGGCGCAGTGCCCAGCCCATCGTGAGAAGCTGCTCCTGGGAGTGCGCATCGGGCGCAATGGCATCGAAGTCGGCGGCGGCGGACTGCCACAACTGCTTCATGTTCTGCAGCTGCAACGACACCTCGGCCAGGCGTGTTGCCGTGGGCGGCACGCTGCCGGGCTTCTGCCGTGCCTGGCCGCGTACGAAATTGGCGGCCTTGCCGACCGCATCGGCGGCGATGCCCCACCACAGCGACGACCACAGGATGTGCGAGTACGGCACCATGGTCTGCGCCGAACTGTCGGCAAAGTCGCCGGGCAGGATCTGCTCCTGGGGGCCGGAGGACTCCAGGCGAAAACCGGGGCTGCAGGTGCCGCGCATGCCCAGCGTGTCCCAGCTGGTGGTCTGCTGCAGCGTGGCGTCCTGCTTGCGCACCAGCACCAGCACCTGGTCGCCGGGCGAAGCGTCGGCGTCGCGGCGGCATGTAACCAGGATGGCATCGGCGTGTGCGCAGTACGAACCTGTCGTGGCGTCCTTGTTGAGCAGGAAACGCCCGTCCTTGCGCTCCACGGCGCAAATGCTGGTGCGCATCTCGCCAAAGGTGCCGACCTCCGACGTCATGGAAGCGAGCAGGTATTGGTGCTCGACCACGCCGCGCAGGTAGCCCCGGAAGAAGTCGCTGCCGAGACCGTGGCGCGCAATGCATGCGAGCTGGATGTAGTGCATGGCCAGCACCATGGCGCTGGAGCCGCACGACTGCGCCAGTGCCGCGCACAGCTGGGTGAGCTCGGCCAGGCCCATGCCGGCGCCGCCGAGGTCGCGTGGCACGCCGGCGGACAGCACGCCGGCGGCTTTCAGCGCGGCAATGGTGTCGGTGGGGAAACGCGCCTGCGAATCGACATCTGCGGCCTGGGGTGCGGCCACCTCGACGCCGATGCGCCGCACGGTCTCAAGCATCGTTTCAAAAACTCGGTTCGGCAATTTTGTGACCCATCAGACGGGAAATCATCTTACATGTCGGACATTCTGTTGCGGGCACTCTTGCAGGCTGGAAATCCGCTGCGTGCATCAAAAAGCGCGCGCGTCCTACACAACTGGAAAGGCAGCGCCGATGTTCAAACGGGATCGCGAAGAGTCCTGGCCCGAAACGCCGTGGGAAATGCGGCTTGGCTTCGACCTGGTCCAGGTGAGCCAGGTGGCCGACTCCATCACGCGCTTCGGCGACTCCTATGAGAACCGCATCTTCACCGCGGGCGAGCGCGAGTACGCAAACCGAGGCGAAGCCGTGCGGGCCGAGCGGTTTGCGGCACGCCTCGCCGCCAAGGAGGCGGTGATCAAGGCGCTCAAACTCAGTGAAGCGGGCATTGCCTGGAGCGACATCGAGGTTTTCAAGCTGCCCGACGGCGATTGCGAGGTGCACCTGCACGGGCGCACTGCTGAGCTGGCGGACGGCATGGGCGTGATGCAGATGCTGCTGAGCCTGAGCCATGACGGCGACTATGCGGGCGCCGTGGTGACGGCGCTGCTGGCAAGGCAACCCACACCAATGGCGACGACATGACAACAACCACCGAACAATCCGAAGACATCATCCGCAATGTGCTGCGCGACCATGCGCGCCTGAAGCAGGACGCGCAGACGCTGGATGCGGACACCGACCTCTACCAGTCCGGCATGACCTCGCATGCCAGCGTCAATGTGATGCTGGCGCTGGAAGGCGCTTTCCTGATCGAGTTTCCGGACCGCATGCTCAAGCGGAACGTCTTTTCCAGCATCCAGGCCATTCGCAGCGCCGTTGCCGAACTTTCGGCCGGCTAGGACCTTCACCATGGAGCTGTCCCACCTCCCGGTCGGCGCACATGGGGCGGCGCAACGCACCAGCGTGCGAGCCACGCCGCGCCCGCTTGCCGCCGACCAGCCTGTCGTCGAAGGGGCAGTACCGCTGGTGTTTGACGCCGCCGGCTCCTGGTGCTTCGGCTGGTACCACCGCGCGACCGGTGCGCCGCGCGGCGTGGGCGTGGTGCTGTGCCGCCCCATCGGCTACGAGGCCATGTGTTCCTACCAGACCTACACGCGGCTGGCCGAATTGCTGGCACGGGCCGGATTTGACGTGCTGCGCTTCGACTACCAGGGCACCGGAGAGTCTGCAGGCGACGACGCGGACCCGTACCGCGTGCGTGCGTGGATGGCGAGCATTCAGTGCGCGGCCGCGCAATTGCGCAGCCTCGCCGGCGTGTCGCGGCTGGCCCTGTTCGGCGTGCGCCTGGGCGCCACGCTGGCAGCGCACGCGGCATCGGAGATGGGCGATATCGAAAGCCTGGTGCTGTGGGCGCCCTGTGTGACAGGCCGGGCCTTCACGCGCGAACTCCGGGCCGCCAGCGCCAACCGCGCCATCCAGCCCGGCGCCGCCAATGAAGGCGACGTGGAGGCGCTGGGTTGCCTCTACACCGCCCAGACCCTGCAGGACCTGCAGGCACTCGACTGCACGCGGCTGCAGCAGATGCCCGCCGGGCGCGTGCTGCTGATCGGCCGCGACGACATGCCCGTTGCCAGCAATCTCCCGCAGGCGTTGCAGTCCCTGGGCGTCCATACGACGTGCGAGGCCCTGCCGGGCTATGCGCGCATGATGGTCGAGCCCCACGAGAGCGCGCCGGAATTCGCCACCCTCGATGCCATCGCCGCCTGGCTGGCCGCCGCGCCTGGCCTGGACGGCGCAAGCCTGCCGCGCCTGCCGGTTCGCGTGCGGTCGGGCGAATTGGAGGGCGGGGTTCGCGAGTCCGCGATCTCCTTTGGGCCGGAAAACGCCTTGTTCGGGGTCCTCGCCGAGCCCGCGCAAGCGGGCATCGCGAGCGAGACCGCCGTGCTGCTCCTCAACGTGGGAGGCAACTACCGTGCGGGGCCCAACCGCCTTTACGTGCGGATGGCGCGTTCGCTGGCGGCGGCGGGCATGCACGCCTTCCGCTTCGACCTGGGCGGCATCGGCGACAGCCGCAGTGCGACCGGCCCCCGTTCCCGCACCCGGGACTACTTCTCCATCGCGGCCGCCGCCGACGTTCGCGCCGCCATCGACTTCCTCACCACACGGGGCTGCAGCAAGTTCGTGCTGGTGGGTGTCTGTTCGGGCTCGTATGTTGCATTCCAGGCGGCCCTTGCCGACGACCGCGTCACCGGGCAGGTGCTGATGAATTCACGCCTGCTGGAATGGCGCGAAGGCGATGACGATGCCTGGCAGGCGTCGATGCAGCAGCACTACAAGTCCTCCGCGTTTTACTGGCGCGCGTTGTTGCGCCCGGAAGTCCATCGCCGCCTGTGGCGCGGCGAGGTCGACGTGCGTGGCATCGCCCGGCGGCTCGCGACGGTGGCACATGCGCGCCTGCGCCGGGCCGCGGCGCGGCTGACGGGTCACGGCGGGCAGCGCGAAGAGAGCGTGATCGCCAGCACGCGCCGCCTCAGCGCGCGCGGCACCGACACGCTGGTGGTGATGGCGGCGCAGGACGATGGGCGCGACTACATGGAATTTCATTTCGGCACCGGCGGCAGCCGGCTGCGCAATGATCCCCACTTCCGGATGGTGGTGGTCGATGATTCGGACCACACCTTCTCCACCCGCCAGAGCCAGCAGAACGTGATCGGCATCGTGCAGCGCCACTTGCTGCGCTGAAAACGCCTAGTCGAGCAGCGCGCGCCGGATCGGCTCCTGCCACTGTCCCGTCTCGGGCACAAACATCCCGAACGACGGCGACGCCAACTCCCAGTACGCCCAGCCGATGCCACGCCGCTCGGCCTCGTCACGCACGATGCGCGCATAGTTGCCGCGCGAAGTCATGTCCACCGCCTTGTAGGTCCCGAACTCGCCCAGGTGCATGGGGTAGCCGCTGCCCTGGTTCCACCGCCGCGCCGCTTCCAGCGCGTCGACGATCGCCTTGCGCTGGACAGCGTCGCAGCAGGTGACGCCCGTGGGCAAGGGCTTGGGCAGGAAGTCCGCACCCTGGTGGGTGAAGGGGAAGGGGTCGTAGTTGTGGATCGCGACGATCAGGTTGCGATCCGGCGGCAGCCGAAGCTTGGGCAACTCGGTGATGCTGCCGTACTCGCCGGGGCCAACCAGCACGATGCGGGTGGGATTGGTGGCGCGCACCGCTGCCAGCGCGCGCGGCATCAGCGTGTTCCACGCATCGGGCGTCAGCCGGCCGTGCGCTTCATTCAGCAACTCGAACATCAGCTTGGGTGACCGGTCCTTGTAGCGCTGGCCCAGCTGGCGCCAGATGTTCACCAGCCGCTGGTCCACCACCGCAGGATCGACCGCGAACTCCTCGCGGTGCTGTGCGTCGCCCGAGATCTGCGTGTAGTGGTGCACGTTGATGATCACGTACACGCCCTTGGCGAGCAACGCGTCCACCGCCTTGTCCACCCGCGCCGCGAACGCTTCGTCGATGGTGGCATCGGCGGTGGGCGCCGCATGGTTGGTCCAGCGCACCGGCAGGCGCACCGTGGCGAACGACGCCGCCGCCCGGTCGATGAACGCGGGTTCGAGCTTCACGCCCCAGTCGCCTTCGCGCGGCGCGTCCAGCATGTTGCCGAGGTTGATGCCGCGCTTGAGCGCGTGGGCCACCGTGCAGGTTTCCGGTGTCACGGCCGAACAGTTTTGGCGCTGTGCCTGTCCCTGGGCGGGAAGCGCAACCAGCGCGGCGGAAAGGAGGAGGGCAAGTGTTCCTGTTTTCAAGCAATGACCCGTGGTATTTCCAATGCCCGGAATTCTGTCCGGCGCAGCCATTTCGCGGGCCCGGCAGTGCGGCGGTCGCGGCAACGTCCTACAAAGGGCCTTCCTGCTGAGCGCTTATGCGTGAAGTAATCACGCAAGACAAGTAAATGAGTTGAGCCTCGCAAGTCGCGCCGTAACGATTGCAACGCGTAAATCGCACATTCTCACAATGCATTTGCCGCCTGTCGGACGTCGGCTCCGGCGCTGGCTCATGTGTGCCGGTCGCGCTGCAGAGCCAAGACCCATGCGGTGCTTCAATGGCTCAGCTGCAAGCCGGGCATGAAACACCGGTAGGTCGAGAGACCACTCATCTGCTCATCCACAAAAGGGAAACTGGGGTCGTTCGCTTACGTTTCGTCAGCGAATGCCTATTGGCCATGTAGTCCATGTCCTACTACCATTCGCACCCATGGCTGAGCCTTCACGGTGAGGTTTCGAAAGAACCCCATCGCTGCAGACCCAGCCATTGAATTTACCGGCCGCCGCGGACAACAGGGAAGACAGCGCAACGAACTCAACGGTGTGTCTGCAAACCGGCCTTCTGTTTTTACATCTGGATGTAGCAGTACCATGAAAAGACGTGATTTCTCGAAGTTTGCCGCGAACCTCGTGGCCCTGTCAGGCTCCGGCTCGGCGGCGTTGGCATTGACCGGTTGCGGTGGCGGCGGTGACGTGGAAGGCGAAACCGCCCTGGCCGCGGAAGCGGACACCAGCACTTCCAGCGCAGCGCTGGCCGGTGCCAAGCGTGCACCTGTCACCACCACCAGCGGGGTCTCCTATCCCTTCGGTTCACGCCTGACCCAGTACGTCGCCGGCATCAAGCCCAGCGCGAGCACCACCGTGATGGACACGGCGCTCAAGGCCCAGTACACGGCGTGGAAGGCGGCACGTGTGGTCTCCGCCGGCAATATCGTTTCGGGTGGCTTTACGGTGAAGTTCTCCGATGCCAATTACGCGACCGTGTCAGAAGGCATGGGCTACGGCATGTTGCTCGCCGTGATCTTCGCCGGCCACGATGCCCAGGCCCGCCAGCTCTTCGACGGCCTGCTCGCCGTGGTGCGCGCCCGTCCGGCTTGGGCCGTGAGCCAGTACGACCCCAATGGCAAGTACCTGATGGACTGGCGCCTGCATTCCAATGGCGCCTCGGCCGGCGATGGCTGGAACGCCATGGACGGCGACCTGGACATCGCACTCGCGCTGCAGATGGCCCACAAGCAGTGGGGCTCCACCGGCACATGGAACTACCTGCAGGAAGCGAAGAACACCATCGGCGCGCTCAAGTCCTGGAACATGAAGGCGGACGGCGCCACCAAGGGCCTGCCCAGCCCCAACAACAACCGCACCTCCGACTACATGCTGGGTCACTTCCGCGCATTCAAGGCGGCAACCGGCGACGGCCTGTGGGACCTGGCCGTGAACCGCGCCCACGCGCTGATCGACCGCATGCAGACGGTGTACTCGGCCGGCGTGGGCCTCGTTCCCGACTTCGTCATCAATACGCACACCGCGACGCCTTCGCCGTCCACTGGCTACATCGGCGACGGCAACGACAAGGAAGGCTACTTCTGGTGGAATGCCTGCCGCAACCCGTGGCGCTGGTCCACCGACTACGTGATGTCGGGCGACGCGCGCTCGGCCATGGTCACGGCCCGCATCATCGACTTCTTCAAGGCCAAGTCCGGCGGTGACCCGTACAAGATCGGCACCGGCTACGCGCTCGACGGCACGCAGCTCACCGGCGGCAACAGCGCGGCCTACCACGGCCCGATCTGCGCCGGCGCCTGCGTGGACGCACGTTTCCAGGGCTTCCTGGACACCATGTGGACCTGGAACGCCACGCACCTGACCACCGGCTACTACGACGGCGAAATCCAGCTCCTGAGCCTGGTGGTTGCTTCGGGCAACTGGTGGACACCCGCCGCGCCGGGCACGACGGTGCCTTCGCAACCCTCGACCCCGACCGAACCGACCCAGCCCACCACGCCCGTCGTGACCGGAAACATCCTGTCCAATGGCGACTTCGCCAATGGCATGACCGACTGGAACAACTGGGGCAACGCGCAGGTGCTGGGCACGGTGCTCAACGTTGGGACAGCCGCCGGTGGCGCGGCCCAGGACATCTACAGCAAGCTGGTCCCCGGCAAGACGTACCAGCTCAGCGGTACGGCCTGCATCTCGGCCGCAGCCGAAGGTGTGTTCGTCGGCGTCAAGCTGATGGATGCGTACGGAGGGATGCTGGTCAACCAGGTCGTGCTCTGCAACTCGGTGGCCCCGGTCAGCGGCGCCATGACCTTCGTCGCACCGCAAGGCGCAACGAGTGGTTATGTGTTCATCTGGAAGAACACCAACGCCGCAGTGGGCCTGGTGGACAGCCTTTCGCTGGTCCAACTCGGTTGATCCTGTAGGTCGATACTGACTCGCGCGTCGGCGCGACACGCGTTTTTGCCCGGTCCGTTGCAGGGACGGCACGGATGTTCGCCACCGCACACACAGCGGTGGGGTTGCTGCCTAGCATCAGGCCCAGCAATACCAAAAAGCGAGCTTCCGAGTCATCCCATGAGCAACGTCCACACGCCGGAGTCCGATCCGGCCCACTTCCTCAAGATCGCGGGGCAGGGGGCCGCACTGGCCTCGCACGCCGATTTGTGGCGCTGGCTGCAGGGTGACGTCCAGCAGTGGCTGGCCCACGAAATCATGCTCATCGGCTGGGGCGACTTCCGCTCCGGCAACCTCCATTTCGACATCGTCTCCAGCCTGCCGGGCGTGCGCACGCACAACTGCACCCAGGCTTCGCTCGCACCGCTGCTGGGTTACCTGCGCGACTGCTGGGCGGCCGCGCAGCACGCGCCGCTCCAGATCGACATCACCGCCTGCCGTGAGCTGCTGGCCGGGCGCAGTGAAGTCATGGCCGGCATGCGCTCTGCTGTCGTGCACGGGATCGGCGACGGCCACAAGCGCACCGGCGAGCGCATCTTCGTGGCCCTCAGCGGGCAGGAAGCGCCGCCGGCCGGCGCCGCCACGGCGCTGAAACTGCTGCTTCCCTATATTGACATGGCACTGCGCCAGATGGCGCCGGCGCCGCAGCGCCAGGCCGCCTGCATGAACAACCCGCTGCAGCGGCAGGTCGTGCGCCTGTCGGCACTGTCTGACCGCGAACGCCAGATCATGACCTGGGTCGCGATGGGCAAGACCAACCCGGAGATCGGCTGCATCCTGTCGATCAGCGAGTTCACCGTGAAGAACCACATGAAGAGCATCTTCGGCAAGCTCGATGTCACCAACCGGGCGCAAGCCGTCGCCAAGCTCACCCGGGTGGACGCATATGCATAAGG
>DATHWV010000179.1:0-8566 GCA_035460205.1 Ramlibacter sp.
TTGGAGTGCGCGGGAGTTCACTTCACGCATGCCACGAGGGTGCGGGGTGGTGGGTACCCTGCGCCCGCAAGTAAAGGAGGAGCCGGCCCTCCCGGCCGGCGGGGGACATGGAGGGCGCAGGGTACCCGCCGGCCCGAACCCTCTCACCTACGGAGCCCGAAAAGAGGCATGCCACCATGGATTGCGGGTCGAGCCCGCAATGACGAAGATCCGATCAGGTCGTCCCATCGGCAGGCGGGCGCTTGCCCCGCTGCTTGAGCGTGCCGACCACCACCTTCCCCGGTGTGCTCGCGAGGATGGCCGTGGTCACCTTCTGGTTCGGGTCCGCCGCCATCACGCCCTCCACCTGCACCAGCGCGCGGCCGCCTTTCCTGTCGGGGCGCAACGCGGCACGCAGGTTGGCCACGCCATTGCCGAACGGCAGCCGTGGCTCGACGGAAGCCACGATGACAAGGCCGGTGGGCGTCTGCGCAAGCCATTCCACGTGCACGCGCGAGGTCACCTGTTCGCTGCCTTCGTTGATCACCACCACGCGGTAGGTGCCCGACTTCCCGTCGGCCGACCAGAAGCCGCCGGTGACGACATGCTTGACGCCTTCGGGCACGCCCGTCGCCGCAGGTGCGGCGGCGACGGCCAGCAGCAGGAAAAGGGCAAGCAGCAGGCGCTTCACGGTATAGCCTCGCTCAATGGTCGGCCCGCACCACCTGCGTCACGCGGGTAACGGCCAGGAACTGCGCGGTCGATGGCGAAGGCGAGACGGCCTTGTAGACGCCCAGTCCCCGGAGATGCCGCACGCTGAGCGCGGCCAGTTCCCAGGCCATGGGCTCGCCGCCGATCGGAAACGAGCCGTCGGCTTCGAACAGCTTCTTTCCGGTAATGGCGGCCAATTCCTTCAGCTCCCTGCCTCGCGCACGAATCTCGGCCGGCACGGCCTTGTTCGCCCATGCCCACTTCCACGTATTCGAATCCGGCGTGTAGGTGCCGATGTCGATGACATCCGCGGCAACAACCAGGCGGCCGGCCTGGTCGAACAGCTCCAGCTTTCCGGCATCCGGGTCGAGCGCCCAGCGCGCGTGCACGCCGAAGCCGCGCTTCGCCTGCAGGTCCTCCTGCATCACGCGAAACGCCTCCATCGTCAAGTTGACGAATGCATTGAACTCATCTTCGGTCATCGGGCTTCCCGGTACATCTGTCGCTGCTTTATAGCAGCACTCAATGGCCGAGCCGCTCCTGCAAGGCGCGGGCCACGCGCGCCACTTGTGCCGCCCGCGGTTCGCCGTGCGCGCGCCGGAACAGGCGCAGGGTCGGGTACCAGGGGGAGTCCTCGCCCTCCAGCAGCCAGCGCCAGTCGGCGTTGGGCCCCAGCATCACCCATGCCGGCAGGCCCATCGCGCCAGCCAGGTGGGCGACAGCGGTGTCCACCGTGATGACGAGGTCCAGGTTGGCGAGCATCGCCGCGCTGTCGGTGAAGTCCGTCCACTCGCGGGTGAAGTCCGGCAGCGCTTCGGTTGCGGGCACGATGTCGGTGAAACCTCCGGCATCGCCTTTCTGCAGGCTGAAGCACTGGACGCCGGCCATGTCGATGAGGGGTGCAAGCTCGCTCAAGCGAAAGGCGCGGTTGTTGTTGTTCACCTGCCGGCGCGAGCCGGACCACGCGAGCCCGACCTTGAATTTGCCATCCCAGGGTGCCAGGCGCACGCGCCACCCTTCCACCTTGTCCCCGGGCGTGCGGAGGTAAGGCACGCTCGCCGGGATGGTGGCCAGCGCCGTGCCGTAGTGCATCGGGAGGTCGAGCAAGGCGGCGTGGCAATCCACTTCAACCTGCCGGTTCGGATGGATGACCTCGACGCCCTCCAGGCTGCCTTCGACGATGGCTGCCAGCTCGGGCTGGATCACCGCGTACACCGTGGCGCCGTCCTGCTGGAGCAGGCTGGCGTAGCGGATGAACTGGATCACGTCGCCCAGGCCCTGCTCCGCGTAAACGGCCACCCGCTTGCCTCGCAGCGGCTGCAGCGCGCGGCCCTTCCACTCAAGCTCTTCCCGGAAAAACGGGGGCCGGGCCAGGCGGTCGGTATCGCGCCAGCGCAGCGCGTACATCGGCCAGCCTTCGTCCAGCCGGCCGGCGAGCAGCAGCGTGAACGCCAGGTCCACCTCCGCCAGCGAAAAGCCGGGCAGCAACTCGAGCGCGCGGCGCAGTTCGGCCTCGGCCTCGGGCACGCGATTCAGGTTGAACAGCACACTGCCCAGCACCCGCACCGCGTAGGGATGCTGCGGCGCCAGTTGGACCGCGGTGCGCGCATGGGCCAGTGCGCCTTCGAAATCCTCCAGCCGCCAGAGCACGCCGGCCAGGTCCACATGCGCTTCCATGAAGCCCGGCTCCTGTGCGATGGCCTCGCGGTAGCGGGCCACCGCGCCTTCGAGTTCACCGACCTGCTCCAGGCAGAACCCGTAGTGCAACAACGTCGCCCGGTCGCGCGCCTGGTGTGCATACAGCTGTGCATAGGGGACCAGCGCCTGCACATACTGCTTGTGCCGCAGCAACAGGTCTGCCTGCAGCATCCACAGTTGCGCGCGTTCGGGCGCAACACGGCAGGCGTCGCTCAACCAGGCCGCAGCGGTCAATGCGTCGCCCATGCCCTCGCAGGCCTGCGACAGGCCGACCCGTGGCTCGGCGGCAAGGGGCTGCAACCGCAGCGCCTCCGCGAATTGCTGGTGTGCTTCGTGAAACCTGCCCGCGCCCAGCAGGGCCACGCCCTGTTCCATCGGGCTCATGGGGCCCTCAAGCCTTGGCGGGGATCAGGAAATCGCGGCTGATGCGCACACCGAGTTCATTGACCCGGTCGAGGAACTGGGTGAGGAAGGCATGCAGGCCGGTGGCCAGGATTTCGTCGATGTGGCCCCACTTGAGGTCGGCCCGCAGCTTGCCGGCGCGGCGCAGGGTTTCGGACGACTGGTCGTTGGCCACCATGTCGAGGTTGCTCACCACTTCGTTCATGCTGGCATGCAGCGAGCGCGGCATGTCGGCGCGCAGGATCAGGAGGTCGGCCACACGCTCGGGCTTGATCACGTCGCGATAGACCTTGCGGTAGATCTCGAAGCCGGAGACGCTGCGCAGGATGGCGCTCCAGTGGTAGAAGTCGTACTCCTGGTCCTGCGGGGTGGCGGCGCCGAAGAAGTCGCTCTGCACGGCGTGGAACTTCACGTCCACCAGCCGCGCCGTGTTGTCCGCGCGTTCGAGGAAGGTGCCCAGCCGCATGAAGTGCAGGGCCTCGTCCATCAGCATGGTCCCGACGGTGACGCCACGCGAGAGGTGCGAGCGGAACTTCACCCACTCGAAGAACTGGCCGGGATCGCGCGCGAACTCACGCGACTTGAGCATGCGGTTGACTTCCAGCCAGGTCTGGTTCTGCGTTTCCCAGGCTTCGGTGGTGAGCGAACCGCGCACGGCGCGCGCGTTCTCGCGCGCCGCCTTCAGGCAGGAGACGATGGACGAGGGGTTGCTCTCGTCCGACACCATGAACTCCATCACGCGCTGGGGGTCGATCGCCTCCCCGTGCTTCTCGGTGTAGCGCGTGGTCAGCTCACTGATCGACAGCAGGCCCTGCCAGCCCAGCTGCGCCACGGCCGTCGACTGTGGCAGCAGCGAGGTCTGGTAGTTGACGTCCAGCATGCGGGCGGTGTTCTCGGCCCGCTCGGTGTAGCGCGACATCCAGTAGAGGTGATCGGCCGTACGACTAAGCATCTAGACCTCCAGAATCCACGTGTCCTTGGTGCCACCACCCTGGGACGAATTGACCACGAGAGACCCTTCCTTGAGCGCGACTCGCGTGAGGCCGCCGGGCACCATCTGCACTTCCTTGCCCGAGAGCACGAACGGCCGCAGGTCGATGTGGCGCGGCGCGACGCCGCTTTCAACGAAAGTAGGGCAGCTCGACAGCGACAGCGTGGGCTGCGCGATATAGCCCGAGGGATTGGCCTCGATCGCCTTGCGGAAGTCGTCGATCTCCTTTTGCGTGGAGGCCGGGCCAACCAGCATGCCGTAGCCGCCGGCGCCATGCACTTCCTTGACCACCAGGTCCTTCAGGTTCGCCAGGGTGTACTTCAGGTCGTCCTGGTTGCGGCACATGTAGGTGGGCACGTTCTTCAGGATCGGCTTCTCGCCCAGGTAGAACTCGATCATCTTGGGCACGTACGGGTAGATCGACTTGTCGTCCGCCACGCCGGTGCCGATGGCATTGCAGATGCTCACGTTGCCCGCCGCGTAGGCGGCCACCAGTCCTTCGCAACCGAGCGTGGACGTCGGCCGGAACACCGATGGGTCGAGGAAGTCGTCGTCGACGCGGCGGTAGATCACGTCGACGCGCTTCGGGCCGCGCGTAGTCCGCATGTAGACGTATTTGTCCTTGACGAAGAGGTCTTGCCCCTCGACCAGCTCGATGCCCATCTGCTGCGCGAGGAACGCGTGCTCGAAGTACGCGCTGTTGTACATGCCGGGCGTGAGCACCACCACCGTCGGGTCGGGCGCGCCGGGCTGCGCCGATGCGCGCAGCGTCTCGAGCAGCAAGTCCGGGTAATGCATGACGGGCGCGACGCGGTGCGAGCTGAAAAGGTCCGGGAACAACCGCATCATCATCTTGCGGTCTTCCAGCATGTACGAGACGCCGCTGGGCACGCGCAGGTTGTCTTCCAGCACGTAGTACTCGCCCTCGCCCTGCGCGTTGGGCGCGCGAACGATGTCCACGCCGGCGATGTGCGAGTAGATGCGATGCGGCACGTACACGCCCAGCATCTCCTTGCGGTACTGGGCGTTGTTGAGGATCTGCTCGGCCGGGATGATGCCGGCCTTGATGATGTCCTGCTCGTGGTAGACGTCGTGCAGGAAACGGTTGAGGGCGCTCACCCGTTGCACCAGGCCCTTTTCCATGGTGGCCCACTCGCCCGCCGGGATGATGCGCGGGATCAGGTCGAAGGGGATCAGCCGCTCGGTGCCGGCGCCGTCCTCGTCCTTGGCGCCGTACACGGCAAAGGTGATGCCCACCCGCCGGAAGATCATCTCGGCTTCTTCGCGCCGCGCCCGCATGGTGTCCTGGGGCTGCCGTGCCAGCCACAACGCGTAGTTGCGGTAATGGTCGCGGATGCCCTGTACCTGCAGTTGGCCCTGCCCGCCCTGAGATTGGCCCTGAAACTGGAACTGCCCGTTGTCCGGCAGCTGCGCGAACATCTCGTCGAATTTATGCATGAGGCTATCTCCAGCCAACAGGATAGCAATTTCCGGGCCTCCGCAGACGCCGGATGGGACGCTTTTTGCCTTCCGGCTAGTCGGCTCGTCCCGCCCGGTGATGCCAGTAGCGTTGCGCGAGCTCACGGTGGCAGGCAACACGCTGAGGCTCCTGCGAACGCCAGAGTGCCGCGCCGCACTGCGCCGAGCCGACCACCGGAATCGAGAGCTGGCGATAGCGTTCCAGCACCGGCGGCGCCGGATGGCCGAAGCGGTTGCGATAACCCGCCTGCACCAGCGCCAGCCCCGGTTGCACGGCCTGCAGGAAGGCCATGCTGGAGGACGTCTTGCTGCCATGATGCGGCACCAGCAGGACGTCCGTTGGCGACAACGCGCCCTGCGCCACCAGCCGCGCTTCCTGCGCCTGTTCGATGTCCCCTGCGAGCAGCGCCGAGCGCGGGCCGTTGGAGATCCGCAGCACGCAACTCATGGCGTTCGGCTTCACTGCAGCCTCGTAGTCGGCGGCCCGCGGGTGCAGCACCTCGAAGTCCACGCCGTCCCAGCGCCAGCGCTGCCCTTCGTGACAGCGTTGCGATGCCCGCACGGCCTGCAACTCGTGGGCATCCTCGATCGAGGCGAGCAAGGCAGCCTGCGGCTGCATGGCCAGCACGGCTGCCGCACCGCCGGTGTGGTCGCTGTCGCGGTGGCTGAGCACGAGCGTGTCGACCTTCTCGTCCAGGGCGCGTAGCAGCGGCACCAGCACGCGGTGGCCCGCATCGCTTTCGGCGCTGTAGCGCGGGCCGGCGTCATACACGAGCGTGTGGCCCGCCGTGCGCACGATCACGGCGTTGCCTTGCCCGATGTCCGCTGCCAGCAATTCGAACTGCCCTTCCACCGGGCGCGCAACCTGCCACAGGAGGACGGGCAGGAGCAGGGGCACACCCAGCACGCGGGCCTGCCACGGCAGGCGCATGGCCAGCAGGATGCCGCCCATCACGCCCGCCACGCCGGCCCAGAGTGCCGGTGCCGGTGACGAGACGGTCGCGAAGGGCAGCGTGGCCAACCAAGCCAGGTACGCACCCAGGGCCTGCACCGCCCATGCGGCGATGGTCCATAGCGGCGCGGCGATCGCGCCGGCCAGCGCCAGCGGTGTCACGACCAGCGTCACCCATGGAATCGCCAGCGCATTGGCCAGCAGCCCCACCACCGAAACCTGCCCGAACAGCAGCAGCGTCAACGGCGTCAGGGCGAGCGTGATCACCCATTGCTCACGCGCCGCCGCGTGCAACGTGGCGGCGGCTCGCGACAGGCTGCTGCTTGCGGCCGGCGCCGGCCCCCGGTCGGTGGCAAAGAGCACGCCCACGGCGACAAAGCTCAACCAGAAGCCGGCTTGCAGGGGGGCCCAGGGATCGATCGTCACGACCACGGCACAGGCCAGCAGCCACACTTGCGGCCAGGGCCATCGCCGGCCCGACAGCCGCAGCAGGCCGATCGTCGCGAGCATCCACACCGTGCGCTGGGCGGGCACGCCCCAGCCGCTGAACAGCGCGTAGGCGATCGCCAGCAAGATGCCGCCCACCAGGGCGGCATGCTGCGCCGGCCACGCCAGGCACAGGCGCGTGCTGCGCCGCCACAGCCAACCTGCCAGCAGGGCCGCCGCCCAGGCGAACATGGTGATGTGCAGCCCCGAGATGCTCATGAGGTGCGCGACGCCGGTGGCGCGGAAGATGTCCCAGTCGGCCCGGTCGATGGCGTTCTGGTCGCCGGTGACCAGTGCCGCAATCAGGCCCGCGGTCTTGCGATCTGCCACCTGTTCGAACACTTCATCCCGCACTGATTGCCGGGCGCGCTCCACCGGATGGCGCCAGGTGACGCCTATGCGTTGCGGCGGCCGGTCCCTGGGCCCGGCGCGCACATAGCCGGTGGCCTGCAGGCCTTGTTCCCAAAGCCAGAGCTCGTAGTCGAAACCGTGGGGATTGCTGTTCCCGTGCGGGGCCTTGAGCCGCACGGTCATTTGCCAGCGTTCACCGGCGTGCAATTCGCCGGCCTGGCGCTGCAGCTCCAGCAGGCCGTTGGCATCGGGCATCGCACCGCCGTACCAGCCCAGGTAGAGCTGGGGCGGCAGGCGCACCGCGTCTTCTCCCGAGTGGGCCGACTCGACCTCAAGCCGGAAGCGGATTCCGGTTTCATTGCGCTGGGGCATGGCGGCGACCACGCCGACCACCGCGATGTCGCGCCCTTCGAGCTTGGGGTCGAGGGCCTGGGACGTGAATTGGATCGCGCGCAGCCCGCTGAGGGAGAAGGTGACGAGCGAGGCGGCGGCCAAGATCGATAGCACGCGCAAGAGAGCCCCCACCCCGACCCTCCCCCGGAGGGGGAGGGAGCAAAGGGCCGCCAGTGCGACCAACCCGGCGTACACGCGCCAGTCCCACAAGGCCGCCTGCTGCACCTGCAAGACAGGCCCCAGCACCGCGCCCAGCAATGCGGGCGTGAGCCGGCCTCCTCCGTCGTTGTTGTTCTGCATCTGGCGTTTCAACGGCCCGCAAGGGATTCCGGCCGACAGGAGGCGCCATCGGAAGCTGAAACCACCCTCAAGCAGGCCCCAGTCTTGCTAGTATGTCCAGCATGTCCATCCATGCTGCACTGAACCACGTCACCCACTACAAGTACGACCGGCCGGTGCAACTGGGGCCGCAGGTGGTGCGATTGCGCCCGGCCCCCCATTCGCGCAGCAGCATCGTCTCGTATTCACTCAAGGTCGAGCCCGCCAAGCACTTCATCAACTGGCAGCAGGACCCGTTCGCCAACTACCAGGCGCGCCTGGTGTTTCCGGAAAAGACCACCGAATTCAAGGTGACGGTGGACCTCGTGGTGGAGATGGCGGTCTACAACCCGTTCGATTTCTTCCTGGAACCCAGCGCGGAGAACTTCCCGTTCAAGTACGAGCCGCTGGTCGCGCAGGAGCTCGCGCCCTACCTCGCGGTCGAGCCGGTCACGCCGCTGCTGCAGGCTTACCTGGACCAGGTCGACCGCAAGAAGCAGCGCACCATCGATTTCCTGGTGGGCATCAACCAGAAACTGCAACATGACATCAAGTACCTGATCCGCATGGAACCGGGCGTGCAGACGCCCGAGCAGACGCTGAAGAACGCCAGCGGCTCCTGCCGTGACAGCGGCTGGCTGCTGGTGCAACTGATGCGGCGTTGCGGCCTTGCCGCGCGCTTCGTCTCCGGTTACCTGATCCAGCTCACGCCCGATGTGAAGGCACTGGACGGTCCGAGCGGCACGACGGTCGACTTCACCGACCTGCACGCATGGTGCGAGGTGTACCTGCCCGGCGCCGGCTGG
>DATHWV010000180.1:0-21007 GCA_035460205.1 Ramlibacter sp.
GCTGGACGCGCTTTCCAAGGGGCTGACGCAGAAGATGCTGCACGGCGCCATGGCGGAATTGCGCGCGGGCGATGCCTCGGCGCGGGAGCGTGCCAGCTCGGCGATCCAGCACTTCTTCCTGCGCAAGGAACGTTAGCTGGGGGTGTGGCCGTGCCGGGCCTCGTCCGGCATCCACAGCGCCCGCATGCCACGAGTGGATTGCGGGCCCAGTCCGCAATGACAACCCAACGTCCATGAAAACATTCCTCCGCCAGCAACTAGAGCGCTACCCGATCCGCCTGAAGGAGCTCGACTTCTTCCTGCAGCAACCCGAAGTCGTGCAGGACATGGAGCGCTACCGCGCGCTCACGCGCGAACACGCCGAGGTGAGCGAAGTTGCCGGCCTGTTCGAGCGCTTCCTGCAGCGCGAGGGCGATCTCGCGCAAGCCCGCGAAATGATCGACGACGCCGAGATGGGCGACATGGCGCGTGAGGAAATTTCCGCCATCGAATCCGAACTCCCGGGCCTTGAAGACGAACTCCAGCGCCTGCTGTTGCCCAAGGACCCGGACGACGTGCGCAACACCTTCCTGGAAATCCGCGCCGGCACCGGCGGGGACGAATCCGCGCTTTTTGCCGGCGACCTGCTGCGCATGTACACGCGCTATGCCGAGCGGCAGGGCTGGAAGATCGAAGTCGTGAGCGAGAGCCTGGGCGAAGTCGGCGGATTCAAGGAGGTGGTGATCCGCGTCGTCGGCGATGGCGCCTACGGCAAGCTCAAGTTCGAGTCCGGTGGGCATCGCGTGCAACGCGTACCCGCCACCGAGACGCAAGGACGCATCCACACCAGCGCCTGCACGGTGGCGGCCATGCCCGAACCCGACGAGGCCCAGGCAGTGCAGATCAACCCTGCCGACTTGCGCATCGACACCTATCGCGCGAGCGGCGCCGGCGGCCAGCACGTGAACAAGACCGATTCGGCGGTGCGGATCACGCACCTTCCGACCGGCATCGTGGCGGAGTGCCAGGACGACCGGTCGCAGCACCGCAACAAGGCCAAGGCCATGCAGGTGCTGGCGGCGCGAATCCGCGAGAAAGACCGCAGCGAGCGCGCGGCCAAGGAAGCCGCGACGCGCAAGGGCCTGATCGGCAGCGGCGACCGCAGCGACCGCATCCGCACCTACAACTTCCCACAAGGGCGGCTGACCGACCACCGCATCAACCTCACGCTGTACAAATTGCAGTTCGTGATGGAAGGCGACCTGGACGAAGTGGTCGAGGCCCTGCTGCTGGCGCGCAAGGCGGAGCAGCTCGAAGAGCTCGAACTCGGTTTGGGCGGGCGATGAACTCGATCGCGCAGGCGCTCCAGGCAGCCGCCGCGATGGGACTGGAGCGGCTGGATGCGCAGTTGCTCCTGCTGCACGCGCTGGGCCGAGCGCCCACCGATCGAGGCTGGCTGCTGGCGCATGACACCGACAAGCTCGATCCCGGGCCCTCGCAACGGTTCCAGGATGCGTGCCGACGGCGCACCGGGGGCGAACCGGTGGCCTACATCGTGGGATGCAAGGAGTTCTTCGGGCTGGAGCTTGTGGTGGACCCACGGGTGCTGGTGCCGAGGCCGGAAACGGAGACGCTGGTCGAGTGGGCGCTGGAAGTCCTGCCCCACGCCGCCGGGGACTCGCCGTCGGTGATCGACCTCGGTACCGGCAGCGGCGCCATCGCCCTCGCGATCAAGCAGCAACGACCCGACGCGCAGGTGGAGGCGGTGGATGCCAGCAGCGACGCGTTGGCCGTGGCGAGGGCCAACGCGCAGGCCCTGTCACTCGCCATCTCGTTCCGGCAAGCATCCTGGCTGGACGGCGCGGGCAGCTACGACCTGATCGCCAGCAACCCGCCTTATGTGGCCCAGGACGACCCGCACCTGGCAGCGCTGCGGCACGAGCCCCTGGGCGCCCTCGCCGCCGGCCCGGATGGCCTGCGGGACATCCGGCTCATCATCACGCAGGCCACAACCCACCTGCGTCGTGGCGGGTGGCTGCTACTGGAGCACGGCTACGACCAGGCGCCGGCTGCGCGCAGCCTGCTGGACGCCGCCGGCTTCAGCCAGGTGGCGAGCCGGGGCGACCTGGCCGGAATTGACCGTTGCTCCGGCGGGCAATGGCTTGAACTGGGATAATTGGCCCCAATGTCCCACGGCAAAGGCCTGCAAGGAGTTTTCCCATGAGCGATCCCCAGCAACGCATCGACCAGCTGGTCAAGAACAGCGACGTCGTCCTCTTCATGAAGGGCAACGCGAGCTTCCCGCAGTGCGGCTTTTCCGGCCGCGCCATCCAGATCCTGAAGGCCTGCGGTGTGGATCCCAAGGGAGTGACCACCGTCAACGTGCTGGAAGACGACGAGATCCGCCAGGGCATCAAGGAATACAGCAACTGGCCGACGATTCCCCAGCTCTATGTGAAGGGCGAATTCATCGGCGGCTCGGACATCATGATGGAGATGTACCAGAGCGGCGAACTCCAGCAGGTGCTCGGCACCACCGCCTGATCAGTTCGGCCCGCCAGGCGCCTTTTCGGCGGGCCTGGCCGGATCGGGCGACGGCTCGGCCGGCGCGAGGTCGTGGTAATCCCAGGTCTTGCTCGCACCGAGCACCGCATTGGGATACTGCGGTTTGCCACGGCTTCCGTTGTAGCGCCCCAGTGCCATGAACAGGTCGCCCCGTTCGCGATCGACGTAGTGCCGCAGGATGACGCAGCCGAAACGCAGGTTGGTCTGCATGTGGAACAGCTTGCTCGAGTCGCCGTCGCCGATCACCCGGGTCCAGAACGGCATCACCTGCATGTAGCCGCGCGCCCCGACCGGGCTCACCGCGAACTTGCGGAACGCACTCTCTACCTGGATCAGGCCCAGCACCAACGCAGTGTCCAGGCCCGCACGGCGGCTCTCGTACCAGACGGTTTGCAGGAACTCCTTGCGCTCCAGCCATTCGGCCTTGCGGCGCGCGAGCTTCCTGCTCATCGCCCCCAGCCATCGCAGATAGGCCAGCCGCGCGTCGCGGTCGTTGAATTCGGGAATCGGCGGTGCTGAATTGGCGATCGCCGAGCTCAGTGCCGAACGCACCGAGTCGGCCAGCGGCTCTTCGAGTTGCCCGCCTGCCTCTGCCACGCCCGGCAGCCACAACAGGCCGACGCCCGCAGGCGCAGCCTTGAGGCAGCTGCGACGGCTGATCACGCCTTCAGCCGGCCGCGGATGAAGTCCGCGATACCGGCCGCAGGCGTCTTCGTGGCCTGTGCGTCGCGGCGATGCTGGTACTCGAGCTGGCCTTCCTTCAGTCCGCGGTCCGAAATGACCACTCGGTGCGGAACACCGATGAGTTCCCAGTCCGCGAACATGGCGCCGGGGCGCTCGCCGCGATCGTCCAGCATGACGTCGATCCCGGAAGCCTTCAGCTCCTCGTACAGCTTGTCGGCCGCGGCCTTCACCTCGGCACTGCGGTCCATGCCGATCGGGCAAATGACCACGGTGAACGGCGCGATCGCGTCCGGCCAGATGATGCCGCGCTCGTCGTGGTTCTGTTCGATGGCGGCGGCTGGCAGGCGCGTGATGCCAATGCCGTAGCAACCCATCTCCATCAACTGCGGCTTGCCGGTCTCATCGAGGAAAGTCGCGTTCATCGGCGCGCTGTACTTCGTGCCCAGGTAGAACACATGGCCCACCTCGATGCCACGCTCGATAACCAGCGGCCCCTTGCCGTCCGGCGACGGATCGCCTTCAACCACGTTGCGGATGTCGGCGATGGCATCGGGCTCCGGCAGGTCGCGGCCCCAGTTGACGCCCGTGGTGTGGAAGCCTTCCTCGTTTGCGCCGCAGATCCAGTCGGCCATGACGGCGACTTCGCGGTCGGCCACCACCCTGACCTGCTTCTTCGTACCGATCGGCCCGAGGTAGCCGGGCTTGGTGCCGAAGTGCTCGATGATCTCCGGCACCGTGGCAAACCGGTAGCCCGCATCCAGGCCGGGCACCTTGCCAACCTTGATCTCGTTCATGTCGTGGTCGCCGCGCAGGAGCAACAGCCAGATCGTGGATCCGGCGATGGCGCCGCGTTCGTCGAGCTTGTCCGTGGCCAGCACCAGCGATTTCACCGTGGTGGCCAGCGGCACTTTCAAGAGGTCAGCCACATCGGCGCAGGTGCTCTTGCCGGGTGTGGGCACCTTTTCCATGGGTTGGCCTGCCGCACCCCGTGGCGCTTGCGGCGCCAGGGCTTCCGCCTTTTCCATGTTGGCGGCGTACTCGCTGCCCGGGCAGTACACGATCGCATCTTCGCCCGTCGCGGCGATCACCTGGAATTCCTCGCTCAGGTCGCCACCGATGGCGCCGCTGTCGGCCGCGACGGCGCGATAACGCAGTCCGAAGCGGTCGAAGATGGCGCGATAGGCGCCCGCCATCACCTGGTAGCTGGCCTTGGCCGCCGCCTGGTCGCGGTCGAAGCTGTACGCGTCCTTCATGATGAATTCGCGGCTGCGCATCACGCCGAAGCGCGGGCGGCGCTCGTCGCGGAATTTGGTCTGGACGTGATAGAAGTTTTTCGGCAGCTGCTTGTAGCTGCGCAACTCCTGCCGGGCGATGTCGGTCACCACCTCTTCGCTGGTGGGCTGGATGATGAAGTCGCGGTCGTGCCGGTCCTTCACCCGCATCAGCTCCGGGCCCATCTTTTCCCAGCGCCCGGTCTCCTGCCAGTACTCGGCGGGCTGCACCACCGGCATCAAGAGTTCCACGGCGCCGGCCCGGTTCATCTCCTCCCGCACGATGGCCTCGACCTTGCGGATCACCCGCAGGCCCATCGGCAGGTAGGTGTAGATACCGGCGCCGAGCTTCTTGATCATGCCGGCGCGCATCATCAGCTTATGGCTGGCAACCTCGGCGTCGGCGGGGGCTTCCTTCTGGGTGGATATAAAGAACTGGGAGGCTTTCATCGGGGGGCGTGGTGCCGCTGAGCTCTTTGCGGGCGCCCGGAGGGGCGTGCATAATGAACTCAGTTTAAAAATTTGGGGTTTGATTATGCTTGACCGGGACGGCTTTCGGCCGAACGTCGGCATCGTCCTGCTCAACCAGAAAAACCAGGTGTTCTGGGGCAAGCGCATACGCACCCACAGCTGGCAGTTTCCGCAAGGCGGCATCGACCGGGGAGAGACCCCGGAGCAGGCGATGTTCCGGGAACTGCACGAGGAGGTGGGGCTGCTGCCCGAGCACGTGCGGATCGTCGCGCGCACCCGGGACTGGTTGCGCTATGAGGTGCCCGACCGGTACATCCGGCGCGATGCGCGCGGACACTACAAGGGACAGAAGCAGATCTGGTACCTGCTCCAGCTCACGGGGCAGGACTGGAACCTGAACCTGCGCGCCACCACCCACCCGGAGTTCGACGCCTGGCGCTGGAACGACTACTGGGTGCCGCTGGACATGGTCGTCGAGTTCAAGCGCGGTGTCTATGAAATGGCGCTCACCGAGCTCGCACGCTACCTGCCGCGCCATGACCATCGCAACCGCTACTTGCGCAGTGGCATGCGTGCACGCGATCACGAGGGCCACGACGGCATGGAACAGGCGCCCGGCGGCCTGGAGTTGCCACCCGGGGCGACCTTCGAGCCCGATCCGCAGGCCGCATTGAACCAGCAACAGGACGACAAGCATGCGCCTTGACCGGCTGGCAGGCCTGCTGTTCGCGCTGTGCGCCTGCTGCGCGCAGGCGCAGCTCATGCCCATTGACCCGGACTGGAAGGAAGTCGAGGCGCCGCCGCCGCCGGCACTGGACACCAACCGGCTGATCCGCATTGACGTGGAGCGATCGGCCCTTGATTTCGGTGTGGCACCCGCTTCCATAGCGGTGGGCGACGACGGCATCGTTCGCTATGTGGTGGTGGCCACCAGCAAGACTGGCGCCGTGAATGCGATGTACGAAGCCGTGCGTTGCAGGACGGGCGAAGTCAAGACCTACGCCCGGCACCATCCCGGAAGCGGCTGGGCCATCGCGAAGGATCCGCAGTGGCAGGCACTGCACGACAACCGGTCGCGGCACAGCCTCGTGATCGCGCGAACGGGCGCATGCCTGGGACATGGCGTCAACGGGACGCCGGCGCAGATCATCCGCGCCCTGCGCTCCCCCGTCGACACCCGCTTCACACAGCCCTAGCCGGGCACCGCGTCAGCGCGTGACCACCAGGTTGGTGCGATGGATCATCTCCGGCTCGGCGACGTAGCCCAAAAGCCGCTCGATCTCGCCGGAGGGCTTGCGGCACAACAGGCGTGCCTCGGCACTGGCGTAGTTCGCCAGGCCGCGCGCAATCTCGTTGCCGGCCGGGTCACGCACGGCGATCACGTCGCCACGCGAGAACTCGCCTTCCACCGAGAGCATCCCGATCGGCAGCAGGCTCTTGCCTTCGTCGCGCACCTTGGCAGCCGCGCCGGCATCCACCGCAACGGCGCCGCGCATCTGCAAGTGGTCCGCGATCCAGCGCTTGCGGGCCTGGCTCTTCTGCGTGGGGGCGACCAGCAAGGTGCCGATGGCTTCACCCCGGGCCAGGCGCAACAGGCAATCAGGCTCGCGGCCCCACGCAATCACGGTGGAAGCGCCGGAGCCCGCTGCACGCTTGGCCGCCAGGATCTTGGTGATCATGCCGCCGCGGCCCAGGCTGGAACCGGCGCCGCCCGCCATGGCTTCGAGCGCCGCGTCGCCGGCGCGCGCTTCGTGCACGAACGTCGCCGTCGCATCCTTGCGCGGGTCGGCGCTGTACAGGCCCTTCTGGTCGGTCAGGATGACCAGCGCATCGGCCTCGACCAGGTTGGCCACGAGGGCGCCCAGGGTGTCGTTGTCGCCGAACTTGATTTCGTCGTTGACGACCGTGTCGTTTTCGTTGATGACCGGCACCACGTTGAGCTGCAGCAGCGTCAGCAGCGTCGAACGGGCGTTGAGGTAGCGCTCGCGATCGGCAAGGTCGGCGTGCGTCAGCAGGACCTGGGCCGAACCCATGCCGTTCTCGCGCAGCTTGGTCTCGTACATCTGCGCCAGGCCCATCTGGCCCACGGCGGCGGCGGCCTGCAGCTCGTTGATCTCATGCGGACGCGTCGCCCAGCCCAGGCGCTTCATCCCTTCGGCGATGGCGCCGCTGGACACCATGATCACTTCGCGGCCGTCGCGCGCCAGCACCGCCAACTGGCGGCACCACTCGCCGATGGCCGCCTCGTCCAGTCCCCGCCCCTCGTTGGTGACCAGGCTGGAGCCGACCTTCACCACGATGCGGCGTGCACCGCGCAGCACGCCGGCTTCCGGTTGCAGGGAGGCTTGGGCGGCGGCGTTGATCGAACTCATTCGGTGGACGTGTCGGGTGCGAACCGCGGATCGATCTCGACGGGCGCCTGCTCCGCCACCTGTTGCGCCTTGACCTGCTGGTAGGCCGCCTTGACGAGGTCCTGGCAGCCTTCATGGGTCAGCGCGGAAATCTGGAACACGGGACCCTTGTGCTTGAAGCGCTTGACGAAGTCCTTCACGCGCGCTTCGCGTTCTTCGACGTCGATCATGTCCAGCTTGTTGAGCACGAGCCAGCGCGGTTTCTCGTAGAGTCCCGGATCGTATTTTTTCAGCTCGCCCACGATGGCCTTGGCCTGCGCGACCGGGTCGGCGCCGTCAAAGGGCGCGAGGTCCACCACATGCAGCAGCAGCCGCGTGCGCTGCAGGTGGCGCAGGAACAGGTGGCCGAGGCCTGCGCCTTCCGATGCACCTTCGATCAAGCCCGGCAGGTCGGCGACCACGAAGCTCTGCTCGGGGCCGACGCGCACCACGCCCAGGTTCGGGTGCAGCGTGGTGAAGGGGTAGTCGGCGATGCGTGGCCGGGCGTTGGAGATGGCCGTGATGAGTGTGGACTTGCCGGCGTTGGGCATGCCCAGCAGGCCGACGTCCGCCAGTACCTTCAACTCAAGCTTGAGGCTCTTGCGCTCGCCGGGCCAGCCCGGCGTCTTCTGGCGCGGCGCGCGGTTGATGGCGCTCTTGAAGCGCATATTGCCGAAACCACCGTCGCCGCCCTTTGCGATGGTGATCACCTCGCCAGGGGTGAGCAGTTCGTAGAGCACCTCGCCGGTCTCGGCGTCGCTGATGATGGTGCCGACCGGCATCTTGAGCGTGATGTCGTCGCCCGCCGCGCCGAACATGTCCGAGCCCATGCCGTGTTCGCCGCGCCTGGCTTCGTGCCTCCGCGAAAAACGGAAGTCGACCAGCGTGTTCAGGCTGACATCCGCCACCGCGAAGACATGGCCGCCGCGGCCGCCGTCGCCCCCGTTCGGGCCGCCGAATTCCTTGTACTTCTCGTGCCTGAACGAGACGCAGCCCGCCCCGCCGTCGCCCGCGGCGATGTCGATATAGGCTTCGTCTACGAATTTCATAGGGGACCAGTATAGATTTCCGCCCAAAAAACAAAGCCCCGACGAATCGGGGCCTCGCGGGTGAGCGAAGTGACGTTTACGCCGCCGGGACGATGCTCACGGTCTGCTTGGAGAGCGCACCCTTGGTCGCGAACTGCACGTGGCCGTCCACCAGGGCGAAGAGGGTGTGGTCCTTGCCCACGCCGACGTTGGTGCCGGGGTGGAACTTGGTGCCGCGCTGGCGCACGATGATGGAACCGGCGCTGATCAATTCACCGCCGAAAGCCTTCACGCCGAGCATCTTGGGCTGGGAATCCCGCCCGTTTCGCGTAGAGCCGCCGCCTTTTTTCTGTGCCATTTCTGCTGCTCCTGCTTAACCGGCAATCGCGCCGATTTGCAGTTCGGTGAACTGCTGGCGATGCCCTTGGCGCTTTTGATAGTGCTTGCGACGGCGCATCTTGAAGATGCGAACCTTGTCGTGCTTGCCGTGAGCCACCACAGTGGCTGTCACAGTTGCGCCGGACACCAGGGGCGTGCCGACCTTGATCTCGCTGCCGTTTCCGACAGCCAGCACCTGGTCGATCACGATTTCCTGGCCTACGTCCGCAGCAATCTGTTCTACTTTAATTTTTTCGCCGGAAGCAACGCGATACTGCTTGCCACCGGTTTTTATGACCGCGTACATGTTTGACCTCTGAAAATGAGAAGCTCCACGGACGGATTTCCGCAGAGCCCATGACTATAACATAGTTTGCGGTTACTCACACCAGCCGCGGCCGGGGCCAGAAGGCCGCCACCCCGGCTTCCTATAATCGGCCAGAACTACCCGCCGCGCCTTGACTGCCTCCTCCTCCAGCACCGCCTCCGTGCTAGCCCTGATCGCCGACGACATGCGGGAAGTCGACGCCGTGATCGCCCGCCGGCTCGATTCCGGGGTGCCCCTGGTCGCAGAGGTTTCCCGTTACATCATCTCGGCGGGCGGAAAGCGCCTGCGCCCCGCCCTGCTGCTGCTGGTTTGCGGCGCCCTCGGTTACACCGGCGCCCAGCGGCACAACCTGGCTGCCGTGGTGGAATTCATACACACCGCGACGCTCCTGCATGACGACGTGGTGGACGAGTCGACCCTGCGCCGCGGCCGGGCGACCGCCAATGCCAGCTTCGGCAACCCAGCCAGCGTCCTGGTGGGCGATTTCCTCTATTCCAGGGCCTTCCAGATGATGCTGGACGCCGGCCAGATGCGGATCATGGAGATCCTGGCCGACGCCACCAACGTGATCGCCGAGGGTGAAGTGCTGCAGTTGATGAACATGCACGACCCGTCGCTCGACGAGGCCGCGTACCTTCGCGTCATCCGTTCCAAGACGGCCAAGCTGTTCGAGGCGAGTGCCCGGCTGGGCGCGGTGCTGGCGCATGCCGGCAGCGAGGTCGAGCAGGCCTGTGCCGACTACGGGCAGGCGCTGGGAACGGCCTTCCAGGTGATCGACGACGTCCTCGACTACGACGGCGATGCCTCCGAAATGGGCAAGAACCTGGGCGACGACCTGCGCGAAGGCAAGGCCACGTTGCCGCTCATATCCGCCATGCAGCGCGGCACTGCGGAACAGCGTGCGGTGATCCGCCATGCCATCGAAAGCGGGGGCGTCGGCGAGCTGGAGCGCATCATCGCGATCGTCAAGGAAACCGGCGCGCTGGACGTCACGCGAGAGGCGGCCGCGGGTGAAGCGCGGCGCGCGATGCAGGCCGCAGCGCAATTGCCGTCGAATCCGTACACGCAGGGTTTGCTACAATTGGCGGCTCAACTGCTGCAACGCCGTAACTGATCACTCAGCATCGCGGCAAGCACGGAAAAATCGGGGTGTAGCTTAGCCTGGTAGAGCGCTACGTTCGGGACGTAGAGGCCGGAGGTTCGAATCCTCTCACCCCGACCAGTTTTCAATTGCGAGTCAAGCAAGCGCAAGACCGCCAGCCGTGACCCAAACTCCCTTTCCCAGCCCCGGCCCGGACGAGCCTCTGGCCAAGGCGCAGGCATTGTGCGATGCGGGCCGCTTGCGCGAGGCGGCAGACATCTACCGGACCCTGGCAGGAACCCATCGCCGCCAGAAATTCGTCCTCAACAGGCTGGGCGATGTCTTGCTGAATTTGAAAGAGTTCGAGCAGGCGATCAAGAGCTACGACCGGGTGCTTGCCATCGACCCAGGCCTCGCCGACGCGCACTACGGCCGCGCAGTTGCCCTCACCCACCTGAAGCGGCCGCGCAAAGCGCTCGCAAGCTACGACAGCGCCATCGCTGCCGCGCCAGGGCATGCCAACGCACACTGCCATCGGGCCATGGTGCTTCGAAAAATGGGCCGGCTTGCGGAAGCCCTCGAAGGCTATGACAAGGCTATCGGGTTGAACGCCGACCATGTGGAGGCCCACCTGAATCGCGGCGTGCTGCTGGGTGAATGCCGGCGTGCAGCGGAAGGCCTCGCCAGTTTCGATCGTGCGATCGCGCTTCGTCCTGACCATGCCGATGCACGGATGCTCAAGGCGGAACTGCTGCTGCTGGCCGGCGAGTACCCGGAAGGCTGGGACCTTTACGAGTGGCGCTGGCGCAGCCGGTTTCGCACACTCGTGCCGGCGCTGGCGTCCATCCCGGCCTGGGACGGCGCACAGCCGATCGCGGGCAAGACGATCCTGGTTCACCCCGAGGTTGGCTATGGCGACCTGCTCATGTTTTCGCGGTATGCGAGCCTGATCCGCGAGCGCGGCGCCACGCCGGTGATCATGGCCCCCGAGCCGTTGCTGGAACTCCTGGCCGGCCTGGACGGCGCCCCGCGCGTCGTGCGGGCCGACGGACCGCCGCCGCCCGCGGACTTCCGCTGCCCGATCATGAGCCTGCCCCGCGCATTCGCCACGACACTGCAGACTGTTCCCGGCCGCACTCCCTACCTGAAAGCGGATCCGGCCAAGCTCGAGTCGTGGCGCAGCAAACTGGGGCCGCGGCAGGTGCCGCGAATCGGGTTGGTGTGGGGCAGCAACGAAAAGCGGGGCATCGATGCAATCGCACACCGCAACCGCTCCGTTCCGTTGTCCGCGCTGGAATACCTGCGCGGCCTTCCGGCCGAATTCCACAGCCTGCAAAAGGAGTTGTCAGCCGCCGACGCCGAAGCGCTGGGAAAGTCCCATTGGCTCGCGGACCACAGCAGCCAGTTGGCCGACTTCTCTGACACCGCGGCGCTGGCGCAGGAGATGGAGCTGGTCATTTCGATCGACACTTCGGTCGCGCACCTCGCGGGGGCCCTCGGCAGGCCGCTGTGGGTCCTGCTGCCCTATGCGTCGGACTATCGATGGACCATGGACGCGGCCAGGACCGCCTGGTATCCGGACGCTGTCTTGTTCAGGCAGTCCTCGCCCGCCGGCTGGGACGAAGTGGTCGACAAAGTCCGGCGGGAACTGCTTGCATTCCTGAATGTCAAGTAAGTGAAAACTAACGTGACGCCGTTCCAACTCCCACGTGCAACTTTGGCGGCGCAAGATTTACGCGCTACTGCTTTTAGGCGATGATGTTCCGGCGTGGACCCGTGGGGGTTCGCCTGCTTAAGCATCCAGTTACAACTCATGGCCGCCGTCGATCCCGTTGCCCCAGAAGCTGCTTCCATGGCCCTGCCCGGTTTGGCACGGGCGCTCGTGTCCGCCGGCAAGCTCGGCCAGAAATCGGCCGAGGAACTGTTCCGCAAGGCCACGGCCAACCGAACGAGCTTCATCGCCGAATTGACCGGGTCCGGTTCCGTTTCGGCGGCCGACCTCGCGCACACCATGTCCTCGGCATTCGGGGCGCCCTTGCTCGACCTCGAGGCCGTCGACATCCAGCGGTTGCCCAAGAACCTGCTGGACACCAAGATCTGCCAGGCCTACCGCGTGGTGGTGCTGAGCAAGCGCAACAACCGCCTGATCGTCGCCACCGCCGACCCGTCGGACCAGCAGGCGGCGGAGAAGATCAAGTTCGCCACCCAGATGGGCGTCGACTGGATCATTGCCGAGTACGACAAGTTGACCAAGATGGTGGAGACCACCTCCGCCAGCGCCAGCGAGGCGATGGACAGCATCATCGGCGACGATTTCGAGTTCGACGAATCGACGATGGAGGCGGCGACCAGCGAGGACTCGGACGCCGCCACCTCCGAGGTCGAGGACGCCCCGGTCGTCAAGTTCCTGCACAAGATGCTGCTGGACGCCTTCACGATGAAGGCATCGGACCTGCACTTCGAACCCTACGAGCACAACTATCGCGTCCGCTTCCGCGTCGACGGCGAATTGCGCGAGATCGCGTCCCCGCCAATCGCCATCAAGGAGAAGCTGGCCTCGCGCATCAAGGTCATCTCGCGCATGGACATTTCCGAAAAGCGCGTGCCGCAGGACGGCAAGATGAAGCTCAAGGTCGGGCCGGACCGGGTGATCGACTTCCGGGTCAGCACCCTGCCCACGCTGTTCGGCGAGAAGATCGTGATCCGTATCCTGGACCCCAGCAGTGCCCGGCTGGGCGTCGACGCGCTCGGCTACGAGCCCGAGGAAAAAGCGCGCCTGCTCGATGCCGTGAGCCGCCCTTACGGCATGGTGCTGGTCACCGGCCCCACGGGTTCGGGCAAGACCGTGTCGCTCTACACCTGCCTGAACATTCTGAACAAGCCGGGCGTGAACATCTCCACGGCCGAAGATCCGTCCGAAATCGGCATGCCGGGCGTGAACCAGGTCAACATCAACGACAAGGCGGGGCTGACCTTTGCTGCGGCGCTCAAGTCCTTCCTGCGCCAGGACCCGGACGTGATCATGGTGGGCGAAATCCGTGACCTGGAAACCGCCGACATCGCCATCAAGGCCGCGCAGACCGGCCACATGGTGCTGTCCACGCTGCATACCAACGACGCGCCCACCACGTTGACGCGGATGCGCAACATGGGCATCGCCCCGTTCAACATCGCGTCCAGCGTCATCCTCATCACCGCCCAGCGGCTGGCGCGGCGCCTGTGCACGAACTGCAAGGCTCCCCACGACATCCCCCACGAGACGCTGCTCGACGCAGGTTTCAAGGAGGAAGACGTGGACGGGACCTGGACGCCTTACCGGCCGGTGGGTTGCAGCATGTGCAACAACGGCTACAAGGGCCGGGTCGGTATCTACCAGGTGATGCCGATCAGCGAAGACATCCAGCGCATCATCCTGGCAGACGGGGGCGCGCTGGAGATCGCCAAGCAGGCCGAAGCGGACGGGGTGAAGAGCCTGCGCCAGTCGGGCCTGTACAAGGTCAAGCTGGGCGTCACGTCGCTCGAAGAGGTGCTGGGCTGCACCAATGTATAACGGCAGGGATTAGAGGAGTACGCTCATGGCCACGGCCACTACCAAAGTCGTCGAGTTTGTTTTCGAATGGGAAGGGCGGGACCGCAACGGCAAGCAGGTCCGCGGCGAAACCCGCGCGGCCGGCGAGAACCAGGTCAATGCCGCCCTGCGGCGCCAGGGCGTCTCACCCACCAAGGTCAAGAAGCGCCGGATGCGCTCGGGCGCGTCGATCAAGCCCAAGGACATCGCCATCTTCACGCGCCAGCTCGCCACCATGATGAAGGCCGGCGTCCCGCTGCTGCAGGCCTTCGACATCGTCGGGCGCGGCAACTCGAACCCCAGCGTCGCCAAGCTGCTCAACGACATCCGCACCGACGTGGAGACCGGCACGTCACTGTCCGCCGCGTTCCGCAAGTACCCGCTGTACTTCGACAGCCTGTATTGCAACCTGGTGGAAGCCGGTGAAGCAGCCGGTATCCTGGAATCGCTGCTGGACCGGCTGGCGATCTACATGGAAAAGACCGAGGCCATCAAGTCGAAGATCAAGTCGGCGCTGATGTACCCGATCTCGGTGGTGGTGGTGGCTTTCGTCGTGGTGGCCGTGATCATGATCTTCGTGATCCCGGCCTTCAAGGAAGTGTTCACGTCCTTCGGCGCGGACCTGCCGGCGCCCACGCTCTTCGTGATCGCCCTGTCCGAAATCTTCGTGAAGTTCTGGTGGCTGATCTTCGGCGGCATCGGCGGCTCCCTCTACTTCTTCATGCAGGCCTGGAAGCGCAGCGAGAAGGTGCAGATGTTCATGGACCGGGTGATGCTCAAGGTGCCGGTGTTCGGCCTGCTGGTCTACAAATCGGTCATCGCACGCTGGACCCGTACGCTGTCCACCATGTTCGCAGCCGGCGTCCCGCTGGTCGAAGCGCTTGATTCGGTGGGCGGCGCGGCCGGCAACTCGGTCTACGCCATGGCCACCGAGAAGATCCAGATGGAAGTCTCCACCGGTACCAGCCTCACGGCCGCCATGACGAACGCGAACGTGTTTCCCACCATGGTGCTGCAGATGTGCGCGATCGGCGAGGAGTCCGGTGCGCTCGACCACATGCTGGGCAAGGCCGCCGACTTCTATGAAGCCGAAGTGGACGACATGGTGGAGGGCCTCTCCAGCCTGATGGAGCCAATCATCATCGTGTTCCTGGGCGGCCTGATCGGCGGCATCGTCGTGTCGATGTACCTGCCCATCTTCAAGCTGGGCCAGGTCGTCTGATGCTGGTGTCCCCCGCGGTCGATGCCGGGCTGGCCGGCGTCTTCGGCCTGCTCGTCGGCAGTTTCCTCAACGTGGTGATTTACCGCCTGCCCCAGATGATGGAGCGCGAGTGGGCGGCCGAATGCGCCGAACTGGCCGGCAAGCCGGTCGAGGAAGGCCCCGTCCTCACGCTTTCGCAACCGCGCTCGCGCTGCCGCAAGTGCGGCCACGCGATCCGCTGGTATGAAAACGTCCCTGTGTTCAGCTGGCTCGCGCTTCGGGGCAGGTGCTCGGCCTGCGACACGCCGATCGGCCTGCGCTACCCGCTGGTGGAACTGGCCACCGGCGCCCTCTTCTGCTTCAGCGTCTACACCTGGGGTGCCACGCCGGCCGGCCTGGCGTGGTGCGGCTTCGCCGCGGCCATCGTCGCGCTGGCCATGATCGACTGGGACACCACCCTCCTGCCCGACGACATCACGCTGCCCTTGTTGTGGGCCGGGCTGATCGTGGCGGCGCTGCGCTGGGGCCCGGTGTCGCTGCCCAACGCGGTATGGGGCGCGGTAGCGGGCTACATGTCCCTGTGGCTGGTCTACAAGGCCTTCAAGCTCCTCACCGGCAAGGAAGGCATGGGCTACGGCGACTTCAAGCTGTTCGCCGCGCTGGGCGCCTGGTTCGGCTGGCAGGCGCTCATCCCCATCATCCTGATGGCCTCGGTCATCGGCGCCATCGTCGGCATCGCGATGAAGCTCTCCAGTGGCTTGCGCGAAGGCGGCTACGTGCCGTTCGGCCCCTTCCTCGCGGGCGCCGGCCTGACAGCCATGATCTTCGGCCCGGCGAGCATCCTCGCGGTGGTCGGGCTCTAGGGCGGCCGTCATGCGCGTCGGCCTCACGGGCGGCATCGGCAGCGGCAAGAGCACCGTGCTGCAGATGCTGGCCGGGCTGGGCGCGGCGGTGATCGACGCCGACGCGATCTCGCGAGCCACCACCGCCGCCGGCGGCGCGGCCATCGCCGCAATTGCCGGCCGCTTCGGCGACCACTTCATCACCGCCGAAGGCGCACTGGACCGCGAGCGCATGCGCGAACACGCCTATGCCGACCCGCAGGCGCGCAAGCACCTCGAAGCCATCGTCCACCCGCTGGTAGGCGAAGAGAGTGCCCGGCAGGTACAGGCCGCACTCGCCGGCGGCGCCCGATGCATCGTGTTCGACATCCCGCTGCTCGTGGAGTCCGGCCGCTGGCGCTCGCAGGTGGACCAGGTGCTGGTGGTGGACTGCCTGCCGCAGACACAAGTCGACCGCGTGGTCGCGCGCAGCGGCCTCAAGCCCGCGGACGTGCTGGCCATCATGCAGGCGCAGGCCAGCCGCGAGCAGCGCCTGGCGGCCGCCGACGTCGTGATCTTCAACGACGGCGTGTCGCTGGCGCAGTTGCGTGACATCGTGGTACAGGCCGCCCGCCGCTTCGGGCTATGATCGCGCGTTCGCACCGGCGATAACAGCGTGCACAGGCCCAAAGCGTGATCCTCTACGAATATCCCTTCAACGAACGCATCCGCACCTACTTGCGCCTGGAGCACCTGTTCCGCCGTCTCGGCGAGCTGGTGCCCCGTTCCCACCCGATCGACCACCACTACGCGCTGGCGACCATCTTCGAAGTGATGGACGTGGCGGCGCGGGCGGACCTGAAGTCCGACGTCATGAAGGACCTGGAAAAGCAGAAACAGGCCCTCAACAGCTATCGCGGCAACCCCGGGGTCGCCGAGAGCGTGCTGGACGACGTCGTCGGCAAGATGGACCGCTGCTTCTCGGCATTGAACAACCTGCCGGGCAAGGCGGGGCAATCGCTGACGGAGAACGACTGGCTCATGAGCATCCGCAGCCGGGTCGGCATCCCCGGCGGCACCTGCGAGTTCGACTTGCCGTCGTACTACGCCTGGCAGCACCATGACGCGCCCGCGCGGCAGGCCGACCTGGAGCGTTGGGCATCCACCCTGGCGCCGCTGGCCGAATCCATCCACATGTTGCTGAAGCTGTTGCGCGACTCCGGCACCCCGCAAAAGGTGATGGCAAGCCATGGGCAACTGCAGCAGAACCTGCCGCAGGGCCGGACGTTCCAGTTGCTGCGCCTTCGGCTGGACCCGGCACTGGGCCTGATCCCGGAAATCAGCGGTAACCGCCTGATGGTCTCCGTGCGCCTGATGCGCCAGGAAGTCGCCGACCGGCTGCAGGCCAGCAACGACAACTCGCAGTTCGAACTTACCCTCTGTTCCTGACGAGGCCTGCGATGGGAAAGCCGGACACCCCTCCCGACGCAAAGCCGCGTGTGGTGCGCTGCCCGGCCTGCGGCGGCGAGAGCATCTACGCGCCGACCAACCCCTTCCGCCCCTTCTGTTCGGAGCGCTGCAAGGACATGGACCTGGGCGCGTGGGCCAGCGAAAGCTTTCGCGTTCCGGACGAATCCCCGCCCGACGACCTGCCTTTCGGCGACGCGAAACTGCAGTAGGGCCTTAGCGCGGCCCTTGCGCGTGGGTGTCGCCCACGAAGCCACGTTCCTGCGCGAACCATTGCAACACCGGGACGGTGCCCGGCAGCACCGGTTGCACGACCACCGGCAGCGATTCCCACGAGAAGGCCTGGCCTTCATGCATGTGCAGGTCGCCGCTCCATTCGTACACCTTGCAGAAGTTCAGGCGCACCAGCGCATGCGGATAGTCGACGCGTTCCACGCGCCAGGGATGGACGGCGCCGATGGTGACGCCAATCTCCTCGATCAGTTCCCGCCGCAGGGCCTGCTCCACGGTCTCTCCCGGCTCCACCTTTCCGCCGGGAAATTCCCAGTAGCCCTCGTACACCTTGCCGGGCGGACGCGAGGTGAGCAGGAAAGCTCCGTCGGCGCGAATCAACACGCCCACCGCCACTTCAACTTCCTTGCGGTCCGCACCGCCTTCGCGCGGCCTGTCGCCGTCGGCCACCAGGGGGCTGGTGCCACCGCTCATGCAGGATGGCGGCCCGCGTAGTCACGCGCGAACTGGTAAGCCACGCGGCCGCTGCGCGAGCCTCGCTCCAGGGCCCAGACCAGGGCCTCGGGCCGGGCTGCCGCGATGGCTTCCTTGCTCACGTTGAACCACGACAGCCACTGCGCGGCAATGGCCAGGTACTCGTCCTGCGTAAACGGGTAGAAGCTCACCCACAGGCCGAAGCGTTCCGACAGCGAGATCTTTTCTTCCACCACCTCGCCGGGATGCACCTCGCCGTCCTCGGTGTGCGTGTAGCTCAGGTTTTCCTTCATGTACTCGGGCAACAGGTGGCGCCGGTTGCTGGTCGCGTAGATCAGGACGTTGGGGGTGGCCGCGGCCACCGACCCGTCGAGGATGGATTTGAGCGCCTTGTAGCCCGGCTCACCTTCCTCGAAACTCAGGTCGTCGCAGAACACGATGAACTTCTCGGGCTGCGATGCCACGACGTCGACGATGTCGGGCAGGTCGACCAGGTCGGCCTTGTCGACCTCGATCAGCCGCAGGCCCTGCGGCGCGTATTCATTCAGGCAGGCCTTGATCAGGGATGACTTGCCGGTACCGCGCGCGCCCGTCAGCAGCACGTTGTTGGCCGGCTGCCCCTGCACGAACTGCAGCGTGTTGCGCTGGATCTTTTCCTTCTGGACTTCGATTTCCTTCAGGTCGGACAAGCGGATCGCGCCGACGTGACGCACCGGTTCCAGCGCGCCGTGGCCCGAGGAACGCTTGCGGTAACGCCAGGCGATGGAAGCACCCCAGTCGGGCGCGCCCAGCGGCTGGGGGAGGATGGACTCGATGCGCGCCAGCAGCTGCGCCGCGCGATCGAGGAGATGCTCGAATTTCTCGTTCATATCAGGAAACCTCCGCGCTACGCGCTGCGGTGCCATTCGTCTCGGGAGCGGCCCAGCGCCTCATGAACGGTAGTCCGCGTTGATGGTCACGTACTCGTGGCTGAAGTCGCAGGTCCAGACCGTCTCGGCCGCGTTGCCGCGGCCCAGGACCACGCGCACGGTGATCTCGCTCTGCTTCATCACGCGCTGGCCATCTTCCTCGCGATAGGACGGATTGCGCCCGCCGTTGACGGCGACGTGCACATCGTCGAGGAAGAGGTCGATCTTTGTCTGGTCCAGGTCATCGATGCCGGCGTAACCCACCGCCGCAAGGATACGGCCGAGGTTGGGGTCGCTCGCAAAGAACGCCGTCTTCACCAATGGCGAATGCGCTATCGCATAAGCCACCTTGCGGCACTCCTCGCCGGTCTTGCCGCCTTCGACCCGCACGGTGATGAACTTGGTCGCACCTTCGCCGTCGCGCACGATGGCCTGCGCGAGCAGCCGTGCCACCTCGAGCATGGCCGAGCGCAGCGCCTGGCCGGCGGGCGACGCCAGCGACGTGATCGGCGCGTTGGCCGCCTGGTTGGTGGCGATCACCACGAAAGAGTCGTTGGTGGAGGTGTCGCCGTCCACGGTCACGCGATTGAACGATCCTTCGGCAAGTTCCAGCGCAAGCTGCTTCATGACACCCTGGTCCACCTTCGCGTCGGTGGCCATGAAACCCAGCATCGTCGCCATGTTCGGACGGATCATGCCGGCGCCCTTGCTGATGCCCGAAATCGTCACGGTGGTGCCGCCGATATCCACGCGGCGGCTGAAGGCTTTCGCAATGGTGTCGGTGGTCATGATCCCTTCGGCCGCGCGCAGCCAGTTGTCGGGCTTCGCATCGGCGAGCGCCGCCGGCAAGCCGGCTTCGATACGATCCACGGGCAAGGGCTCCATGATCACGCCGGTCGAAAACGGCAGCACCTGGCCCGGCGCGATGTCGAGATGGCGCGCCAGTGCGATGCAGGTGGAACGCGAGCGGACCAGGCCTTCCTCGCCGGTGCCTGCGTTCGCATTGCCGGTGTTGATCACCATGGCGCGGATGCCGCCTTGCGACGCTGAGTTCTCAAGGTGCTCCCGGCACACCTGTACCGGCGCCGCGCAGAAGCGGTTGCCGGTGAACACGCCCGCGACCGAAGCCCCGGCGTCGATCAGGACCACGGTGAGGTCCTTGCGGTTGGCCTTGCGGATGCCGGCTTCGGCGACGCCGATGCGCACACCGGGAACGGGATGGAGGTCGCCGGCGCGGGGCGCGGTGAGGTTCACAGCCATGGTCTAGTCTTGGGTAAAAGGAGAAAAATCGATCAGCGCTGGCGCCACGGCAGGCCGTGCATGCGCCAGCCCCCGCGCTTGCCGCGCTGTGCTTTGTCGTCGGGATCGCCTTCGAACCCTTCGAGGATGTTGTAGGCCTCGATGCCCAGCTCGGTGGCACGAATCGCCGCCGCCGCGGAACGCACGCCGCTGCGGCACAGCAGCACGGCCTTCTTGCCGGGTGGCACGGCGGCCTTCAGGCCTTCGTCAAAGCCGGGGTTGGGAACCATGCCGGGCCACTGCTTCCACGCCAGCGGCACGGCGCCGGGCACGAAGCCGACCCATTCGCGCTCGGCGTCGCTGCGTACATCCACCAGCACGGCATCGCCCTTCTTCCACCAGTCAAAGGCCAGTTGCGGCATCACATCACCCGCGTAGCCGGGTCGCGGCTTGACGGGCGACGAGTCGAGGACATTGCTGGGGGCACCCGCGTCGTGGCGCAGCCCCGAGCTCAGGTTGGCCGGCACGGCTTCGTCCAGCCGCCGCGGCTTGGGCAGGTTCAATTCATCCATGATTGCCTTGAATTCTGCCAGCGTCCTGCCCGCCACCCGGGCGTTACCGGCCTTCTCGACACCAATGGTGGAATGGGTTCGGCCCTGGTAATCGTGGCCAGGCCAGACGGTGGTGGCGTCGGGCAGGGCAAACAGCACTTCTGTCAGGCTGCGGTACAGCGCCGCGGCGCTGCCGGACTGGAAATCGGTCCGCCCGCAGCCGTTGATCAACAAGGTGTCGCCGGTGAAGACATGCTCGCGCCAGACGTAGCTCATGCTGCCTGCGGTGTGGCCCGGCGTATGCAGCGCCTTCAGGTGGTCGTTGCCGAATGACAGCACATCGCCGTCCTTCAATTGCACGGCCGCCGTGCC
>DATHWV010000181.1:0-4900 GCA_035460205.1 Ramlibacter sp.
ATGGTGCCGCTGCGCGCCGGCGCGGACAACCTGCAGTTTGCCGACCGGCGCGGCTACCTGGCCGTCATCCTGTGCCTGGTCGTCGGGGCGCTGCTGGTGACCTGCTGGCTGCGCCACTCGCGTTTCGGCGCCTGGCTGCAAGCCGTGCGCGACAACGAGGACGCGGCCCGGGCCATCGGCGTCGATCCGTTCCGCGTGAAGCTGGGGGCGATCGTGCTGTCCGGCGGCTTCATGGGCGCGGCCGGCGCCTTCTACGTGCAAGTGTTCCAGTACATCGACCCTGCGCTCGCCTACGGGCCGCACACGTCGGTGGAGGCCCTGGTGGCGGCCATCGTCGGCGGCCTCGGAACCTTGTGGGGGCCGGTGCTGGGCGCGATCGCGCTGCACCTGCTGGCCGACCTCACCCGCAACCTGTTCGGCACACTGCCCGGGATCAACATGGTGATCTATGGCGTGGTGCTGATCGTGATCGTGATGTTCGCGCCACGGGGCGTGATGGGCGTGGGTGCGTCGGTCCGCTCCCTGTTCGCGGGCGCGAGCAAGCGGCCGGTGGACACGGCCCCTGCGGTCAAGGAGCGGGCCGATGGCTGAGCCGCTCTTGAAGTTGACCGGGGTATCCAAGTCATTCGGTGGCCTGTCGGCGGTGCGCGACGTTTCGCTGGCACTGCCTTCCGGCCGCCTGAGTGCGCTGATAGGACCCAATGGCGCCGGCAAGACGACCCTGTTCGCACTCATGTCCGGCTTCCTGCGGCCCGACTCTGGCAACGTCGCATTCGCCGGCCAGGACATCACCGGCAAGCCGCCGCACCTGAATGCGCGCCTGGGCATGACGCGCACCTTCCAGATCGTGCAACCCTTTGCCGCGCAGACGGTGCGCGAGAACATCGCCGTGGGCGCCCACCTGCACAGCCCACGCCGCGCTGACGCGCTGGCGCAGGCCGAAGAAGTTGCGCAGCGCGTCGGTCTCACTTCCCAGCTCGACAGGCCTGCAGGCGACCTCACCGTGGCCGGCCGCAAGCGCCTGGAACTGGCGCGCACGCTGGCCACCCGCCCGCGCCTGCTGCTGCTGGACGAAGTGCTCGCGGGCTTGAACCCGAATGAAGTGGCCGAGATGGTGCCAGTGGTGCGCGCCATCGCCGACCAGGGCGTCACGGTGCTGATGATCGAACATGTGATGCAGGCGGTGATGAACCTTGCCAGCCACGTGTGGGTGCTGGCGCAGGGCCAGTTGATCGCCGAGGGCTCGCCAGCGGAGGTGACGCGCGACGACCGCGTGATCGAAGCCTACCTCGGGCACGGCGCGGCGCAACGCCTGGCGCGTATGTCCACCGCGGGAGCGCCCCCATGAACACACCCCTGCTGTCCGTGCGCGGCCTGCGCAGCGGCTACGGCGCCGTGGAGGTGCTGCGTGGCGTGGACCTCGACGTGGGGCCTGGCGAGATCGTCGCGCTGTTGGGCAGCAACGGCGCCGGCAAGTCCACGTTCAACCAGACAGTGAGTGGCCTGGTCCGTGCCCGCGCAGGCCGTGTCACTTTCGACGACAGCGACATCACCTCGGCGCACTATCGCGACGTGGTTCGCGCAGGCCTGATCCATGTTCCCGAGGGCCGCAAGATCTTTCCCAACCTGTCGGCGCTGGAAAACCTGGAACTCGGCTCGTTCGCCCGGGCGCGTGAGCGCAGGGCGCAGAACCTCGAGCGAGTGTTTGGCATCTTTCCCCGTTTGAAAGAGCGCACGAAGCAGCTGGCGGGCACCATGAGCGGCGGTGAGCAGCAGATGCTGGCCATCGGCCGCGGCCTCATGGGCGAGCCGCGCCTGCTGATCCTGGACGAGCCATCGCTGGGCCTGTCGCCGCTGCTGGTGGAAGAGCTGTTCGGGCTGATCGCCATGCTGCACAAGCAGGGCCTGGCCATCCTGCTCGTCGAGCAGAACGTGGGCCAGTCGCTGGAGATTGCGCAGCGCGCCTATGTGATGGAGAGCGGCGCGATCCAGTTCTCGGGCAGCAGTGACGAACTGCTGGCATCGGATCGATTGCGAGCAGCCTACCTGGGAGTTTGACGATGTATTTCCACTCCATGCACCCGCGCCGCCGCAGTCTTGTGTTCGCCGCTGCACTGTCCGCGGCGGGCGTTGCTCGGTCACAGGCGGCAGCGGTCCGCATCCTCGTCGGGGCACCCGCAGGCGGCACTACCGACACCATGGCTCGCACGCTGGCCACCGAACTGGGGCGAGCCCTCGGCCGCACCGTGGTGGTGGAGAACCGCGCGGGCGCTGGCGGCAACATCGCAGCCGACATGGTGGCCAAGGCAGCGCCGGACGGCAACACTTTGCTCATGAGTTTCACCAGTCATGCGATCAACGCTTCGCTGTATCCGAGCCTGCCTTTCGACCCGGAGCGCGATTTCACGCCATTGACCATGGTGTCGACATCACCAGCGCTGCTGGTAGCCCACCCGTCCCTGCCGGCAAACAACTTGCGCGAGCTCATCGCGCTCGCAAAGTCGCGTCCCGGCAAGCTGAACTTCGCGATCGGCGCGCTGGGCTCGTCCGTGCACCTGGCGGGCGAGGCGTTCAAGATGATGTCGGGCACCTACATCGTCAACATTCCGTACAAGGGCACCGCACCGGCCATCCAGGACGTGCTGGCCGGCCAGGTGGAGATGATGTTCGCCAACGTCGGCAACGCACAGGCCCATGTGCGCGCGAGCAAGCTCAAGGTGCTGGGGGTCACCAGCCCCAAACGCTTGCCGGCATTCCCGGACGTGCCTGCCATCGGCGAGGTGTTGCCCGGCTACGAATCCAGCGCCTGGTTTGGCCTGTTCGGCCCCGGCCGCATGGCGCCGGAACTGGCACGGCGATTGGGCGATGCGGCGCGGCAGGCGATCGCCTCGCCCGAAGTGAAGCGGCGCATCGAATTCGAGGGCGCCACGCCGGTCGGCAATGCACCGGACGAGTTCGCGCGCTTCGTGCATGAGGAAATCGTGCGCTGGTCCAAGGTGGTCAAGTACTCGGGGGCGAAGCCGGAATGACCTTGCCGCAGTCCCTCGCGCAGAAACTCATTGCCCGCGCCGCGGGACGTGAAGCTGTGCGCGTCGGCGAAGTGGTGACGTGCAAGGTCGATCTCGCGATGTTCCACGATTCGTCCGGGCCGCGTCGCCTCAAGCCAATGCTGGAACAACTGGGCGCCGGGATCTGGGACAAGTCGAAAGTCGTGCTGGTGATGGACCACTACGTGCCCGAACGCAGCGATGAGGCGCGCAAGATCGTGCGCATCGCGCGGGATTGGGCGCGTGACCAGGACCTGCCGCACGTCTACGACTCGGTGGGCATCTGCCACGTGGTGGTGCCGGCGCATGGCCACATCCGGCCGGGGTTGCTCTGCGTCGGCGGCGATTCGCACTCCCCGACCGGTGGCGCCTTCGGTGCCTATATGTTCGGCGTGGGCAGCACCGAGATGCTGGGCGTGGTGACCACCGGCGAGATCTGGGTGCGGGTTCCACGCACGATCTGCATGCGCTGGGATGGCCGGCTGGCCGCAGGCGTGGCGGCCAAGGACATGATGCTGGCGATGATCGGCCGCTTCGGCATGAACGGCGGTGCCTACCAGGCGGTGGAGTTCGCCGGTGATGCCGTGATGGCGTTGGCGATGAACGAGCGCATGACGCTGGCCAACATGAGCGCGGAGCTCGGCGCGCAGGTGGGCCTGATCGCTCCCGACGAAGTCACGCGCAATTGGCTGGCCGCGCACGGCGCGCCCGATGTGGACATCGCACCATGGCAGTCAGACCCCGGCAGCTTCGACGAAGAACATGCGTTCGACGCTGCCGCGCTGGCACCCCAGGTGGCCGCGCCGCACAGCCCCGCCAATGGAGGACCTGTCGGGGCCTTCTCCGGCACGCCCATCCACGCCGCCTACATCGGTGCTTGCACCGGCGCCAAGCTCGACGACCTGCGCTTCGCCGCCCAGGTACTGCGGGGCCATCGCATCGCACCCGGCGTGCGCCTGCTGGTGGCACCGGCCAGCCATGCCGACCGTGACACCGCGCAGCAGGAAGGAACGATGCAGGTGTTGCTGGACGCCGGCGCCCAGTTGCTGCCCAGCGCCTGCGGCGTGTGCGCCGGCTACGGTGAGAGCTTCGCCGATGGTGAGACCGTCATCTCCAGCACTGCCCGCAACTTCAAGGGACGCATGGGTCCACCCGGCACGCAGGTGTACCTCGCCTCGGCCTACACCGTCGCCGCTTCTGCGCTGGCGGGCCGCATCGCCGACCCGCGCGAGGTGATGCCATGACCGGCGGACACCGCGTCTGGCGCTTCGGGCCCGACATCGACACCGACGCGATGGCACCGGGTGCCTGGATGCAGCACGGCGTGGAGGTGATCGCGCAGCACTGCCTCGAATCCGTGCGCGCCGAGTTCCCCGCGCAGGTACAGCTGGGCGATGTGATCGTGGCGGGGCCGAATTTCGGCATCGGTTCGTCGCGCGAGCAGGCGGCCGCGGCGCTGCGGCACCTGGGCCTGGCCGCGGTGATTGCGCCCAGCTTCTCCGGCCTGTTCTTTCGCAACGCCTTCAACCTCGGCCTGCTGCTGCTCACCTGCCCTGAAGCTGATCGCCTGCAGGAAGGCGAGCCCATTCGCTTCGACACGCGCGGCGGTTCGGTGACCCGCGCCACCGGTGAGCGCTTTGCCATCGAACCCATTCCGGCCTTCCTGCTCGACATGGTCGAGGCAGGCGGCCTGTTGCCCCAGCTCCAACGACGTCTCCAGAAGAGGACCCCAGAGTGAAAAAGCCCATCTACGACCTGCTGATCAAGAACGTTCGCGTGGTGCGCCCGCATGGCAACGCGGTGCACGAGTCCGACATCGCCATCCGCGACGGCAAGTTTGCCAAGGTGGCGCC
>DATHWV010000182.1:0-2108 GCA_035460205.1 Ramlibacter sp.
CAGGCCGTCGGGATCGACGTTGGGCAGGAGTCCGGGCATCGGGTACTTTCTGGAGGGGCTGGGCCGAAAACGGCCTAGCAGGTTAGCACGGGCGCCATTCCGCAGCCTAGGCAGGGGCCTTCTGGGCCGCCAGCACCTTGAGGACGACCGGGTCGGCCGCCATGCGGCGGCTGTGGTCCGCCACCTTGGGGAAGTGCTCGATGTCCACGCCATCGCTCTTGAGCCAGCCGGCCAACGTGAAAAGATAGGGGTCGCACACGCTGAAACGCTCGCCCAGCACCCATGGGCCCTTGAAATACGTGTTCTCGATCAGGTTGAAGGACTCGGTCATGGTCTGCGGAACCTTCTTCTTCATCGTCTCCATCGCCTGCTCATCGTCGGTCCAGCGGCTGCCGCGAACCCGGTGCGCGTGGTTCACGTGCACCGTCGAACACAGGTAGCTGTTGAACGAGTTGGCCTTGGCCATCAGGAACGGATCGTCCAGTGGCGCGAGCTTCGCACCGGGAAAGCTCTGCGCTATGTACTGCAGCAGCGCGGGCGTTTCGGTCAGCACACCCTGGTCGGTGACCAGCACGGGCACACGGCCCTTGGGGTTGAGCTTGAGGTAAGCCTCGGAGCGTTGCTCCTGTTTGCTGAAGTCGACACGCACTGCTTCGTAGGGCGCGCCGCCGTATTCCAGCGCGAGGTGCGATGCGAGGGCGCAGGTCCCGGGGGCGTAGTAGAGGGTGAGCATGCCGCCATCATAGGCGGCATGCCCATTTCACGCATGCGCGAGATTGCGCAGTTCGCGCAGCGCCACCGAGAGCATGGCCAGGTCGGGCGCGGTCGTTTCCGCCAGCTCCGCCACCAGCCGCCGTGCGCGTGCGAAGGTCAGCGGATTGCGCGCCTCCCAGGCGGCCAGGCGCTCCGCCGGCGTCCCCGCGCTGCGCGTCACCGCATCGAGCGCGATCGAATGCTGAAGGTCGGCCAGGTCATCGGCCAGCGCGACTTTCGCCGCACCCTGCCAATGGCTGTCGGCGGCCAGCAGGTCGATCTGCTGGCGCAGCTTCTCCAGCCCCAGCCGGTCGCCGATGCCGAAGTGCACCTCGCTGGTCGCGTCAAGCGGCGTCTTGCCGGACTCCGCGACCTCGGCCACATCCAGTGCGCTGAAGAGGCGGTCCGCCGCGCCCACCTGTTGGGCCAGGTCCTGCGGCACACCGGCCGCCACCCACGCCGCGACACGGGGCGAGCCGGCGGTCTCGGGTTCCAGGCGGGTGCGCAGGAAGGCGACTGCGGGCAACAGCCTCTGGGCGGCGCGCTCCATCGGCTCTTCCAGCCGCCGGGAGCGCAGGAACCACGCCGTCGCGCGGGCGATGAGCCTGCGCCACTCGGTGACCAATTCGGCCTGCACGCTGTCGGCGACCTTGTTGTCCAGCGCCTCGATGCGCTGCCACAACTGGACACTGGCGAACACCTCGCGGGTCAGCAGGTAGGCGCGCACGACCAGCGCCGGCGTGGCGCCGGTTTGTTCGGCCATCTGGTGCACGAACGTCGGTCCGACCCGGTTGATCATGCTGTTAAGCACGTGGGTGGCAATGATTTCGCGCCGTAGCGGATGGCGCGGGATGAAAGCCGGGAAGTCGCGCTTGATGGCCGAGGGGAAATAGCGCTCCAGCGCAGTGGCCACCCATGCGTCTTCCGGCAGGTCGGAGTCCACCAGCTCGTCGGAGATCCACATCTTGCTGTACGCGAGCAGCACCGCCTGCTCGGGCGTGGTCAGGCCCAGCCCCCTGGCCTTGCGTTCGGCCAGCTCTTCGTCCGTCGGCAAGTACTCGATCGCGCGATTCAGGCGACCATTCTTTTCCAGGAAGCGCATGAAGCGCCCCTGCTCGTCGATGGTGCCCGGCGCCAGCCGGCGGCCGATCGACAGGGCCTGCGTCTGGAAGTAGTTGTCGCGCAGCACGAGCGCCGCGACGTCGTCGGTCATGGTGGGCAGCACCGCGTTGCGCTGTGCATCGGTGAGCTTGCCGTCGCTCACGGCCAGGCCCAGCAGGATCTTGATGTTGACCTCGTGGTCCGAGGTGTCCACACCCGCCGAGTTGTCGATGGCATCGGTGTAGAGGCGCACG
>DATHWV010000183.1:0-6781 GCA_035460205.1 Ramlibacter sp.
GACCGCAAGGCTCGCGCCGACTGAGAGAGTCCCTTTGAACCTGATTGAGGTAATCCTCGCGCAGGGAAGCACGTTCAGGGGCATGCCGGCTTTCTCTTCTCGCGCCGGCATGGCAACCCCGAACGCTCGCCGACCTGCCATTTGCATGAGTTGCACATGGCACATCCATCGTTTCCACGTCTTTATCGTTTCCGGCATTCGCTCCTGTCGCTGTCGCTCCTTGCCTGCGGCGCGACCTGGGCACAACAGCCGCCCCCGCACATGATTGCCGAAATCCAGGTCATCCCCCGGCCGGCCGGCACGGCCAGCGACCTCTACAAGCATGTCGACGCCGCCATCGCAGTCATCCAGGCCTCCGGCCTGCGCTACGAGGTACACGGCATGGGTACGGTCATCGAAGGCCCGCCCGAGAAGATCTGGCCGATGCTGCAAGCCGTCCACGAAGCCACGCTCCAATCCGGCGCCGAGCGTACGCTGAGCATCATCAAGGTCTCCGGCTCGGCCCAGGCCGGCGGGCCGCGCGTCGAGGACCTGGTTCGCAAGTTCCGGAAGTGACGCCATAAAAAAAACAGCCACCTCGCGGTGGCTGTATCAAGTCCTCGGAAGGACGTCGTTGGGAGACCCCGAATCTACCGAAAGTGATGGGTGGCACCCATTGGCCTAAAGGAACTGTTGGTGACAAAAAGTCACGGCCGCGGGTCACGCGTCCAGGCCGCATCCACAAATGCGGCCGACAAGAACTCCACCAGCGCCCTCACCTTGGGCAACACGAACTTGCGGCTGGGGTAGATCGCGTAGATGCCAAGCTCCAGAGACCGGTACGCCGGCAGGATCTCGACGAGCCGGCCATCCGCCAGTTCGTCGGCGATCAGGAAGGTCGGCTGCAGGATGATGCCGGCGCCCTTCACCGCCGAGGCGACGCTGGTGTCACCGTTGTTGGTCCACATGCGCGGCGTCACCTTGATGGTCACAGGCCCTTCGGGCCCTTCGAACTGCCAGCTGTCCTTCATCGCCAGCAGGCTGTAGCCCAGCACGTCATGCGATGCCAGGTCGGGCAGGTCCTTCGGCTTGCCATGCTTGCGCAAATAGCCGGGCGAGGCGCACAACACCAATCGCGTGGAAGCGATTCGTCGCGAAACCAGTGACGAGTCGGGCAGGCGCGCGATGCGCAGGGCCACGTCGAAGCCTTCATCCACCAGGTCCACGATGCGGTCGGCCAGTTCCACGTCCAGCGTCAGGCGGGGATGCGCCGCCAGGAACTTCGGCCACAGCGGCGCGAGGTGCTTGAGCGCAAAGCTCACGGGCACGCTTACTTTCAACAGCCCGGTGGCGCTTTCGGATCGCGTGGACATCTCCGCCTCGGATTCTTCGATGCTCGCCAGGATGTCGCGGCTGCGGGCCAGGAACAGCTCGCCCTCTTCGGTGAGCGACAGCCTGCGGGTCGTGCGATGCAGCAGGCGCGCGCCCAGCCGCTGCTCGAGATCCGACACATAGCGCGACACGGCCGCCTTCGACATGCCCAGCGTGTCGGCCGCCCCGACAAAGCTGCCCGCGTCGACCACGCCCGCAAAGACCCGCATTTCCTGGAATTTGTCCATTGTCCCGATATTCTGAACTATTCGTCGCGCCAATGGCTATTTATCTATTTCTTTTGCACCAATACAGTACACACATGCCCCGACGACGGGGATCAGCAAACCACCCCGAAAGGAAACGATATGAAGGTTCTCGTCATTGGCGCCGGCAACATGGGCTCCGGCTTCGTCAAGCAACTCACGGCCGCCGGCCACCAGGTCACCGTCACCGCGCGTGACACCGCCAAGGCGCAGGCCCTGGCGGCGCAGTTCGGCGCGAAAGCCGTCCGCACCGACAACGCAGCCGACGGCGCCGATGCCATCGTGCTGGCCACGCCTTACGACCAAGCCGCCGCCGCGCTGCGCAGCGTCGGCCCGCTGCAGGGCAAGGTCGTCATCGACATCACCAACCCGCTCACGCCCGACTACATGGGCCTGACCGTCGGGCACAGCACTTCGGCTGCCGAGCAGATCGCGCAAGCCGTGCCGGGCGCTGAAGTCGTCAAGGGCTTCAACACCCTGTTCGCCCAGGTGCTGGCCGCGGGCGCCGACTTCGGCGACGGCCAGAAGGCCACCGTGTTCGTCGCCAGCGACAGCGAGCGCGCCAAGCAAACCGCAAAGGCACTGGCCGAGAGCATGGGCTTCCAGACGATGGACGCCGGCGGCCTGAAGAACGCGCGCTACCTCGAGCCGGTCGCGGGCCTGAACATCTACTTCGGCTACGGCGCCGGCCTGGGCACGACCGTCGCGCCCGCCTGGATCCACAAGAACTGAAAACACTGAAAGGACACATCATGAGCAATAACAACACCAACATCGTCCAGCGCGTGCTGGCAACTGACGCGGGCTGGGCTCCCCTGGCCCTGCGCATCCCCGTGGGCATCATCTTTGCCGCCCACGGCGCGCAGAAGCTGTTCGGCTGGTTCGGCGGCTACGGGCTGGAAGGCACCGGGCAATGGATGAACTCGATCGGCCTGGCCCCCGGCTACTACCTCGCCATGCTGGCGGGTGCGGCCGAATTCTTCGGCGGGCTCGCGCTGGTCGCGGGCTTCCTCGTGCGCCCGGCTTCGGTCGCCCTCGCCTTCACCATGCTGGTCGCGATCTTCAGCGTCCACATCGACAAGGGCCTGTTCATGGACAAGAACGGCTATGAGTACGCGCTGTCACTGCTGGCCGTCACCGTTGCGCTCGCTGTTGCCGGCGCGGGCAAAGCCTCGATCGACCGCAAGCTGGCCGTATGAAGACCTTCCCCTCGGTGTTCGTCTCGCACGGTGCGCCGACCTTTGCGTTGGAGCCCGGCCTCGCAGGTGCGCAGTTGCGCGCCCTGGGCGAGGCGCTGGGCAGGCCGCAGGGGATCGTCATCGTGTCGCCGCACTGGATGACGCGCGGCGTGCAGGTCACGGCCACTTCGGCGCCGCAGACGGTCCACGACTTCGGCGGCTTTCCCGAGGCGCTGTACGCCGTCCAGTACCCGGCGCCCGGTTCGCCGAAACTGGCGGCGCGCGCCGCGCAACTGCTCGAATCGTTCGGTGCGCCGGTGTCCCTGCACGCTTCACGCGGGCTCGACCATGGGGCATGGGTACCATTGCTGCACATGTACCCCGATGCAGATATTCCCGTCGTCCAGGTTTCCCTGCCCCACGGCAGCACGGCGCAACAAGCCTTCGCGCTCGGCCGCGCCCTGGCGCCGCTGGCCCACGAAGGCGTGCTGGTGATCGGCTCCGGCAGCCTCACGCACAACCTGTACGAGTTCCGCTCGGGCGAGGTGCAGGCAGCCGACTACGCCATCGAGTTCTCGCACTGGATTCGAAGTGCGGTGACTGGCAACGACAGCGACAGTCTGCTGCACGCCCTGGAGCGCGCACCGCACGCGCAACGGGCGCACCCGACGAGTGATCACTTCCTGCCGCTGCTGGTGGCATTGGGTGCCGCTCCCGACACCAGCGCGGTCACCGTCCTCGACGGCGGCATCCGCCACGGGGTGTTGGCGATGGAGTCGTATGTGTTCGGCGAGTCGATCGCGCTGGCCGTCGAGGAGCAGGCTCCCGCCTGAACTCCCCATGGAGGCGCGGCTCACCATTACGGCATCGAGCTATGTCCTGTCGTATCAAAAGGATGGCGCCTGGATCGAAGTCGCCGCGCTGCCCGGCGGTAGCACCGCGCTGTTGCCTGGAGATGGCTTGCCCGACGATGCCGCCCTTGAAATGGCGATCGAACGTGCGGAGGACTGGGTGATGCCTCATGCCACGGGACTCTCCGGTGGACAGCTCGAAGTGATCGACAGCGCGGGCCGGCTGGGATCCGGCTTGCAGGAGGTTTTCGCCAGCCAGCAACGCCAGTGGAGCGTCGCGCAGCTGGAGTCCCTGTTCAACGAAATCGCATTCAGGAGTGCGAGGCCGCACACGGCCGCAACCCTGGTACTGCACCGGGCCTTCGTTGCCGACCTGGTGCTGCTGCGTGAACTTGCACATCACGCGAAGCTGCAACAGGTCCGGCTGGGCGGCGGATGACGGCAGACATCCCGCTTCCCTACCTGCGGGGCTACGCGCCCGAACTGCTCGCGCAGGTGCGGGAGCTGATCGGTGCCGGCCGCCTGGCCGAGACGCTGGCCCAGCGTCATCGCGAGTCGCACGATATTCGCACCGAGCGCGCGCTCTATGACTACGTGAGCGAGCTCAAGTCAAGCCACATGCGCAGCGCCCCGCCCATCGCCAAGGTCGCCTACGACCCGAAGCTTCACGTCGTGAAGAACGCCCTGGGTACGCACAGCACGGTGGCACGGGTCCAGGGCAGCCGGCTCAAGGCCAAGCGTGAAATCCGCATCGCATCGTTGTTCAAGGAAGCGCCGGCGGATTTCCTGCGGATGATCGTCGTGCACGAGCTGGCTCACTTGAAGGAGCGCGAGCACGACAAGGCGTTCTATGCGCTGTGCCTGCACATGGAGCCGCAATACCACCAGCTGGAGTTTGACTTGCGCCTGTGGCTCACGGCGCGTGAGTTGCCGGCCTGATCGGACCTTCAGCCGCGCCGGGCGGCCTCGATCTTCGCGACGTCGATCTTGCCCATTTCCATCATCGCCTCGAAGGCGCGCTTGGCGACGGCGCGATCCGGGTCATTGATCGCATCGGTGAGCACGCGTGGCGTGATCTGCCAGTGCAGGCCCCATTTGTCCTTGCACCAGCCGCACTGGCTCGCCTGGCCACCGTTGTTGATGATCGCGTTCCACAAGCGATCGGTTTCGGCCTGGTCATCGGTGGCAACCTGGAAGGAAAAGGCCATGCCATGCTCGACCCCGGGGCCGCCGTTCAGGCCCAGGCAAGGGATGCCCGCCACGGTGAATTCCACCGTGAGGACGTCACCTTCCTTGCCGTTGGGAAAGTCGCTGGGCGCGGGCATCACCCTGCCCACCTTGCTGTCCGGAAAAGTCTTCGCGTAGAAATTCGCGGCTTCCATCGCGTCGCCCTTGTACCAGAGGCAGATGGTGTTCTTGGCGATCATGCGCGTGCTCCTGTGGATTGCAATTCCGCCATGCTAGCGGGAGTTTTACAGCTGAGTTGCCCGCTGGTTCTTCGCCTGCGCCACATCCACGTCGCGCGGCAGCGCAACCCCATTCTTCACCGCCAGGATCTCGGCCATGATGCTCACGGCGATCTCCGGCGGCGTCTTGCTGCCCACGTAGATGCCGATCGGGCCGCGCAGGCGGGCCAGCTCGGCATCGGTCAGCTCGAAGTGTTCCTTCATGCGTTCGTGGCGGGCTGCGTTGTTGCGGCGGCTGCCGATGGCACCGACGTAGAACGCCTCGGTGCGGATCGCTTCCAGCAGCGCCAGGTCGTCGAGTTTCGGATCGTGCGTCAGCGCCACGACGCAGCTGCGGCGATCGGGCCTGAACGAAGTCACCACTTCATCGGGCATGTCGGCCAGCACGCGTGCACCCGGCACGCTCCACGCGCCACGGTACTCCTCACGCGGGTCGCACACCGTCACGGCGAAACCATTGAACAACGCCATGGTCGCGAGGTACTCGGTGAGCTGGCCCGCGCCGATCAGCAACATGCGGTACTCGGGCCCGAAGGTGTTGGACAGCTTCTGCTCATCCACTTCGAGTTCCTGCGGTGTGCTGGCTTGCTCCAGCGTCACCGCACCGTCGGACAGCCGCGTCACGCGGCGCATCAGGCGGCCGGCTTCCAGTGCAGTGACCAAATCGGCCAGGCTCTTCGGGTCGGGGTCGTACTCCAGCAGCAGTTCCAGCGTGCCGCCGCAAGGCAGGCCGAAGCGATGCGCCTCGTCGGCCGTGATGCCGTACTTGGTAAACGTCGGCGGGCCGCTGGGGAGTTGCTGCTCGCCGCCCTTGCCCGAGTAGGCGCGCGTGAAGCGGTGGATCAGGTCGTCCTCGATGCAGCCGCCGGACACCGAACCGACGACCGCGCCATCTTCGGCCAGCGCCATGATCGAGCCGGTGGGCCGCGGTGAAGAGCCCCAGGTCCGCACCACCGTCGCCAGCAAGCCGCGCTTGCCGGCCAGGCGCCAGTCGCGCAGTGCGCGCAATACAGTGACATCGAGGTTTTCCATGGCTTTCGATTGTCGGGTTTAGCGCATGAGCAGCCACGCCACGGCGGCAATGACCACACCGCCGGCAATCCATGCCCAGGCCGGCAGCTTGCCGCCGGCAGGCGCGGCCGCCGCGGGCACCGGCGCCCCGGCAGCCGGGTAGCGCCGTTGCATCTCGTCGTCGAAGCGCTTGAAGAAGTCCTCCGCCATGGAGCGCGCCACACCGTCGATCAGGCGCTGGCCCACCTGCGCGATCTTGCCGCCCACCTGGGCATTGACCACATAGCCGAGTTCGCAGCCCGTGCCTTGCGGCGTGAGGCTTACCTTGGCGTTGCCCTTGCCGAAGCCGGCCACGCCCCCGTTTCCCTCGAAACCTATCGTGTAGCTCGAAGGCGGGTTCACATCCGAGAGTGCGATCTTGCCGGTGAACTTGGCGGAGACGGGCCCGATGCGTAGGGCCATGCCCATGTCGTACTGGTTGGGCCCGGTCGCCTCCACCTTGTCGCAGCCGGGGATGCAAGCCTTGAGCACCTCCGGGTCGTTCAGCGCATCCCAGGCCTGCTGCTGCGTCACTGCCAGCGCTCGGCTTCCCTGCATGTCCATCGTGTCGTCCGTTTCAGTTGATTGATCTATCGATGACTCTTCATCACGGCCGCCAG
>DATHWV010000184.1:0-9119 GCA_035460205.1 Ramlibacter sp.
CTGGGCGAAGACATCATCGGCTACCTGCGTGCTTCGGAAATCTCCCGCGACCGCGTGGAAGATGCCCGCAACGTGCTCAAGGAAGGCGACGAAGTCTCGGCCGTGATCGTGAACATCGACCGCAAGACCCGCAACATCCAGTTGTCGGTCAAGGCCAAGGACATGGCAGACGAGCAAGGCGCCATGCAGAACCTGAGCCAGCAGTCGGCACGTGAAAACGCCGGTACGACCAGCCTGGGCGCCCTGCTGCGCGCGAAGCTGGACAACTCCGAAACGAAGTAACTTTGCGGGACGGATCATGATGGGCGGCGCAGTCCGCCCTCGTGGCCTGTCCCCAACTTGCTAGTCAATGACCCGATCAGACCTCGTCGAAGAACTGGCAGCCCGATTCAGCCAGCTCACGCACCGCGACGCCGAATACGCCGTCAAGACCATTCTTGACGCGATGAGCGAAGCGCTGGTGCGTGGGCACCGAATCGAGATCCGGGGCTTCGGCAGTTTCTCGATCAACCGGCGCCCGCCGCGCATGGGCCGCAACCCACGCAGCGGCGAGAGTGTCCATATCCCCGAAAAGCGCGTTCCCCACTTCAAGCCGGGCAAGGCCCTGCGCGAAGCCGTGGACAAGCGCACCGCCGAAATAGAGGCCGGGACAAAGTAGCAGTAGATAGAATCGTTTCCTCCACTGGGGAAACGGATGAAATACCTCATGTGGCTGCTCAAGGCAGCCATTTTTTTTACCCTGTTCGCATTCGCGCTGAACAACCAGCAGGACACCGCCGTGAATTTCTTCTTCGGCACGGTGTGGCGCGCGCCCCTGGTCCTGGTGGTGCTGGCCGCGTTCGCGCTGGGATTGGCCATCGGCGCGCTGGGCATGGTGCCCCGCTGGTGGAAGCATCGCGTGGCGGCCCGCCGCGCGCAGCAGGCCATCGGGAAGGCGGAAGAGGCGCCCAGCACCTTGCACCATGGACTTTGACCTGAGCTGGGTGCTGTGGGGCCTGCCCATCGCCTTCGTGCTGGGCTGGGTGGCTTCGCGCCTGGACCTGCGCCAGATGCGCATCGAGAACCGGCAGGCGCCCAAGGCGTACTTCCGCGGCCTGAACTTCCTGCTGAACGAACAGCAGGACCAGGCCATCGACGCCTTCATCGAGGCCGTGCAGAACGACCCTGACACGTCCGAGCTGCATTTCGCGCTGGGCAACCTGTTTCGCCGCCGCGGCGAGTACGAGCGGGCCGTGCGCGTGCACGAGCACCTGCTCTCGCGAGGCGACCTGAGCCGCGTCGACCGGCATCGCGCCCAGCACGCGCTGGCCCTGGACTACCTCAAGGCCGGCCTGCTCGATCGCGCCGAAGAAGCGCTGCGCAAACTCGAAGGCACTGCGCATGAGGGCCAGGCCCTGCTGGCGCTGCTCGCGATCTATGAACGCTCGCGCGACTGGAACCAGGCCTCGGAAATTGCCCGGAAGCTCGATGCACTCGGGCAAGGCAACTTCGGTGGCAGGCTGGCGCATTACCTCTGCGAGCAGGCCACCAACGCAGCGCCAGCCGAAGCCGAGCGTCTGCTGCGCGAGGCCATGAAGAAGGAACCCGGCGCCGCCAGGCCGGGCCTGGACCTCGCGGCCCTGCAACGCCGCGCCGGCGACGCAGCCGCTGCCTATCGCACCCTTGCTGCGCTGACCGAATCTGCGCCGGCGGCGATCCCCCTGATCGCCCGGCCCCTGACCGAAGCGGCACTGGCGAGTGGGCAGCGGGAGCAGGCGTTGGCCGTGTTGCGCGCGTCATACGAGGCGCTGCCGACGCTCGACGTCCTCGAGGGCATCGTGGCGCTGGAGCCGGACGCCACGGCCGCGCGCCAGTGGTATGTCGACCACCTGGGCCGCGAACCCTCGCTGGTTGCGGCCTCCAAATGGCTTGCCGGCGAAAAGCTGGAGCACGAACAATTCCATCCGGTGGTGCAAGGCGCACTGGACCATGCCGTGAAACCGCTGACGCGCTACCGCTGCGCCGCCTGCGGCTTCGAGGCCAAACAGCATTTCTGGCAATGCCCCGGCTGCCAGGCGTGGGACAGTTATCCTGCGAGACGGGTCGAGGAACTATGAATCCCAGCAAGCAACAACTCGCCAAGGCGCGCGTACTCGTGGTGGGCGATGCCATGCTCGACCGCTATTGGCACGGCGCGGTGGACCGCATCTCACCCGAGGCACCGGTGCCGGTCGTCAAGGTCACGCGCGAGGAAGAGCGCATTGGCGCGGCCGCCAACGTGGCCTACAACGTCGTGACACTGGGCGCGCAGGCCAGTTTCCTGGGCGTGGTCGGCGACGATGAACCGGGCCACCGGCTGGAAGCGCTGCTTCGCGAAACCGGCATCGCCACCCACCTCAAGCGCGACCCGGGCCTTCGCACCACGGTCAAGCTCCGCGTGATCGGGCGCCACCAGCAATTGCTGCGCATGGACTTCGAGAACGAGCCGGACCACGAAGCGCTGGCATCACAGACCGAAGCTTTCGCAGCGCTGGCGCCCGCGCATGACGCGGTGCTCTTCTCCGATTACGGCAAGGGCGGCCTGGCCCACATCACGGCCATGATCGGCGCCGCGCGCGCCGCGGGCAAAGCCGTGCTGGTGGACCCGAAGGGCTCCGACTACGCGCGCTATGCCGGCGCCACGCTGATCACTCCCAACCGCCTCGAACTGCAGCAAGTCGTCGGCACCTGGCGTAACGACGATGAGCTGCGTGAGAAAGCCCAGAAGTTGAGGACAACGCTGAAGATGGACGCACTGCTCGTCACGCTCGGCGAAGACGGCATGACGCTTTTCGACGCGACTGGTGACACGCATGTCCAGGCCCAGGCACGCGAGGTTTTCGACGTGACCGGCGCGGGCGACACGGTGATCGCCACGCTGGCCGCGCTGGTCGCTGCGGGCATGGCACCGCGCGACGCCATGCCACTGGCCAACAAGGCTGGCGGCATCGTGGTGGGCAAGTTCGGCACCGCCACCGTTTCCTACGAGGAGTTGTTCGCATGACACGGATCGTGGTCACCGGTGCCGCCGGTTTCATCGGCAGCAACATCGTCAAGGGCCTGAACGCGCGCGGCATCGACGACATCATTGCCGTTGACGACCTGACGCAGGGCGACAAATTCCGCAACCTCGCCGACCTGAAGATTGCCGACTATGTCGATGTGGACATGTTCTACGACCTCTTCGCGGAAGGGTTCTTCGGCAAGGTGGACACGGTATTCCATGAAGGCGCATGCAGCGACACGATGGAAACAGACGGCAAGTACATGATGGACAACAACTACACGTTGTCCTGCGGGTTGTTCAACGCCTGCCAGGAACGCGGCTCGCGCCTGCTGTACGCTTCCTCGGCGGCGACCTACGGCGGCTCGGACACCTTCCGCGAAACGCCGGAGTTCGAAGCGCCCCTGAACGTGTACGGGTACTCCAAGCTGTTGTTCGACCAGCGCATGCGCCGCGAATGCGGCAAGGACTTCAAGCGCACGAAGAAGCAGGTGGCGGGCTTTCGCTACTTCAACGTCTATGGCCCGCGCGAGCAGCACAAGGGCCGCATGGCCAGCGTCGCCTTCCACCAGTTCAACCAGTTCAAGGCCGAGGGCAAGGTCAAGTTGTTCGGCGAGTACGGCGGCTATGGTCCCGGCCAGCAGATGCGCGATTTCATCTTCGTCGACGACGTGGTGGCGGTGAACCTGTGGTTCTTCGACCACCCGGACAAGTCGGGCATCTTCAATTTGGGAACCGGCCGTGCGCAGCCTTTCAACGACGTCGCCGTGGCGGTGGTCAATGCCTTGCGCGCCAACCCTGACCAGCCGCCGCTCGATGCCGCAGCCGCTGCGGCCCAGGGGCTGATCGAGTACGTCCCCTTCCCCGATGCCCTGCGCGGCAAGTACCAGTGCTACACGCAGGCCGACCTGCAGGCGTTGCGCGCTATCGGGTGCGATCACGCTTTCGCCGACGTGCAGGCGGGTGTCGCCAGCTACATGGCGTCACTGTCGCGAGTCAACGCTTAAGCCTGGTCGCTCGTTACGGAAGTGCCGGGCCGTCCCGCCGGTGAACACCGACCCCACTTCCAGGAGCGACTCCATGTTGAAAAAGATTCTGGCCATCGTGGCCATGCTGTATGCCGCCGCGGCCTTTGCTGCGGTGGACGTGAACAAGGCGACCGCGGCCGAGCTGGACAGCATCAAGGGCATTGGCCCCAGCATCTCCAGCAAGATCCTCGACGAGCGCAAGAAGGGCAACTTCAAGGACTGGCAGGACTTCATCGAGCGCGTCAAGGGCGTGGGTGAAAGCAACGCGGCCAAGTTCTCGGCAGAAGGCATGACGGTGAACGGCGCAGCGTTCAAGGGCGCTGCAGCAACCAAGAAGGACGAAAAGCCCGCGGCCAAGGAAGAGAAGAAAGACGCGAAGGCCGACGCGAAGGCGAAGAAGGAAGCCGACAAGAAGGCCAAGGCGGATGCGAAAGCCGCGAAGTCGGCAAAGGCTGCGGCCAGCGAAGCCAAGCCCGCTGCCAGTGCCGCCAAGCCGGCCGCCAGCGCAGCCAAGGCAGCCAGCGCCAAGAAGTAATTTTCAGTGAATCCCGTGTCCCTGGGCTTCAACGCCCCGGGACACGAAGGCGCTGGCTTCGGGCGCCCATCCCTTGAACAGCGGCAACAGTGCATTCATGCGCTGGTTCGCCTCGCACTGGCCGAGATCGCGCGCCAGGTACAGGTAGATCTCCGGGCGCAGCTGCCACAGGTCCAGCGGCGTCTGGGCGCTGTGGATCTTGCCGACGGCCCTGTGCCGGTGCAGTTCGCCGCAGGCCTGCACCGCCAGCAACATCTCATAGCGCAGGCCGCTCATCTCGAATTGCTGCTGCACTTGCGCGCCGGCGCCATCAATCACGGTGCCCGAGTCGCGCGATGCGAACAGCAGTTTGTGGAACCAGGACATCGCAGGCATGGCAGCCTCCTGTACGAGTGTGCCGGGGTTCAGGGCTTGCCGTAGCCGCCACCGCCCGGTGTGTGGATTTCAAAGACATCGCCGGGCTTCATCTCGGCCTGGCCAATGTGATCCAGCTCCTCCACTTTCCCGTCGCCACGAACCACGCGGTTGACGCCGACCTTGCCGGGCTGCCCGCCCGCAACGCCGAAAGCGCCGTGCTTGCGTCCGTTGGAAAGGATGCTGGCGGTCATGTCCTCAAGGAACCGGACGCGCCGAACGCCGCCATCGCCACCCCTCCACTCGCCGGCCCCGCCTGAATCCTTCCGGATCTCGTAGCTTTCCAGCCGGACAGGGAATCGGAACTCCAGCACTTCAGGGTCCGTCAGGCGCGAATTGGTCATGTGCGTCTGCACGACGCTCGTGCCGTCGAAGCCACGGCCGGCGCCGCTGCCGCCCGAGATGGTCTCGTAATACTGGTGGCGCGCATTGCCGAAGGTGAAGTTGTTCATCGTGCACTGGCTTGCCGCCATCACACCCAGCGCACCGTACAGCGTGTTGGTGATGCAGGTCGAAGTCTCGACGTTGCCCGCCACCACCGACGCCGGCGGGTTCGGGTTGAGCATCGAGCCCGGCGGGATGATCACCTTCAGCGGCTTGAGGCAACCGGCGTTGAGCGGGATGTCGTCGTCGACCAGGGTGCGGAACACGTACAGCACCGCGGCCATGCATACCGCCGTCGGCGCGTTGAAGTTGTTCACCTGCTGCGGCGACGTCCCCGTGAAGTCGATCTCCGCGCTGCGATTCTTCGCATCGACCCGGATCGCCACCTTGATCTGCGCCCCGTTGTCCAGCGGCAGCGTGAAAGCGCCGTCGGACAGGCGCGTGATGACCCGGCGCACCGATTCCTCGGCGTTGTCCTGCACGTGGCGCATGTACGCCTGGACCACCTCCAGCCCGAACTGGTCCACCATCTTGCGCAGTTCCTGCACGCCCTTCTCGTTGGCGGCAATCTGCGCCTTGAGGTCGGCCATGTTCTGGTCGGGGTTGCGGCTGGGCCACTTTCCGGTGCGCAGCAGCGCGAGCATTTCGGCTTCGCGCAGCGTGCCGCGGTCCACCAGTTTCACGTTGTTGATCTGTACGCCCTCTTCCTCGATCAGGGTCGAGAACGGGGGCATGGAACCGGGCGTGGTGCCGCCGATGTCGGCATGGTGGCCGCGCGAACCCACGTAGAACAGCGGCTTGTCCTCGCGCGCCTGGCCCAGGTACACCGGAGTGATCACGGTGATGTCCGGGAGGTGCGTGCCGCCGTGGTACGGATCGTTCAGCACGTAGACGTCGCCAGGCGACATGCGGCCGGCGTTCTCGCTGATCACGGTCTTGATGCTCTCGCCCATGGAGCCCAGGTGCACCGGCATGTGGGGCGCGTTGGCAATGAGGTTGCCTTCCTGGTCGAACAAGGCGCAGGAAAAGTCCAGGCGTTCCTTGATGTTCACCGAGTAGGCGGTGTTCTGCAGCTGCAGCCCCATCTGCTCCGCGATGTTCATGAACAGGTTGTTGAACACTTCCAGCAGCACCGGGTCCACCGTGGTACCGGCCGCAAAGCTGGCCGCGCGCGCTTCGCGGCGGTCCAGCACGATATGGTCGAGCGCGGTGAGCTGCCCCTCCCAGCCTGGTTCGACCACGGTGGTGGCGTTCTTCTCCGCGATGATGGCCGGCCCGGCGATCACATCGCCGGCCCTCAGGTCCTCGCGCACCACCAGCGCGGCATCGTGCCATTTGCCGCCGGAGTACATGCGCACGGTCTCGCGGCGCGGCACCTCGCGCGCGGCATGCACCTCGTGGCGCGGCTCGGCGGGCGCGTCGCCCGCCACGACGGCCTCCACCGAAACCGCCTCTACCATCATGCCCTTGCCCTTCATGAGGAAGGCAAAGCGCTGGCGGTAAGCGGCCTCGAATCCGGCAACGATTTTCGGGAGGTCACCGAAAGGAACGACGAGCGCCGAATCACTGCCCTCATAGCGGACATGCACGCGGTGGTGCATGGTGACGGTGCCGGCGCTCACCTGCTGGCGTACCAGGTCGGCCTGCGCGGCGGCACCCAGCGCATCCAGGCGTTCCGCGACCAGCGGCAAGGACTCGTTGGCGAGCGGCAACTCGATGGCCTGTTCGCGGATCACGTTCTGGTCGGCCAGTCCCATGCCGTAGGCCGAGAGCACACCGGCCAGCGGGTGCACGAACACCCGGCTCATGCCCAGCGCATCAGCCACCAGGCATGCATGCTGGCCCCCCGCACCGCCGAAGCACTGCAAGGTGTAGCGCGTGACGTCGTAGCCGCGTGCCACCGAAATCTTCTTGATGGCGTTGGCCATCTGCTGCACGGCGATGTTGATGAAGCCTTCGGCGACGACTTCCGCGCTGCGGCCAGTCTTGCCTGCGAGATCGTTGAATTTCGACTCGACGGCTTCGTAGCTCAGCGCCTCGTTGGCCTTGGGGCCGAACACTTTGGGGAAGTAGCGCGGCTGGATCTTGCCAACCATGACGTTCGCATCGGTCACGGCGAGTGGCCCGCCGCGGCGATAGCTGGCAGGCCCGGGGTTGGCGCCGGCACTTTGCGGGCCGACCCGGAAGCGCGAGCCATCGAAGCCGAGGATCGACCCACCTCCCGCCGCCACGGTGTGGATGCTCATCATGGGCGCGCGCATGCGCACGCCCGCCACCTGCGTCTCGAACTCGCGCTCGAATTCGCCGGCGTAGTGCGAGACGTCGGTGGATGTGCCACCCATGTCGAAGCCGATCACCTTGTCGTGACCACCCAATTGGGCGGTGCGCGCCATGCCGACGATGCCGCCCGCCGGGCCCGACAGGATCGCGTCCTTGCCCTGGAAGGCATGGGCATCGGTGAGGCCGCCCGACGACTGCATGAAGAACAGCTTGACGCCCGGCATTTCGCCCGCCACCTGCTCGACGTAGCGTCGCAGGATGGGCGAGAGATACGCATCGACCACGGTGGTATCGCCGCGGCTGACGAACTTCATCATCGGGCTGGTTTCATGCGACGTGCTGATCTGCGTGAAACCGACCTCCTGGGCGATGCGCTTGGCCGCGAGCTCGTGCGCAGTAAAGCGGTAGCCGTGCATGAAGACGATGGCGCAGCTGCGCACGCCTTGCGCGAAAGCGGCTTGCAGTTCCCGCTTCAGGTGGTCGACATCCAGCGCCTGGATCACTTCACCCTGGGCCGCGACACGTTCGTGGGCCTCGATCACCGAGCTGTAGAGCAGCTCGGGCAGCACGATGTGCCGGTCGAACAGGCGCGGGCGGTTCTGGTACGCGATGCGCAGCGCATCGCGAAAGCCCGTGGTCGTCACCAACAGCGTCGCCTCGCCCTTGCGCTCCAGCAATGCGTTGGTCGCCACCGTGGTGCCCATCTTCACGCACTCGACCACCTCGGGGGTGACCGGCTGGCCCGCCTTCAGGCCCAGCAGGTGGCGGATGCCGGCGACGGCGGCGTCCTTGTACTGCTCGGGGTTCTCGGACAGGAGCTTGTGCGTCAGCAGCGTGCCATCGGGGCGCTTGGCCACGATGTCGGTGAACGTGCCACCGCGGTCGATCCAGAACTGCCAGCGTTGTCCGGGGGATTGGGGTGCGTTGTCCTGCATGGGAAAGGTTCGGGTTATTGCGTGCGTTATTGGGTGTAGTAGGGAATGAAGATGCTGTTGGCCTCGTTACCGACCAATCGTACCCATTCCCGGGAAAACTTCTCGCCCAGCCGCTTGATTTCGGCGTCGAATTCGGCCGAAACGCGGTCCACCTTGATGCCGTGGGCGCGCAGCTCATTGGTGGAGTCCAGCATTACGGCCTGGCTGCGGGCCCAGCCGCGGGTTTCCGCCGTGGCCGCGGCCTGCAGGACAGCCTTCTGGACCGCCGGCTTGAGCGCATTGAAAGCCTTGGCGTTCACGAACACGATGTTCTTCGGGAACCAGGCGTTGATCTCGTAGTAGTGCTTGATGGGGCCCCAGACCTGGTTCTCCACGCCCGTCACGGCCGAGGTGATCATGTTGTCCATGCGGCCCTCGGACAGCGCCTTGTTGACGTCGACCATGGCCACGTCCACCGGCACCGCCTTCATCAGTTCCGCGATCCGGATGGTGGTCTGGTTGTAGGTGCGCATCCGGGTGCC
>DATHWV010000185.1:0-5224 GCA_035460205.1 Ramlibacter sp.
TCGTACTGGGCCTGCTCCTGCGCCTGCGCCATCACGGCGTTGACCGTGGCGATCACGGCCAGCGAATTGCGCCGCGTGTGGTCGCAACTCAGCCGGTCGCCACCCAAATCGGCGATGAACGCCTGCGCCGCCTTGAACACCTGCGGCTCGGCCCGGCGGAAGCGGTAGATGCTCTGCTTGGGATCGCCCACGATGAAGACACCAGGCACTTCACCGCCGGCCCCCGCATAACCGCTGAGCCAGGCGTGCAGCGCCTGCCACTGCAGCGGGTTGGTGTCCTGGAACTCGTCCACCAGCAAGTGACGGATGCGTGCGTCGAGCCTTTCCTGCACCCAGCCCGACAGCACCGGATCGGAGAGCATGAGCTGTGCCGCCTGCTCCACGTCATTCATGTCGATCCAGCCGTGTTCGCGCTTGACGCCGGTGAATTCGGCGATGAGCACGCGAGTCAGGCGCGCCATGCGCTGGTGATGCAGCCACGCCTCATGCTGGCGGCAGGCTTCGGCCAGGGTCACGGCAAGTTCCTGGGCGGAGCGGACCAGCGCAAGCCCCTCCAGCTTGTCGCTGAACTTGCGCGGCTCGCCGTCCTTGGTGAGCAGCGCGGCGAGCGCGGCATCCAGGTCGCCTGCGGCGATGGCCATCTCGAGGTCGGAACCTTTCGCGGAAAACGTTGGCGCCTTGGCACGCCCCAGGGCTTGCGCGGCGTCGGCGAGCAACTGGCGTGACGCGTCCATGCGACCCAGCATGTCGCAAGGTTCGCCCAGCCCCGCGAACTGTGGAAATTGTTCGCCGAAGGGTTTGACCGACGCGGCGATCGTTTCGTACTGGTCGGCAAACGCGAACTCGACGCGTTTCGCCAGGGCGCTCTCCAGCGCCTTGCGGGTCTGCGAACGGCCGTGCGCCGCCACCGAAGCCTCGAAGTCGGCACGCGACCCAGGGTGCGCGGCCAGCGCCGCGTAGAAGCGCCGCCAGACCAGCTCGACCGCCTCGCTATCGTCCTCGAGCAGCTGGTAGTTGGCGGGCAGGCCCAGCCTGTCCATCACAGCCAGCGGCGCGTTGCGCAGCAGCGAACCGAACCAGGCATGGAAAGTCAGGATGCGCACCGGCCGTCCGGCAGCCAGCAACTGCGCGTGCAGGCCCCGGAGCCGTTCGACCTCTTCGTGGGTAGGCCGCGCAACGCCTCGCGCCACAAGCTCGCGCACGAGCTTGTCGGGAGGAGCCTGCGAAAAGTCGGCCAGCCAGTCGTGCAGGCGCTGGCGCATCTCGCCGGCCGCCTTGCGCGTGAACGTGATCGCGAGGATCTCGTGCGGCTGGGCACCGGCCAGCAGCGCGCGCAGGATGCGCGACACCAGCATCCAGGTCTTGCCCGATCCGGCACAGGCCTCCACGGCGACGCCGCGCCGCGGATCGCACGCGATCTCGTAGAAGCGGGACGCATCAACCGGCTTGCCGTTGTGTTCGTAGGCCAGCGCGCTCATGACCAGGAATCCTTGCGGCAGAGGCCGCGCGCGCCGCAGAACTCGCACACCTTGCCTTCGCCGTGCGCGGGCAAGGCATCGCCGGCCGCGATGCGGGCGACGTCGTGCAGGATGCCCTGGACCAGCAGGTCACGTGCTTCAACCACAGCGCCCTGCTCCGCCATGCGGGTCTCGCCCCGTTCGCCGACGTTGACGTAACCAGCGCGCAAGGTGTCGTCGCTCAGGAGCGCCGCGTAGAACGCCAGCTGCGTGTCCTCGCCCGCGTCCTTCACGCGGTCGCCGCTGGTCTTCGCGGCTTCGGTCTTGTAGTCCATCACGAATGCGGTTCCATCGGGCAGGCGGTCAATGCGGTCGATGCGGCCGACCAGTTTCACCGGACCCAGCGGCAGTTCGTGCGAGCTTTCGGCCAGGTCGAACACTGCGCCTTCTTTCGCCTCGTGCCGCGCGAGCCACTCCAGGTAGCCCTCGCGCACTTTCGGCCACGCTGCCGCGAAAGGCAGGAACTCGCTCTCCTCGAATCGCATCGAGCGTGTGACTTCCTGCGCGGTCTCGTCCAGCAATTGCCGCCGGCCGGGTCCGGCGGGCTCGGGGCTGGCCTGCAGCGCCTCATGGAACAGGCCCAACACGCGGTGCAGCCAGTTGCCGAAATCGCGCTTGCCGACGTCAGCGTCGATCTCGTCGGCCTCCTGCAAGCCCAGTTGCCGCATCGCGAAGAACTTGTAGGGGCAACTGCGCAGGTCGCCGTAGGCGCTGGCGGAAAGCTGGGTGATGGGCAGCCGCGCGCCGCTGGGCATGGGCCGATGGGACGGCTGCGCCGGGACCTGGACGGCTTCGCGCGGATCGGCCGCGATGGCCAGCTTGCGCTCCAGCTGGACCGCCTGCACCAGCACGCTCGGCAACAGCGGCTCGCCGCTCTCGTCGGTACGCCGCCAGAGCACGTCGCATACCGGCGCCTGCATGGCATGCCGCCAGCTCGCACGGGTCTCCGCCTCCATCGCCTCCCGAGTCGGCAGGCCCAGCTGCACGCGCTGCGCGGGCGTCCACAGCCCCACGGGTTCGGGCGACGGATTGAGCCGGACCTCATCGCAGCCGGGGATGACCAGGGCCGGAAAGGCCCGGCCCAGCAACTGGCTGGCCGGCAGGATCAGGACCTGTTCACGCGCCACCGGTTCCGGCTTGAAACTCTCCGATTCCAGTGTCTCGTTGACCCAGGAACTGAAGTCGGCCAGGCTCCAGCGCCGCTGCGACTGCGGCAGCGCCTGCAACGCTTCCTGCTCTTCCCGGCCCAGCCGCAGCGCAGCGACGATGCCGCCACCCGCCGCGTCACGAACCAGCACGTCCCACTGGCCCGTGTTTTCGAGCAAGTCCCGCAACGCGCCGCACCACTGCGGCACCGTGCGCTGCGCCTGCATGGCCTCCCGCCACTGGTCGACGCGATCGACCAGCGCCGGCAGGCCGCCTTCGCCCAGGTCCAGCGAGCGCAGCGAGCGCCACTCGCGGACGAATTCGGCACGGCGGATGCGGCGCTCGAGCGCGAGCACGTCGAACTGCCGTACACCCGGTGAGTTCTTCAACAGGTCGATCACCGCGTCCGTGCCTGCGTTCCATGCGCAAGACTTGAGCGCCAGCATCACATCGGCCGCGCGGCGGGTGGTCGAGAGCTTCCAGCCGGTCTCGTCGCGAAGCGCGACGCCGCGCGACGACAGGAGCGCATGGATGCGGCGGGTCAGCACGCGATCGACGGCGGCCAACGCCACCGGCGCCCGGCCCGCATTGAGATGGGCGATCACGCAAGCGGCCGCCCGTTCCGCTTCGTCGGACGGATCGCTCGCCTCGTGCAGGCGCACTTCGCCTGCCGGTGCGTCCACGGCCAGTTGCAGCGTCACCGAGCGTGTCGGATCGAGCGCGGCCAGCGCGTCGGCCAAAGGGTCGTGCTGCAAGCCGCGCAGGACAACCAGCAGGTCGACATCGGCCGTCGCGCCGCCTTCCAGCAGCGCATCCGCCGGATAGCTCGAGGCCGCAGCCCATTCGACTGCAATGCGCGCCACGGCGGCTTCCAGCATCAGCTGCGGCGCGTCCAGGCCGGACGCCACCGCGGCCCGTGCCTGGACGGCCCACGAGATGCGATTCGATGGTGCGACAGCGGCTGCGGCCGGCGCCAGCTGCAGCGCCGCTTCGACCAGGCGCGTTGCCAGCAGGTCGGCATGGGCGCGAAGCCCGGCGCGTTCGATCCACTCGCGTGCGGTGAGCAGGTTGCGGCCCATATCGCCCGCGATGCCGTCGGCGTCGGGCTCGAAGGCCTGCCAGCCGGACCAGGTGCGGGTGGTCTCGAAGCGCGGCGCAAAGCCATTGCCGGCCTCGGCCGTCCACGCTTCGCGCGCTTCGGCGAGCAGGTGGATGTAGGGCATGAGCACGACCGTGCGGGCCGGGTGCGCTCCGCGTCCCGCGACCAGGTCGCGCACACGGCTCATCAGCTGCCGCATGGCAGCCGTGGTGTGATGGGTTTGCGCTATCACGCCCATAGCGGAAAAGGCGCCGTCCATACCCGACGCGGGGACTTGGTTTCTGTCACAATTCCCTCACTGTACTTGCACAGCCCCGACGCAGTTTTCAGCAGAGAGCGGGGCACCGCCCACAGCCCAAAGGATTTAACAACCATGGCCAGCGACCTGATCAAGCACATCTCCGACGCAACTTTCGAAGCCGACGTCCTGCAGGCCAGCAAGCCTGTGCTGGTCGACTACTGGGCCGAATGGTGCGGCCCCTGCAAGATGATCGCGCCCATCCTCGACGAGGTGTCCGCGACCTACCAGGACAAGCTGCAGATCGCCAAGATGAACGTGGATGAGAACCGCGACATCCCGGCCAAGTTCGGCATCCGTGGCATCCCCACCCTGATGCTGTTCAAGGACGGCCAGCTCGCCGCCACCAAGGTGGGCGCGATGAGCAAGGCGCAACTGACGGCTTTCATCGACCAGCAGCTGGCCTGACAGCCGCAGGCAACCACCGACAGGGGCCCTAGGGCCCCTTGTTTTGGTCTATACTTTCCCCAGTTCACCGATCCGCCGGAAAAAGCGGGCCGGTTCGAGTTCCCGGTGTGCGACCCCTCTCGCGTCGCACCACACCTCCCCCAGACACCCAACAACTCCGTACGGAGTACCTCCATGCACTTAAACGAACTCAAGGCACTGCACGTGTCCGAGGTCCTCAAGCAGGCTGAAGAGCTTGAGATCGAAAACACCGGCCGCATGCGCAAGCAGGAGCTGATGTTCGCCATCATCAAGAAGCGCGCCCGGGCCGGCGAGCAGGTGTTCGCGGACGGCGTGCTGGAAATCCTGCCGGACGGCTTCGGTTTCCTGCGCAGCCCGGACACCAGCTTCACGGCCAGCACCGACGACATCTACATCTCGCCCTCGCAGGTGCGCCGTTTCAACCTGCATACCGGCGACATGATCGAAGGCGAAGTGCGCACGCCCAAGGATGGCGAGCGCTACTTCGCGCTGACCAAGCTGGACAAGGTCAACGACGGCCCGCCTGAGCAGAACAAGCACAAGGTGATGTTCGAGAACCTGACGCCCCTGTTCCCCCGTGAACAGATGCGCCTGGAGCGCGACAACTTCAAGGGCGAAGAGAACGTCACCGGCCGCATCATCGACATCATCGCTCCCATCGGCAAGGGCCAGCGCGCCCTGCTGGTCGCCCCGCCCAAGAGCGGCAAGACGGTGATGATGCAGCACATGGCCCAC
>DATHWV010000186.1:0-4095 GCA_035460205.1 Ramlibacter sp.
AATGAGCACCGCCACGTCGAACCTGGCTACCAAGCGCGTCATCACGACCGAAGCGCCGTGGGTGCGATGGACGCTGATCGGCATCGCGCTCACGTTCCTGCTGCTGTTCCTGGTGTTGCCGTTGGCGGCGGTGTTCACCGAAGCCCTGCGCAAAGGCGCGGGCGCCTACCTGGCGGGGCTCCGGGAACCGGATGCCTGGTCGGCCATCAAGCTGACGCTGATCACGGCCGCCATCGCGGTGCCGCTGAACCTGGTGTTCGGCGTTGCCGCGGCCTGGTGCATCGCCAAGTACGAGTTCCGCGGCAAGGCCTTCCTCACCACGCTGGTCGACCTGCCGTTTTCGGTGTCGCCCGTGGTGGCGGGCCTGATCTACGTGCTGATGTTCGGCGCGCAAGGCTGGTTCGGGCCCTGGCTGGCTGCGCACGACATCAAGATCATCTTTGCCATTCCCGGCATCGTGCTGGCAACCATCTTCGTCACCTTCCCGTTCATTGCGCGGGAGTTGATCCCGCTGATGCAGGCGCAGGGCAATGACGAGGAGCAGGCCGCCATCGTGCTGGGCGCCAATGGCTGGCAGACCTTCTGGTACGTCACGCTGCCCAACATCAAGTGGGGGCTGATCTACGGCGTCATCCTGTGCAATGCGCGGGCGATGGGCGAGTTCGGCGCGGTGTCGGTGGTGTCCGGCCACATCCGGGGCCAGACCAACACCATGCCGCTGCACGTCGAAATCCTCTACAACGAATACCAGTCCGTCGCGGCGTTTTCGGTGGCATCGCTGCTGGCGCTGCTGGCGCTGGTGACGCTTGTCATCAAGTCGGTGGTGGAGTGGCGGCATAAACGCGAAATGAAGCTGTCGGCCGACGCGCCGCCGGAGCGGCCCCTGGCCGTGGAGAAAACAACATGATCGCAGCGCCGAACCGCTTCAAGCAAGATCGCGCCCCCTCGGGGGGCAGTGCAGCCGCCTTGGCGGCAAACGTGGGGGCCACATGAGCATCGAAATCCGCAATGTCAGCAAGCGGTTCGGCGACTTTCACGCGCTGCGTGACGTGTCGCTGGACATCAACTCAGGCGAACTGATCGCCTTGCTGGGGCCTTCCGGCTGCGGCAAGACCACTTTGCTGCGCATCATCGCCGGACTGGAGACTGCCGACGCGGGCAACATCCTGTTCGCCGGCGAGGACACCACCGAAGTGCATGTGCGCGACCGCCAGGTGGGCTTCGTGTTCCAGCACTACGCGCTGTTCCGGCACATGACGGTGTTCGAGAACGTGGCCTTCGGCCTGCGGGTCAAGCCGCGCGGCCAGCGGCCCAGCGAAGAGCAGATCAAGAAGAAGGTCCATGACCTGCTGGGCCTGGTGCAGCTGGACTGGCTGGCCGACCGCTTCCCATCGCAACTGTCCGGCGGTCAGCGCCAGCGCATTGCCCTGGCGCGCGCGCTGGCCGTGGAGCCCAAGGTGCTGCTGCTGGACGAGCCGTTCGGCGCGCTGGACGCCAAGGTGCGCAAGGAACTGCGCCGCTGGCTGCGCCGCCTGCACGACGAACTGCACGTGACCAGCATCTTCGTGACGCACGACCAGGAAGAAGCACTGGAAGTCGCCGACAGGGTGGTGCTCATGAACGCGGGCAGGGTGGAGCAGGTGGGCTCGCCCCAGGAGGTCTGGGACCATCCGGCCAGCCCCTTTGTCTACGGCTTCCTGGGCGACGTCAACCTCTTCAAGGGCCGGGCGCATCAAGGCGAAGTCCTCCTGGAAGGCATGCAGCTGGATTCTCCCGAACACGCCGACGCCCAGAATGCCAAGGCCACGGCCTATGTCCGCCCGCACGATCTCCAGGTCGAGCGCTATTCACCCGGCGAAGGGTTGGACGCTGCGGGCAAGTCGCGCGGCATCGTGGTCCAATTGAGCCGAGCCATCGTGGTGGGGCCGATCGCCCGGCTGGAACTTATTCCAGCCGACGACAACAAACCTGCGGGAGCCAACGAGGATTCCATCATCGAGGCTCAGATCCCGGCGCAGCAGTACCGCGAGATGGGGTTCAAGGAGGGCGAAACGCTGGTGGTGACACCGCGCCGGGCCCGTGTGTTCGTGGAGGGTGCCGCCTGGCCGGCGCCCTGACTGGAGGGTGAGCCTTGTTCGTGATCGAGTGGTTTGAAACGGCGCCGCGCCGCGTCCTGGCCCTGGTGGCCGTTGCGTGCGTAGGCATGCTGGCGTTTGGTGCGTACCTGCAGCATGTGGTGGGTCTTGAGCCGTGTCCCATGTGCATCGTGCAGCGCTATGCCCTGGCGCTGGTTGCCGTCATCGCGGGCGTCACTGCCGTGTTTCGCGGACGCGGCGCCTTGATCGCGGGCAGCGTGCTCATGTTCCTCATGTCGGGGTTCGGCGCTTTCGTCGCCGCGCGCCAGAGCTGGCTGCAGTGGTACCCGCCCGAGATCGCCTCCTGCGGACGCGACTTCTACGGGATGATCGAGAACTTCCCGCTGCAGCGCGTCATCCCCATGATCTTCAAGGGCAGCGGCGACTGCACCAAGATCGACTGGACCTTCCTGGGCGGCTCCATCGCCAACTGGTCGTTCGTCTGGTTCGTGTTCTTCGCGGTGGTGGCACTGGTGCTGCTGGTCCGCCATTTCCCCGGCCGGGCGCCGGCGCAAGTCCTGCAGGGCTGAAGCCGGCGTCAGTGCGCAGCGGCCGTTGGATGGCTGCGCGCGTCTTCCAGCAACTGGTGGACCTCGTCGTCGGTGGCCTGTGGGAATTCCGAGTACCAGAGCCCGACGGCGCGGAACGGCCTGGGCATGGCGACGCAGACAACTTCGTCTGCATCGCCCTTAAGCTGCTCGCAGGTCTCCTCAGCACCGACCGGCACGCCCGCCACCAGCCAGGCAGGCCGCTGCTGGCGCAAGGCAAGGAGCGCGGCGCGCATCGTGGACCCCGTCGCGAGGCCGTCGTCCACGACGATCACGATGCGCCCGTGCACTGCTAATGCCGGCTGGTTGCCGCGATACAACAGCTCGCGCCGCACCAGTTCCTCCTGCTCGCGAGCGACCACGGCCGCCATGGCTTCGGGCGAAACCTGCGCCCCGGGCAGGGGATTGATCACCTGGACCCCGCCGCTGGCGATCGCGCCCATGGCGTATTCCTCGTGGCCGGGAAAGCCCAGCTTTCGAACGATGAAGACGTCCAGCGGCGCCCCCAGCGCCTGCGCCACTTCGAACCCGACGGCGACACCACCCCGCGGCAAGGCGAGCACCAGCAGGCCGGGCCGGCCGCGAAGATGCCCGAGTTGCCCGCCCAACACGCGGCCGGCGTGGCGCCGGTCGTGGAAGGGCAATGAAGCCGAACTCATGCCGCGTGGGCCACCGCCACCAGGTGAGAGCTGAACCACTGCGCGGCGAGGTCCTGCACCTGCTCCATGGCGCCCTTCTCGGGGAACACGTGCGTGGCGCCGGGCACGATGACCAGGTGCTTGTCGCATTCCAGGCGCCTGAAGGCCTCCTCATTGAGCGCAACGACACCGGTATCGGCACCGCCCACGATCAGGAGCGTGGGCGCCTTGACGGCCGGCAGCGCGGCGGCGCCCGCCAGGTCCGGCCGGCCTCCGCGTGAAACGACCGCCGCGATCCGCTCGCCCAGGCGTGCTGCCGCGATGAGCGCGGCGGCACTGCCGGTGCTGGCGCCGAAATACCCGATGGGCGTGCCGCGCAGTTCCGGCTGCGAGGCTGCCCAGGCCGTTGCGTCCTGCATGCGGCCGGTCAACAGGGGAATGTCGAAGCGGTGCTCACGCGTGTTCACGTCGACGCGTTCTTCGGCGTCAGTGAGCAGGTCGAAGAGCAGCGTGGCAATGCCTGCGCGCTGCAGCGCCTGCGCCACTTGCCGGTTGCGCGCGCTGTGGCGGCCGCTGCCGCTGCCGTGTGCAAAGAGCACGAGGCCGCCGAAACCGGGCGGCAGGGCCAGGTCACCGTACAACCAGGCATCGCCCGAGGGGATGCGGACTTCCCGCGAAGGAATGGTGGCGTTTGCGTCGGTCATGGGAACCTCCAGCCGCCAAGCTAGGTTCTTTGCCGCCGCGGCGCTGTCGGACCACATCCATACCTGTGTA
>DATHWV010000187.1:0-8115 GCA_035460205.1 Ramlibacter sp.
GCCAAAGAAAATTCAAAGCGATTTTTTTGGTATTCCTTTTGCGTCCTTTGCGTACTTTTGCGTCCTCTGCGTCCGGCTGTTCTGACACCCCGCGACTCAGCCACAATGGCGGGTCGTGAAAATCCTGATCGTCAAACTCTCCTCGCTCGGGGATGTGGTGCACACCATGCCCGCGCTGCAGGACATCCGCGCCGCCTTGCCCGAGGCGCAGGTGGACTGGGTGGTCGAACGTGCGTTCGCCGCGCTGGTGCAACGGTGCGACGGTGTGGGCCGCGTGATTGCGTGCGAGTTGCGGCGGTGGACCAGGTCGCCGCTGGATTCACAGACGCGCGCGCAATGGCGGGCCTTCCGGGCTGAACTGCGTGCCCAGGCCTACGACGCAGTCATCGACGCGCAGGGCCTGACGAAATCGGCGCTAGTGGCGCGCGTGGCGCGGCTGGCCGAGGGCGGCAAGCGCTTCGCGCTGGCCAATCGCACCGAGGGGTCGAGTTACGAAGCGCCCACCCGCTGGGTGGCCGATGTCGCCGTGCGCATCGAGCCGCGCGTGCATGCCGTCGCCCGCACGCGTGTGCTGTGCGCGCAGGCCCTCGGCTACCCCGTGTCCCCCAACCTGCGCTACGGCTTGCACGCGAGCGCCGGTGTCGAACCTGCGCAAGCACGCCAGCCAGTGGCGATGGTCCACGGCACTTCGCGCGATGACAAGTGCTGGCCTGAGTCGCACTGGGTCGAGTTGGGGCAACGCCTGGTCGATGCAGGCTTCACGCCGGTCCTGCCGCACGGCAACGATGCCGAACAGGCGCGGGCCAGCCGCATCGCCGCTGCGTTGGGCGGCCGCGCCGAAGTCTGGCCGCGCGTGGACCTCGGCGCTCTGGCCGACCGGCTCGCCAGCTGTGCGGGCGTCATCGGCGTGGACAGTGGCCTCAGCCACGTCGCCGTGGCGCTCGACCTGCCGCATGTGCAGGTCTATAACTTCGATACCGCCTGGCGCACCGGCCCGGTCGACGGTGTTTCGGCACCGGTCGCAGGGCGGCAGCGCAGCCTGTTTGCGCAGCCTGCGCCTTCGGTGGATGCCGTATGGCAAGCTTGGAGCGAAGTCAGCGCCGCAGCATGATCCGCACCCTCTATTCACTGGTCGCCATCGGAACGCAACCGTTCCTGCGGCGAAAGCTGCGACGGCGTGGCGTGGCCGAACCCGGCTACCTGGTCGCGGTCGAGGAGCGTTTCGGCCGGTACGGGGGCAAGGCCGAGCCCGGCGCAATATGGATCCACGCGGTGTCGCTCGGCGAGACACGCGCCGCGGGCATCCTGGTGGAGCGGCTTCGCAGCACCAAACCGGGCGTTCGCATCCTGCTGACCCACGGCACCGCGACCGGGCGCGCCGAAGGCGAGAAACTCATTCGCGAAGGTGACGTGCAGGCCTGGCTGCCCTGGGACACTCCGGGTGCCGTGCGCCGTTTCCTCAATCACTTCCAGCCCAGCGTCGGCATCCTGGTGGAAACCGAGGTCTGGCCCAACCTGGTGGCCGAATGCAAGGAGCGCGGCGTGCCTCTGGTGCTGGCGAACGCGCGCCTGAGCGAGCAGTCGCTCGGGAAAACGCAACGCCTGGCCTGGCTCTCGCGCCCGGCGTATGCCGCTCTGTCGGCGGTGTATGCGCAGACCGAAGGCGATGCACAGCGGCTGGCGCAGGCCGGCGCCACCGTGAAGGGCGTGTTCGGCAACCTCAAGTTCGACGCCACGCCCGACATATCGCAGCGCGAGCAGGGCGCCTCGTGGCGCGCCGGTTCGCAGGCGCCGGTCGTGATGTTCGCTTCGTCGCGCGAAGGCGAGGAGGCGCAGTTCTTCCGAGCCGTGCGCGCGGAGAAGGGGCTGCCGCCCATTCGCTGGTTGGTGGTGCCGCGCCACCCGCAGCGCTTCGACGAAGTGGCTTCGCTGGCCGCGCAGCATGGCTTCAGCGTCTCGCGCCGCAGCCAGTGGGCGGGGCCGCCCGCGCCTGCCGATGTGTGGATCGGCGACTCGGTCGGTGAGATGGCGCTGTACTACGGCCTGTCCGACGTCGCGCTCCTGGGTGGCAGCTTCGAGCCGTTGGGCGGCCAGAACCTGATCGAGGCCGCGGCCTGCGGCTGCCCCGTCGTCATGGGGCCGCACACGTTCAACTTCGACGAGGCGGCGCGGCTGGCCGAGGAATCGGGCGCGGCGTTGCGGGTCGGGACGATGCAAGAGGCTGTCGATGCGGCACGGGCCCTCGCTGCCGATGCCGCAAGGCACGAGGCGGCCGTGAAGGCCGCCTCATCGTTCGCGCTGGCGCACCAGGGCGCTGCGCGCAAGACCGCCGAGGCCGTGTTGGCCCTCGCCGGCTAGCCAACACTACTTCGTCAGCGTGTTCATCTTGGCGAGGTCTTCCGGCGCCAGCGTGCCGGCCGCCTGGCGCAGTTTCAGGTGGCCCAGCAGCACGCCGTAACGTGCCAGTGCGAGGTCGCGCTTGGTCTGGAACAGCTGGCTCTGGGAATTCAGCACGTCGATGTTGATGCGGATGCCCACCTGGTAGCCCAGGCGGTTGGCTTCCAGCGCGCTCTGGCTGGAAGCCTCGGCAGCTTCCAGGGCCTTGACCTGGCCCAGGCCCGACACCACGCCGTAGTAAGCCGTGCGAACGCCATGGGCGACGGTGCGGCGGGTGGCGTCCAGGTCGGCCTGCGCCTTCTCTTCGAGCGACAGGGTTTCGCGGATGCGGTTCTGCGTGGCGAAGCCGGCGAAGAGCGGCAGGTTGAAGTTGATGCCGACCTGGCCGGTGCTGGTGCGCGTTTCGACGCCCACCGAGGTGTTGCCCCCCGGCCAGCGCGTGCCGCTGTAGCTGGCCACCAGGTCCACGGTGGGCTTGTGCCCCGCGCGGGCTTTCTCGGTTTCCAGCTGGGCGATTTCGACGCCCGTCTTGGCCTGCTGGATGCTGGGGCTGTTTTCCTCGCCTTGCTGCACCCAGGCGTTCACGTCGGCCGGCATGGGCGGCTGAACGATCATCGGGATCGCCAGCTGGTTCGGCTTGACGTCCGGCTTGCCGACCAGCGCGTCGAGCGCGAGCTTCTTGATGCGCAGGTCGTTGTCCGCCTGGATCTCCAGGGCCGTGGTCAGGTCGAAGCGGGCCTGCGCCTCGCGCGTGTCCGTGATGGTCGACGTGCCCACTTCGAAGTTGCGCTTGGCCGAGGCCAGCTGCTCGGAGACGGCCGCTTTCTGGGCCTGCACGAACGCCAGCGTGTCCTGCGCCGCCAGCACGTCGAAGTAAGCCGTGCTCACGCGGATCACCAGGTCCTGGCTGGCGGTGGCGAACAACGCCTGGGCCTGTTCGACCTGGCGCTTGCCCTGCTTGTAGGTGGCGAAGTTCGCCGGGCGGTACAGGGGTTGCGACGCGGTGACGGCACCGTTGTGATAGCCGAAGGAGATGTCCGCCGCCGGCACCGTGTTGTCGAACTGCGAGCGGTTGATGGCGGCCGACAGGCCGGCCGTCGGCAGGATGGCGGCGCGCGACTGTTCGGCCTTGAACAGGTTGGCGTCGTACTGCGCCTTCGCCGACTGCCAGGTGGCGTCGTATGCACGCGCCATGTCATAGAGCTCCATCAGGCTTTCGGCGCGAGCCGGCGCGGCGAAAGCCGTGCCAAGTGCCACGGCAAGGGTCAGGAGGCGGGAAGAGGGCCGCAACAATTTCATGGTCGTCCTTGGATGGAAAAGTCTGCTCTTGTGTCTGGGTGTCAGTAGCGGGGCACGCTGTCGTCCACTTCGCCCGACCAGGCCTCGATGCCGCCGGCAACATTCGCCAGCTTGGCAAAACCCTGGGCCGCCAGGAACAGCGCCACGCGCTGGCTGCGATTGCCGTGGTGGCACAGGATGGCCAGGGGCTGCTGGGGATCGAACTCGCCCAGGTGGCCCGGCACGTCGCCCATGGGGATCTTCACGAGCTTGAAGCCGTCGGCCCGCACACTGGCGGCCTGCAATTCCCAGTCCTCGCGCACGTCCAGCACCACCGGCTCGCCGGTGGCGCCCTGGGCCTGGAACCACGCCGCAAGCTGGGCGGGTCTGATCTGGTCAATGGTCGTCATCGGGGCGCGTCCTAGAACTGGAAGCGCGAGGGCTCGGGGAAATTCGCCAGGCGCGGCGCCATGGTGTCCCAGGGCTGCGACGTGGTGAAGGAGGCGTCGCCGGTGCGGGTGATCAGCGTGGCGCGCATGACGGGGTCGAAGCCGGTGATCGCGGCCAGGCGGCCGCCCACCTTGAGCTGGTCGAGCAGGGCGCGCGGCACTTCGGCCACCGAGCCGCTCAGCACGATCACGTCGAAAGGCGCTTCGGCGGGCAGGCCGCCGGCGCCGTCGGCTTCGCGCACTTCGGCATTGGTGATGCCGGCGCGTTGCAGGTTGGCGCGCGCGGTGTGGGCGAGTTCAGGGTCGATCTCCAGCGAGATCACGCGCTGGGCGCGATGGGCCAGCAGCGCCGCCATGTAGCCGGAGCCGGTGCCGATTTCCAGCACCTTGTCCTCGCGCGTCACCTTCAGGTCCTGCAGCAGGCGGGCCTCGACCTTGGGCTCCAGCATGCACTGGCCCAGCTGGAGCGCCTTTTCGGCCGGTTCGCGCAGCGGCACCAGCATGTCGACGAAGGCCAGGGCCTTGTGGGCCAGCGGGCAGAAGTCCTCACGGCGGACCACCGACAGCAGTTGCAGGATCTGGGCATCGAGCACATCCCAGGGGCGGATCTGCTGCTCGATCATGTTGAAGCGCGCGTGTTCGAGGTCGGCGGGGGCGGTCATGGTCGTCTTTCGTGCTGGGTTCAGGGCAAATCGTCGATTTTAGAGGCGGTAACGGCGGCCGCCCCGGAGCCCCCTGCGCGGGGCTTGCGGCGCGAGAACCAGTTCGCCAGGTCGTCGAGATAGCAATACACCACCGGCACCACCACCAGGGTCAGCAGTGAAGACGTGATCACGCCGCCGATCACCGCCTGGCCCATGGGCGCGCGCTGCTCGGAGCCCTCGGTCAGCGCGAACGCCAGGGGCACCATGCCGAAGATCATCGCCAGCGTCGTCATCAGGATGGGGCGCAGCCGCACCTTGGCAGCAAGCAGGAGCGACTCGGTGCGGTTCATGCCCTGCTCGCGCATGCGGATCGCGAAGTCCACCAGCAGGATGGCGTTCTTGGTCACCAGCCCCATCAACATCACGATGCCGATGATGGAGAACATCGACAGCGTGGAGCGGAACATCAGCAGGGCGAGCACCACGCCGATCAGCGTGAGCGGCAGCGAGGTCATCAGCGCCATGGGCTGCAGGAAGCTCTTGAACTGGCTGGCCAGGATCATGTAGATGAAGATCACCGCCATCACCAGCGCCGACACGGCGTAGCCGAAGGACTCGGCCATGTTCTTGGTGGAGCCGCTGAACTGGTAGCGGTAACCCGGCGGGAAGGCGATGGTGTCCAGCACCGCGCGGATGTCGTTGGACACCTCGCCGGCCGAGCGGTTGTAGACGTTGGCGTTGATTGCCACTTCACGCGTCATGTCGCGGCGGTTGATCTGGTTGGGGCCGGTCGAATCGCGGATGGCCGCGACCTGGTTCAGCCGCACGACGCGCGTGCTGCCGTCGGCTGCATTGCCCACCGCGAACGGCAGGCGCTCCAGGTCGCCGGGCGCATTGCGTGCATCGGGTGACAGGCGCACGTTGACGTCATAGGTCTGGTCGTCGGGGGCGCGCCAGTTGCCCACCGTTTGGCCCGCCACCAGCACGCGCAGCGAAGTGGCGATCTGCGCCACCGACAGGCCGAGGTCGGACGCGGCGTCGCGGCGGATGTCGATTCCCACCACCGGCTTGTCCGGCTTGACGCTGGAGTCCAGGTCCACCAGGCCCGGCACGCCGCGGATGCGCTCGCTCACCAGGCGCGACAACCGCTCCAGTTCCTTCAGGTCCGGGCCTTGCAACGAAAACTCCACCTGCTTGTTGCCGCCCACGGCGTCCAGCAGGCCGACGTGCGTGACGTTGATGCCTGGCACCTGCTTGAGGCGCTCGCGCAGCACGCTGGCCATCTGGTCGACGCTGCGCGAGCGGTTCTTGCGGTCCACCATGCGCACATAGACCGATGCGTACATCTTGCCCTGCGCATTGCCGGTGTTGATGGTCGCCAAGGTGTACTTCACCTCGGGGAATTCGCGCACGATCGCCTCGACCTGCCGGGCCTTGGCCTCGGTCGCTTCCAGCGAAGAGCCGACCGGGGTGTAGAAATTGAGCGAGGTCTCGGAGAAGTCGGCCTTGGGCACGAACTCCGTGCCCAGCAGCGGCACCATCACGATGCTGGTGATGAAGATGCCGACGGCCAGCAGCACCGTGGCCAATTTGTGGCCCAGCGACCAGCGCAGGATGTCCTGGTAACCATGGGCCAGCGATTCGGTGGCGGTGTCGAACCAACCAGTGACGCGGCCTATGGTCTTGTCATAGAAGCTCGGGTTGGCCTTGGGCTTGCCGTGCGCCTCGATCTCCGGGTCGTGCCAGATCGACGACAGCATCGGGTCGAGCGTGAAGCTGACGAACATGGAGATCATCACGGCGGCAACGATGGTGATGCCGAACTCGTGGAAGAACTTGCCGATGATGCCGCCCATGAAGCCGATGGGCATGAACACCGCGACGATGGAGAAGGTGGTGGCCAGCACGGCCAGGCCGATTTCCTGCGTGCCGTCCAGCGAGGCCTGGTACGGCGGCTTGCCCATCTGCACGTGGCGCACGATGTTCTCCCGCACCACGATCGCGTCGTCGATCAAGAGGCCCACGCACAGCGACAGTGCCATCAGCGTGATCATGTTGATGGTGAAGCCGAACATGTTCATGAACAGGAACGTGCCGATGATGGAAATCGGCAGCGTGAGCCCGGTGATGACGGTGCTGCGCCAGGAGTTCAGGAACAGGAACACGATCAGCACGGTGAGCAGCGCGCCTTCAATCAGCGTGCGGCGCACGTTTTCCACTGACACGCGGATCGGCCGCGAACCGTCGGTGATCTGTTCCAGCCGCACGCCCGGCGGCAGTTGCGCGGAGAGTTCGGCAACGGTTTTCTTCAGGCCATCGACCACTTCAATGGTGTTCTCGTCCTGCGACTTCTGCACTGTCAGCAGCAGCGTGCGGCCGCCGTTGTACAGCGCCAGGCTGTCTACTTCCTGTGCGCCGTCGGAGATGCGCGCCACCTGGTCCACCCGCACCGCGGTGCCGGCGCCGGACTGGGCGGCAGCCCCCGCGCCCTTGCGCGTGATGATGATGCGGCCGAAGTCCTCGGGCCGCTGCATGCGCGCGTCGATCTGCACCACGCGCTCCTGCGCCAGCGACCGGATGGCGCCCAGCGGCAGGTCCTGGTTCTCGTTGCGCACGGCCGCCACCACCTGGTCGGCGGTGATACCCAGCGCTTCCATCGCCACCGGGTTCAGGTAGATGTTGATCTCGCGCTTGGTGCCGCCCACCAGCGTCACCGAGCCTACGCCGCGCACGTTCTCCAGCCGTTTCTTGAGCACCTGATCGGACCAGTTGGTCAGCTCCACCGCATTCATGGCGGCGCCCTTGGTGGTGTCGGGCAAAACGGCCAGCGACCAGATGGCGCGGGCCGAGGGATCGAAGCGCAGCACGCGCGGCTCCTTCACCTCGGTGCGGAACAGCGGGCGGATGGCGGCGACTTTCTCGCGCGTGTCCTCGGCCGCCTTGCGGCCGTCGATGTGCAGCTGGAACTCGATGATGACGACGGACTGGCCTTCGTAGCTGCGCGAGGTGAGGGCGTTGATGCCCGCGATCGAGTTGACGCCTTCCTCGATCTTCTTGGTGACTTCGCTCTCGACGATCTCAGGCGAGGCGCCGGGGTATTCGGCCGTGACCACCACCACCGGGAAGTCGATGTTGGGAAACTGGTCGACCTTCAGGCGTTGCAGGGAGAACAGGCCGAGCACGACGATGGCGAGCATCACCATGGTCGCGAAGACCGGGTTCTTCAGGCTGATTCGGGTGAACCACATAGGTCAGGGACTCGTCGCCGCTGACGCCGCTTTGCTCCCTCCCCCTCCGGGGGAGGGCTGGGGTGGGGGCAGCGCGTTGCCTGCCACCTTCCCCGTGAA
>DATHWV010000188.1:0-1766 GCA_035460205.1 Ramlibacter sp.
GCCCGGCCGGGTTGGGGGCGAGCGCCTGCGCCGCCAGCAGCGACACCGCCGCCGTCCGGCGCGCCGTGATGGTGGGGCCATCCAGCACCAGCATCCGCCGGCCGCTGCGTACGTCGAACACCACCACGTCGCCCTGGATAGACGGCAGCGCCGTGCCGGCATTCGCCGGGGTGAAGGTGATCAGCTTGGTGATGGCGATGCGGCCGTCCAGCGCGGGCATCACGAACAGGCTGCCGCCGCCGGGCAGGGGCTGCACCAGGCGCTCCGGCACTTCCACGGCCGGGTCGGCCAGCAGCTCGCGCACCTCGCGCGCCAGCGCGCCGTAGGGCAGCCGCGCCGCAGTCTGGTCAGCGTCCAGCAAAAGGTCCATGCGCCATTGTGTCCGGTTGCCGGGCTGCTGCGAATCCGTCCTACATCACCAAGCGGAAAACACAGCATTGGTAACGCCCGCCTTGTTCCTACGATCGCCTGAAAACACCCTGGAGACCCCGCCATGCAGTCCCACCCCATCGCCAGCAGCATCGCTTCCCATCGGGACAAGTTGTTGTGGGGCTTCCTGGCGTTGTTGGTGATTGCCCAACTGGTGGTGTTCTGGATGCTGTGCAGCCAGCAGGTGCAAAAGGCGCAGATGCGCGACGCCAGCGTGCGCGACCAGCGCATGGCGCTGGCGGATTGCCTGCACCACTCCACGCTGGGCGCCTGCGCCCTGCGGCTGCAGGCCGCGGGACACCGCGACACCAGCTCGCTCATGGCCACGTCCGCCGGCGCCGGCAACATGAACAGCACCGTGCCGGCCGACTTCGTGTTTCGCTGAGGCCTTTGCGGGCACAAGTCCGACAGTGCGCAGGTAAGCGCACCGACGGAGCGCCGCCCGGGCGCTGCCTACTATCGATCCAACCCCTCATTGCAACGCCCCGGAGCGCACCATGAACAACGCCGTCGCCTCGACCCAACTGAACTGGACCGACCTCACGCCCCGTTCGCTAGATGCATCCGACGAGTTCGATGACCTCACCGGCTCCATGCGCTACTGCCCGGTGGGCCTGCTCGCCGCCTTCGCGTTGTTGATGTCGGGCCATGGCCGCTGCGTCAGCGCAGACATGATGCTGGGCGATCGCGAATACGCGATGTGGCAACTGGCCCGCGCCCACACCTTCCTGGACCCCGAGCTGCGCGAAGTGGCCTCCAAGCTGTTTGCCTACTTCGACGACGAGCGCGCGCCGGTGCCGATGGGACTGAGGGCCTAGTACTCCGCGCCTTCGACGAGGAAGCGCACGCGGCGCTGGCCCTGCCACTCGTCGGCATCAAGCCGGAAAGCCAGCACCACCTTGCCCGGCAAGGGCTCGGTATGGCTGAACCAGATGCCGTCCACCGGCTGCCCCTGGTGCTTCAACTTCAGCTGCAAGTGGCGCTCGCCGACGATGCGCTGTGAAATCACTTCCACTTCCTCGCTGAAGATCGGCGGCGCGAAGCCCTGCCCCCACACCTCGCGGTGCAAGGTGTCCACCAGGTCGGGCCGCCGGTACTCGGGTGCCAGCGGACCGTCGGTTTGCAGGCGGCGCAAGAGGGTTGCCTTGTCCAGCCATTCGCCCGCCACCTCGGTCAGCGCCTGTTCGAACACATCGAGCTGGTCCTCCGGCACCGTGCAACCCGCCGCCATCGCATGGCCGCCGAAGCGCAGCAGCACGCCGGGGTGACGCTTGGCCACCAGGTCCAGCGCGTCGCGCAGGTGAAAGCCGGGGATGGAGCGGCCCGAGCCCTTGAGT
>DATHWV010000189.1:0-7933 GCA_035460205.1 Ramlibacter sp.
ACCGTGCCCACCTTGCACTTCCAGTTCGACCGCACCACCGAGCACGCCGCGGACATGAACGCCCTGATCGCCAAGGCGGTCGCCTCCCGCGCCAAAGAGGACTAGCCATGAACGCGCCACGCACCAGGGTGCAGCGGCGCCCTGTGCATGGGGTGTTGTTGCTCGACAAACCGCTGGGACTCTCCAGCAATAACGCATTGCAGCGCTGCAAGTGGCTGCTGCGCGCCGAAAAAGCAGGGCATACCGGCACGCTGGACCCATTGGCCACCGGCGTGCTGCCTTTGTGCTTCGGCGCGGCGACCAAGTTCAGCCAGCTGCAGCTCGAAGCCGACAAGACCTATCACGCCGTCGTGCGCCTGGGCATCAAGACCTCCACGGCCGATGCCGAGGGCGACGTCATCGAAGAGCGCCCGGTTCCGGCCCTGACGCAGGCGATGCTGGACGAGGTGACGCAGCGTTTCACCGGCCCATTGCGGCAGGTGCCTCCGATGCACAGCGCCCTGAAGAAGGACGGCAAAGCCCTGTACGAATATGCGCGGGCCGGTGAGGAAGTCGTGCGCGAGCCGCGCGACATCATCGTCCGTGAACTGACGCTGACGGCGCGATCCGGCGACGCGAATTCGATCGACATGGTTGCCCGCGTCACCAAGGGCACCTATATCCGCACCCTGGGTGAAGACATTGGCGAGGCCCTGGGCTGCGGCGCGCACCTCACGGCTTTGCGCCGGATTGCGACAGGCCACTACGGCATCGCAGAGTGCATCAGCCTCGAAGAACTCGAAGCCATGGACGACGACGGCCGCTTGCGCCAGTTGAAGCCCGTGGACTCGCTCCTGCCCGATCATGGCCGCGTCACGCTCGACGCGGACAATGCAGGCCGGTTCCTCAGCGGCTTGCGCCGCCGTGGGGCCTGGCAGGACGCCGAGCAGATCGCCGTGTACGGCGAACAGCCCGCTGCGCTGCTGGGCACGGCCCACATCAAGGGCGGCGAACTCATTCCCGGCCGGCTGCTGAGCCCGCCGGAGGTTGAACAGATTCTGGAAAGCAAACTATGACCAACAAGCAAATCCGCAACATCGCCATCATCGCGCACGTCGACCATGGCAAGACCACCATGGTGGACCAGCTGCTGCGCCAGTCGGGCACCTTCGCCGAGCACGAGAAGGTGGTCGACACCGTGATGGACAACAACGCCATCGAACGCGAGCGTGGCATCACGATCCTGGCCAAGAACTGCGCCGTGTCCTGGAAGGGCACGCACATCAACATCGTCGACACCCCCGGCCACGCCGACTTCGGGGGCGAGGTGGAGCGCGCGCTGTCCATGGTGGACGGCGTGGTGTTGCTGATCGACGCACAGGAAGGCCCGATGCCGCAGACGCGCTTCGTGACCAAGAAGGCGCTGGCCCTGGGGCTGCGCCCCATCCTGGTGGTGAACAAGGTGGACAAGCCGGGCGCGCGCCCGCAGTACGTCGTCAACGCGGCTTTCGACCTGTTCGACAAGCTCGGCGCGACCGACGAACAGCTGGACTTCCCCGTGGTTTACGCCTCCGGCATCAACGGCTGGACCTCGATGGAAGAGGGCGCGCAAGGCGAGCAGTGGGGCCCCGACATGTCGGCCCTGTTCGACACCGTGCTGGCCCATGTGCCGCCGCACGAAGGCGATTCCGACGCGCCCTTGCAGCTGCAGATTTCGGCCATCGACTACTCGAGCTTCGTGGGCCGCATCGGCGTGGGCCGCATCAACGCCGGCACCATCAAGCCGATGATGGACGTGGTGGTGATGGAAGGCCCGGACGGCAAGTCCGTCAAGGGCCGCGTCAACCAGGTGCTGACATTCCAGGGCCTGGACCGCGTCCAGGTGACGCAAGCCGGCCCGGGCGACATCGTGCTGATCAACGGCATCGAAGATATTGGCATCGGCGTGACCATCACCGACCCGCTGAACCCGGCACCGCTGCCCATGCTGAAGGTCGACGAACCCACCCTGACGATGAACTTCTGCGTCAACACCAGCCCGCTGGCCGGCCGCGAAGGCAAGTACGTCACCAGCCGCCAGATCTGGGACCGCCTGCAGAAGGAACTGCAGTCCAATGTTGCGTTGCGCGTGAACGAGACCGACGAGGAGGGCATCTTCGAAGTGATGGGCCGGGGCGAACTGCACCTCACCATCCTGCTGGAAAACATGCGCCGTGAAGGCTATGAGCTGGCTGTTTCCAAGCCGCGTGTGGTGTTCAAGAACGTGAATGGCGAGAAGCACGAGCCGATCGAGATGGTGACCATCGATATCGAGGAACAACACCAGGGCGGCGTGATGCAGGCACTGGGCGAGCGCAAGGGCGACCTGGTCAACATGGAACCGGACGGCCGCGGCCGCGTCCGCCTGGAATACCGCATCCCGGCCCGCGGCCTGATCGGCTTCTCCAACGAGTTCCTGAACCTGACGCGTGGCTCGGGCCTCATCTCGAACATCTTTGACAGCTACGAAGCGCACCGGGGTGAAATCGGCGGCCGCAAGAACGGCGTGCTGATCTCCATGGACGACGGTGAAATCTTCACCTACGCGCTGGGCAAGCTTGACGATCGTGGCCGCATGTTCGTGCGCGCCAACGACCCGGTGTACGAAGGCATGATCGTCGGCATCCACAGTCGCGACAACGACCTGGTGGTCAACGCGACCCGTACCAAGCAGCTGACCAACTTCCGCGTGTCCGGCAAGGAAGACGCGATCAAGATCACGCCGCCCATCCAGCTCACGCTGGAGTACGGCGTCGAGTTCATCGAGGAAGACGAACTGGTGGAAATCACGCCCAAGAGCGTGCGCCTGCGCAAGCGCCACCTGAAGGAACACGAGCGCAAGCGCGCATCGCGCGAAACCGTCGCCTGATGAAACTCACGCACAGCAAGGCGGTCTTGCTGATGGTGGCGGTGACCATGATGTGGTCGATCGCCGGCGTGGTCACGCGCCAGCTGGAGCACGCCCGCAGCTTCGAGGTGACCTTCTGGCGCAGCTTCTTCACGATGCTGGCGCTGCTGGTCATCCTGCCGGCCTGGCAGGGCATGCAGGTGTTCCGCAACATGCACTGGCGCAGCCCGTATTTCTGGCTCTCGGGCCTGTGCTGGAGCGTGATGTTCACTGCCTTCATGGTGGCGCTGACACTCACCACGGTGGCGAACGTCCTGGTGACGATGGCCCTGGGGCCGCTCTTCACCGCCCTGATCTCCCGCGTCTTCATCGGGCACAAGCTGCCGCTGCGCACCTGGATGGCCATCGTCGTGGCCGGCATCGGGATCGTCTACATGTACGGCTCGCAGGTCAGCCTGGGGGCGCCTGGCGTGCTGGCGGGTTCCCTCGTGGCCTTGTGCGTGCCGCTGGCGGCTGCGGTGCAATGGACGGTGACGCAACGCAGCCAGGCCCACGGCGAGCAACTGGACCTGGTGCCCTGCGTGCTGGTGGGCGCGGTCATTTCAAGCGCCGTGACGCTGCCGCTGTCGTTCCCGCTCATGGCGAGCGGCACCGACGTGGCCTGGCTGGCGCTTTTGGGCGTGGTTCAGCTGGCCATTCCCTGCGCGCTGGCTGTCGTCTGCGCTCGCGCGCTCAAGGCGCCCGAAGTGTCGCTGCTGGCGTTGCTGGAAATCATCTTCGGCATTGCGCTGGCCTGGGTCGGTGCGAACGAGCAGCCGGGGCCCAACGTGTTGGCTGGTGGCGCCCTGGTGCTGGGCGCGCTGCTGGTGAACGAATGGATTGGATGGAGGCAGAGGGCATGAGTGAGGTGGTCGCGGAAGTCCGCAACGGTGTTGGTTTCATCACCTTGAACCGGCCCAGGGCACTGAACGCCTTGTCGCTCGCGATGATCCGGGCATTGGCCGAGGCCCTGCAGGCCTGGCGCGACGACCCGGCCATCCAGGCCGTGGCGATTCGCGGTACCGGCAAGGAAGCCCCGTTTGGCGCGTTCTGCGCCGGCGGCGACATCCGGTTCTTCCACCAGGCCGTGTTGGCCGGAGATGCGCAGCTGGAAGACTTCTTCACCGAGGAATACCGGCTCAATCACCTGATCCACCACTACCCCAAGCCGTACATCGCATTCATGGACGGCATCGTCATGGGCGGCGGGATGGGCATCACACAAGGCGCGAGCCTGCGCATCGTGACCGAGCGTACGAAGATGGCGATGCCCGAGACGACGATTGGCCTGTTCCCCGACGTGGGTGGCGGCTGGTTCCTCGGGCGTTGCCCCGGCCGGGTAGGCGAGTACCTCGCGCTGACGGGCGACATGATCGGCGGGGAGGGCGCGATCGCCGCCGGGCTTGCGGACGTGCTGCTGCCCAGCAGCGAACTGCCCGCACTCTGGAACGCATTGGCCGAACGCGGCGTTGCGGCGTTGCCCGCCAAGGCGCATGCTGCGCCGTTCCCGCAGCGAGAGTCGATCGACCGCTTCTTCGGGTTACCTGATGTGACGGCGATCGTGCAGGCGCTGGAAGCCGACGGCGGCGAGTGGGCGACACGCACTGCCGCGACGCTGCGCAAGCGCTCCCCGCTGCTGCTCGCCGTGACTTTGGAACTGTTGAAGCGTGCGCGCGGAATGAGCCTGGCGGCCGACCTGCGCATGGAGCGCGACCTGGTCCACAACTGCTTCCACCTGCGGCCGGGCACCGCCAGCGAAACCATGGAGGGCATCCGTGCCCTCGCTGTCGACAAGGACCACAGCCCGAAGTGGAATCCGGCGCGGGTCGAGGGCGTCACGCCGGAGATGGTGGATGCGTATTTCGCCAGCCCCTGGGGCGCGGCGGACCACCCTTTGCGCGAGCTTGCAGCCTAGCGGTTGCGGCTCTTCATGGCGCGCTCCACCTCGCGCTTGCCTTCGCGGTCCTTGATGGTGTCGCGCTTGTCGTGTTCGGCCTTGCCCTTGGCCAGCGCAATCTCGCACTTCACCTTGCCGTCTTTCCAGTGGAGGTTGAGCGGCACCAGGGTGTATCCCTTCTGCTCGATCTTGCCGACCAGCCGCTTGATCTGTTCCTTGTGCAGGAGCAGTTTCTTGGTGCGGACGGCATCCGGGCTCACATGCGTGGACGCAGTGCGCAACGGGTTGATCTGGCAGCCGATGACGAACAGCTCGCCGTCCTTGATGACCACGTAGCCGTCGGTCAGCTGGACCTTGCCTTCGCGCAGGGCCTTCACTTCCCAGCCTTGCAGCACCATGCCGGCCTCGAACTTTTCCTCGAAGAAATAGTTGTAGGACGCCTTCTTGTTATCGGCGATCCGGGAAGCGGTTTCGGGTTTCTTGGCCATTCGACTACAGGTGGGGACGCCAAGGCGTCACTACAATGCCCGCGCGGCCCCGCATTCTCTATGAAAACAGTCCACAAATCCGTCCTCATCTGGTACAGCGCCGAGGAAATGTTCGCGCTGGTCACCGACGTGGCGAAATACCCGGAATTCCTGCCCTGGTGCGACCGTGCCAAGGTGGTCGCCACCGACGACAAGGGCATGACGGCCGAAATCGGCATTTCGTTCGGCGGCATCAGCCAGACCTTCACCACCCGCAACGACCATGTCGAGGGCCGGAAAGTCGGCATGAAGCTCCTCGACGGCCCGTTCTCGCGCCTGGACGGGCAGTGGAATTTCACTCCCCTGGGCGACAAGCAGCGTGGCTGCAAGGTGGAACTGGAGTTGAACTACGGTTTCGACAACATGGCGCTGGGCGCTCTGGTCGGGCCGGTCTTCGACAAGATTGCGGACAGCATGGTCGATGCGTTCGTCAAACGCGCCGAAGAGGTTTATGGCTGATCCCGCCATTCGCGTGGTGGTCCTGTACTCGCCTGCACCCCGCGTCGTGCACGAATGGCCGCTCGAACTGCCACCGGGGGCCAATGTGCTGCAGGCACTGGAGGCGTCCGGCCTGCGCGCCGGATTCCCTGATGCGGACCTGCTCAGCGCCCCGGCGGGCATCTGGGGGCGCAAGGCGCGCCCCGAGCACGTGCTGCGCGAGGGGGACAGGGTCGAGATCTACCGGCCGTTGAAAGTGGACCCGAAGCTCGCGCGGCGCGAGCGCTTTCGCCAGCAGGGCGCCCGGGCTGCGGGCTTGTTCGCAAGAAAGCGGGACGGGGCGAAGCCCGGGTATTGAGCCAGGCTTTCAGCCGCCGGCGGGCTTGCACTCGCTGGCGATGATCCCGTCGAGGCGCCGGTTTTCCCGGGCGCGGGCGTTGTCGTCCATCACCTCTTGTTCGCCCTTGGCGTTGGTCACCGCGATCCGCTGACCGGAGTCAAGCGTCGCCTTGGACTGCTTGGCGCGCACGCAGTTGTCCGCCTTGACCCGGGCAACTTCTTCGGCCTCGGACTTCTTCTTCTCGGCGGTCGCGGCATCGGCGATGCGCTTCTTCTCCTCCAGGTCCTTGTCCTTGCCGCTTGGCTTGGGCATGGAGGCCGCAGGCCGTGCCGGCTGGGAAGAGGCTGCCGCGATGGCGGATGCGGCGGGTGAGGGATCGGGGGCGATGGCGACCGAGCTCTTGCCGGCGGGCCGGCGCAGGATGTTCTTGGCGGGCACATCCGCAGGCGGCGGCTGGTCACTGAAGACCTTGCGACCGTCCTTGTCGAGCCACTGCCACTGGGCGATGCTGAGGGCGGGCACGCCCAAGGCGAGGCCGATCACGAAGACGCGAAGCAGTTTCATCGCGCCAGTGTAGCGCCGCCTCACCACAAAGCATCACCGTTGGCGCCACGCCAATGCGCCGTTCGTCACGCTCTGTTCAATTGCCCTGCAAGGGTAAGTACCAAGGGCACGCGAGTACAATCCGTTTTTTGGAGCTTTGACATGCGCCTCTTAGGAAAAGCGCTCACCTTCGACGATGTGTTGCTGGTGCCCGCGTTCTCCCAGGTCCTTCCCAAGGACACGTCGCTTGCGACCCGCCTCTCCCGCAATATCACCCTGAACCTGCCGCTGGTGTCTGCCGCCATGGACACCGTGACCGAAGCGCGCCTGGCCATCGCCATCGCGCAGGAGGGTGGCATCGGGATCGTCCACAAGAACCTCACGCCCAGGCAGCAGGCCGCCGAAGTGGCGCGCGTCAAGCGCTACGAATCGGGCGTGCTGCGGGACCCGGTGATCATCACGCCCACGCACACCGTGCGGCAGGTGGCCGACATGCAGGAGCAGCTGGGCATCTCCGGTTTCCCGGTGGTCGACGGCGGCAAGGTGGTCGGCATCGTCACCGGGCGCGACCTGCGCTTCGAGACCCGCTACGAAGTCCCGGTCAGCCAGATCATGACCCCGCGCGAAAAGCTCATCACGGTGCGTGAAGGCACCAGCGCCGCGGAAGCCAAAGCCCTGTTGAACAAGTACAAGCTCGAGCGCCTGCTGGTCGTCAACGACGCCTTCGAGCTGAAGGGCCTGATCACCGTCAAGGACATCACCAAGCAGACGAGCTTCCCGAATGCGGCGCGCGACGGCTCGGGCCGCCTGCGGGTGGGCGCGGCGGTCGGCGTGGGCGAGGGCACCGAGGAACGGGTCGAGCTGCTGGTCGACGCAGGCGTGGACGTGCTCGTCGTCGACACGGCGCACGGCCATGCCAAGGGCGTGCTCGACCGCGTCAAGTGGGTCAAGAAGAAGTACCCGAATATGCAGGTCATTGGCGGCAACGTCGGCACCGGCGACGGGGCCCGCGCGCTGGTCGACCACGGCGCCGACGCGGTGAAAGTCGGCATCGGCCCGGGATCCATCTGCACCACGCGCGTGGTGGCCGGGGTCGGCGTGCCGCAGATAACGGCCATCATGAACGTGGCGGAAGCGATGGCGAAAGCCGGCGTGCCGCTGATCGCGGATGGCGGAATCCGCTTTTCCGGCGACATCGCCAAAGCGCTGGGCGCGGGGGCGCACGTGGTCATGCTCGGGTCGCTATTTGCCGGCACCGAAGAGGCGCCCGGCGAGATCGAGCT
>DATHWV010000190.1:0-14052 GCA_035460205.1 Ramlibacter sp.
ATGCCGCCCAGCAGCACGCGCACGTCGTGCTCGATGTCAGCCTTGGTTTTCAGCAGGTTGGCGCCCTGTTTGTGGAAGACGAAGCCCAGCGCGTTGTTGCGCGGGTTCGCCTTCAACGAGATCTTGAGCGTCTTCATCTCGGCCTGCAGCGCGTCCCAGTCACCGCCGTGGCGCTTGCGTTCCTGCTCGAAATCGACCAGGAAGTGGCCCCACTCGTGGATCGCGATGATGCGCCGGTCGCGCTCGCGCTCCTTGGTGGTGCTGGTGTTGACGTTGCCCACCAGAACCCGCTCGGCCGCCTGCATCAGCGTTTCGGCGCTGATCAGGTCACCGGCCTGCACCGCGCTGATGCCGGCCTGGTTGACGATCGTTTCCAGGTCGGCCGGGCTGCGCCCTTCCGTGATCTCGACGAAGTGCCGCAGGTCGAGGTCGTCCGCCACCTTGGCCGCGCGCTGCGACAGGTAGTGCCGGATGATGGCCAGCCGCTCCTCCTTGTTGGGCAGGCGGAAGTCCACCTTCATCTGGAAGCGGCGCAGCATGGCTTCGTCCATCTGCATCGACTCGCTGTTGAAGTTGGAGGCCACGATCCAGATGATCTCGGCATCGTTGCGGCTGCGCACGCCGTCCAGCACGGCCAGCAAGGTGTTCTGCGTGTCGTCGTCGAACTTGCGATGGCCGCCGCGCTTCATGAACAGGTCCTGCGCCTCGTCCAGGAACACGATGCAGCGCTTGCGGCGCTTGGCCATGGAGGCAATCCGGCTCAAGGTGTTGGAGCCTCCCGCGACAAAACCCGTCTCCAGGTTCGCGGCGGAATGGAACAGGATGGGCAGGCCCAGTTCCTTGGCGAGGTAACTGGCGAGCTTGGTCTTGCCGGTGCCGGCGGGTCCGCTGAACATCACATTGAACGGCTTGTTGATGCCGTATTCCGCGTACTCGGTGCGGCGCATGTACTGGTCCTTGATCTGCGCGACCTCGGCCTTGATGTCGTCCATGCCCACCAGGTCGTCGATGCTGCCGCTGACCTGCGCCGGCTCCAGGAATTTGAGTGATTTGAACTGACCCTTGAGCTGGAACGCAAGGAAACCCAGCAGGCCCACGGTCAGCGCCGCGGAGAGCACACCGCTCACGCCGGCCTTCCAGCCGTCCTTTTCGGATTGCGGGCGCGCGCCGGCAAAACGGTTGTCGAGCCGCTCAAGCATCTCGATGCTGGCCTTGTCCAGGTCGGCGCGCGGCACGAAAGCGAGCTTGCCGCCCCACGGTGCGGTCACGGCCTTGTCGGCGAAGATCTTCGTCTCCATGTCGCTGGGGTAATAGGCGTACTGCTTGCCTTGCGACTCCACCAGGATGAAGCGCTCGGAAACGTTCCACATGAGCGGCTTGTAGATGACGGTGACACGCTCGATGGCGTTGCTTTCCAGGAAGCCCAGCAGGGAACCGGTGCCGAACACCACGGGCAATTTCTGGTTGAAGGTCCAGGTGGGTTCGCCCGGCTGCTCGGCCGCCGCGCTCATGGTCTTGACCTGCTCGGCCACGGCCGCCTGCTTCTGCAGCAACGTTACCGAGTAGATGCCGCTGGCAGGGATCAGCATCGCCATGGCGACAACCATGAGCTTGACTGCCATGGACTGGATGACGAACCAGTCCTGCAGGCGGCTGGCGAGCTTGCGCATCGCCGGCCAGACGCTGCGCGGTGCGGGCGGCGTGGCAGGCGCGGCTTCGGCGTTGGGGGTCTGGGGACTGGGCGACAGATCCGACATTGCAAAGGTCTTTCGTTGGGGGGCAGCATCTGCCCGCGGGGGCGAACGCCCCGTGTCAGCGCAATCCTACAGAGACAGGCCCGGCGAGGCCAGCAGTGTTGCAAGCACCCGGGTCAGCCGCAGGGGCGCTCGTGACATATTCACGCGATTTGGGCGTGTAGTGGGATGTGTGGAACTGCTTGGGCCTTCAAGCACTCCAACCGGCTGGTCGGGTTTTTTTCAAGTTTCTTCCCCCGGCCCTTCAATCCCTCGGCCCCTCCAAGCCCGAGGGATTTTTTCTGCCCGCGCCGCAGCGCTACAGCTGGAGACGCAACCAGCGCAGGGCGTCGGTCTCGGCGCCGAACAATGCGATGTCGGCGCACTGGGAAGGGTCCACCGGCACCGCGTCGTTGTCCACAAGTTCGGCCGTGCCCACCAGCACCACGCGCGTCTTGGGCGCCAGGGCCCGGCGCAGGCGATCGCAGATCAGGAACTTGCCTTCGGCGTCGGGCGGTGTGGCCACCCGGCGCAGGTCGATCAGCACGTGGTCCTGCCGCATGCGCTGCACCGCGGCCTTCACCATGTAGGCCAGCTTGAGCGCGTCGCCATTGCGCCAGCGTCCTTCCACGTCGAAACGCATCAGGGGCCCATCGGCGCGGGAGGCAACAACAAGGTTCATGGCATGGCAAGGTTGAGTAAGCCGAGCGTGCCACATGCATATGTACTGCGCCGGATACAAGCGCATCAATGGTTGCCAAGCGTGACGGGAACCTGCCTGATTTAAGCTCGGGCCCATGAGAATCACCGAAATCCGGGAAAAGACCGTTCCCATCAGCTCGCCCATCCGCAACGCCTACATCGACTTCAGCAAGATGACCTTGAGCCTGGTGGCCGTGATGACAGACGTCATTCGCGACGGCAAGCCGGTGGTGGGGTATGGCTTCAACTCCAACGGCCGCTATGGCCAGGGCATGCTGATGCGCGAGCGCATCCTGCCGCGGTTGTCCGAAGCGAAGCCCGACAGCCTTCTGGACGCCAGCGGCAACAACATTGACCCGCACAAGGTGTGGGACACGATGTTCAGGAACGAAAAGCCCGGCGGGCACGGTGAACGGTCGGTCGCCATCGGCACCATCGACATGGCGGTGTGGGACGCAGTGGCCAAGATCGAAGGCAAGCCACTGTTCCAGTTGCTGGCCGAGCGCCATGGCAACGGCAAGGTCAACCGCAAGGTGTTCGTCTACGCGGCCGGGGGCTACTACTACCCCGGCAAGGACGACGCGCAGCTCAAGGACGAAATGCGCAGCTACATCGACCGTGGCTACTCGGTGGTGAAGATGAAGATTGGCGGTGCGTCGCTGGATGACGACCTGCGCCGCATCGACTCGGTGCTGTCCATCCTGCAGGACGGCCAGCGCCTGTGCGTGGATGCCAACGGCCGCTTCGACCTGGACACCGCGATCGCCTATGCCAAGGCGCTGTCGCAGTACAACCTGTTCTGGTACGAGGAAGCGGGCGACCCGCTGGACTTCGAGTTGCAGGCCGCCCTGCGCAACTACTACAAGAACCCGATGGCCACCGGCGAGAACCTGTTCTCGATGCAGGATGCGCGCAACCTGGTCCGATACGGCGGCATGCGCCCCGATCGCGACTACCTGCAGTTCGACTGCGCCCTCAGCTACGGCCTGGTCGAGTACTTGCGCACGCTGGACATGCTGGCCCAGCACGGCTGGTCGGCCAGCCGCTGCGTGCCGCATGGCGGCCACCAGATGTCATTGAACATCGCGGCCGGGCTCGGCCTGGGAGGCAACGAGTCCTATCCCGACCTGTTCCAGCCGTACGGCGGTTTTCCCGACGGCGTGAAGGTCGAGAACAGCTACGTGACCCTGCCCGACCTGCCGGGCATCGGATTCGAAGGCAAGGCCGACCTCATCCGCGAAATGCGGGCGCTGTCGGGCTGACGCTTCAATACTCGACGATCGTCTTGAACCCGCCCCAGAACATGCGCTTGCCGTCGAACGGCATGTTCTTCGGGTCCATCATGGAGGCCAGGCGCGGGTCCTTCATCACCTTCTTGTTGGTGCTGTCGCGCTGCTTGCGCGAGCTGTAGACGATCCACGAGAACACCACGGTCTCGCCGGCCTTGAGCTTCACGGCCTGCGGGAACGAAGTGACCTTGCCGGGCTTCACATCGTCGGCCAGGGCCTCGACATACTCCAGCGCGCCGTGCTCCATCCAGATCTTGCCGGCCTTGCGCGCCATCTTGCGGTAGGCCGCGAGGTGCTTGGTCGGGACGGGAACGACGAATCCATCGACATAACGGGCCATGGGGTTCTCCTTTGGCGGTTGCAGGAATCAGTTTTGCAGAAATCGGTCCAGCTTGGCAAACGTGCCCGTCCAGCCGCGCTCGTGGTTGTTGCGGGCCTGCTGGTCGAAGAAGCGGTCGTGCCGGAAGCGCAGCTCGCAGCCGCTGTCTATGGCGACAAGCTCGATGGCGACGTGCGACACCCGCTCGGGCGTGCTCTTCCATGCCCAGGTGAACGAGAGCCTGCTCGGCTCGTCCACCTCCTGGTAGACACCCGATACATCGTGTTCTTCGCCATCCTGCGTGCGAAACGCAATGTGATAGCGGCCACCGACACGCACGTCGAGCTCGGCCCGCGTCACCGACTCGGTGTCGCCCGGCCCGAACCAGTGGCTCAGCGCTTGCGGGTCGGTCCACGCCCGCCAGACCTTTTCGCGGGAGACGGCGTACCGGCGCGTGATGACGAGGCTGGGCTTTGCATCAGTGGGGCTCTGGGCCATGGGTTCACTTCCTCCTGGTGATAGAGGTAACGGCCCAGCGAATCCAGCTGCTGTGACCAGAATTGCTCGTAGTGGGACAGCCACATCGCGGCCTCCTGCATCGGTTTCGCGGCGAGTTCGCAGCGCACCACCCGGCCTTCCTTCAGCCGGGTGACCAGGCCGGCGTCCTCCAGCACCTTGAGGTGCTTCATGAAACCCGGCAGCGACATGCCATGGGGCTGGGCGAGTTCGGTGACGGTGGCGCCGCCCTCCCCTAGCTGGCGAATCACGTCACGCCGCGTGGCGTCCGACAGCGCCCAGAACACCTGGTCGAGGACGGCTTCGTCGTTGGCCATCAAGCCCTTCACATGTTCGGGTTGGGTTGCAGCAGGCTCAGGCGGTTGCCTTCGGTGTCGCGAAAGCTCACGTAGTCGCCAACGCCCGGAATGGCCATCGGCTCGCCCAGCACCTCGCCACCGGCCTCCTTGAGCTTCTTCATCGCGGCCTTGACGTCCTTCACGGCGATCACGACCGAGGGGTACTGGTCGGGCCAGTCGGCCTTGCGCTCGTAGAAGCCGCCATCGATGGAGCCGCGGAAGCCCTTGGGGCCGTCCTCGCTGCCGGTCATGACGACGACATAGTTGCCCATGTCCTCGCCCAGCTTGTTCATGGTCCAGCCGAAAGCCTGCTGGTAGAACTTCATGATCCGGTCACGATTGACGTAGGGAATCTCGAAGTGGACGACGGGGTTGCCCATTGCGTGCTCCTGTTACTTGCCGTCAAAGGCACGTTGAAGTTGAACCATGTCGAGCTTCTTCATGCCCATCATGGCGCCGAATGCACGCTCGACCGCGGTGGTGTCGGTCGACTCCATCAGTTTGAGGAAGTCCTTGGGGATCACTTGCCACGACAGGCCATAGCGGTCCTTGACCCAGCCGCACTGCTGCGCTTCCACCGGGCCGCCGGCCTTGAGCGCTTCCCAGTAGTGGTCGACCTCCTGCTGCGAGTCGCACATGATCTGCAGCGACACCGCTTCGTTGAACTTGAAGTGCGGCCCGCCATTGAGCGCGGTGAATGCCTGCCCCGAGAGCTCGAACGACACCGTCATTGCGCTGCCCGGCTTGCGGCCGTGGACTTCCTTGCCGGCTTCGGGATAGCGGGCGATGTGGGTGATGCGTGAATTGGGAAACAGCTCGGTATAAAAACGGGCTGCGTCTTCGCCCTGGCTGTCGAACCAGAGGCAGGGAACAATTTTCGAAGCGATCTGCATCCTTGATCTCCTGATCAGTTAACCATGTGGTTTAGTTTAGCGCCGAACAGGTTCTTGTCAAGTTCATCGGTTGAAACAGGACGTGACGGGGGCGGGTGTTACTTCGCGCCCAGCCCCATCGCCCGCGTGATCACTTCCTTCATGATCTCGTTGGTGCCGCCGTAGATGCGCTGGACGCGTGCGTCCGCATAGGCACGCGCGATCGGGTAGTCCCACATGTAGCCATACCCGCCGTGCAGCTGCAGGCACTCATCCATCACCTTGCACTGCAGGTCGGTGGTCCAGTACTTGGCCATGCTCGCCGTGGCAGTGTCCAGCTTGTCCTGGCACACCAGCTCCAGGCATTTGTCGACGAAGACGCGGGCCACCTGCACTTCGGTCTGCATCTCCGCGAGCGTGTAGCGCGTGTTCTGGTACGAGGCCACCGGCTGCCCGAACACCTTGCGATCCTTGGTGTACTGCACCGTCCAGTCGATCGCCGCCTGGGCCGAGGCGACGGCAGTCACCGCGATCTGCATGCGCTCCCAGGGCAGTTGCTCCATCAGGCAGATGAAGCCCTTGTTGCGGAACGCTTCGCCACCCAGCAGGTTTTCAGCGGGCACGCGCACGTTGTCGAAGAACAGTTCCGCGGTGTCCTGCGCCTTCAGGCCCAGCTTCTTCAGGCGCTTCCCGTGCTCGAAGCCCTTCATGCCGCGCTCGACCAGCAACAGGCTGGTGCCCTTGGCACCTGCCGCGGGGTCGGTCTTGGCCACGACGATCACCAGGTCCGCGTGCCAGCCGTTGGTGATGAAGGTCTTGCTGCCGTTGAGCAGGTAGCTGCCGTCTGGCTGCTGGATGGCCGTGGTCTTCACGCCTTGCAAGTCGCTGCCCGCGGCGGGCTCGCTCATGGCAATGGCACCGATCATCTCGCCACTGGCCAGCTTCGGCAGGTACCTGGCCTTCTGGTCGGCGGTGCCGTAGTGCAGGATGTACGGAGCGACGATTTCACTGTGCAGGCTGTAGCCGATGCCGCTGAAGCCGCCGCGCGCCAGTTCCTCCATCTGCACCACCGAGTACAGTTTGTCGGCGCCGGAGCCACCGTACTCTTCCGGCAACGTCGCGCACAGGTAGCCGTTCTCGCCGGCCTTGTTCCAAACCGCGCGATCGACGTAACCCTGCTCTTCCCAGGCGTCATGGTGCGGCGCGATCTCCTTTTCCATGAAACGGCGGAAGCTGTCGCGAAATGCCTCGTGGTCGGCGTTGAAGAGGGTGCGTTCAATCATGTTGGCTCCAGTGATTCAGGTTTTTGCGGCGCCATTCATCGCCTGCTTGACGACACGCGCGTAGTTGCCGATGAAGATGTTGTTCAGCATGCCTTCGCCCAGGCCACGCTTGGCGAGGTTGTCCGCCACCTCGCGCAGGTCCACATAGTTCGACAGGATGGGCCCGGGTCCGGCGCCTTCCATGTCGGTGCCAAAGGCCACGTGGTCGGCCCCGATCAGGTCACACATCCGCATGGTTTCGTCTGCGAAGCTCCTCACGCTGTGGACCGGGTAGGCCGGGTCGCCGTTGATCCGCACCGTCCACAGGCCAACCGCACCGCCACGCGCCGCGATCTTGCGTGCCGACGCCGGTGAGAGCGAGCGGGCGATGTAGGCCGGGTCCTGCCAGTTGCCACCTTGCGGGCTGATCCAGGAATGTGACCAGATCATGGCCGCGTCCGACGCATCGAGCGCACCGTCGACGAAGGCCGGCGTGCTGTGCGCGAGGTCCACCAGGATGCCGTGCCGCTTGCACTCGGCGATGACCTTCGCGCCCACCGATGTCAGGCCGCCGTGCTTCGGCTCCGCCGTCTGGTGATCCCCCAACGGGCTCTGGATGAAATGCACCAACTGGATGTGGCGGATGCCCCAGGCATGGGCTTGCGCAACGCGTTCCGGCTTCCCCTCGAGGAAGTTCGCCCCTTCGGTGGCCAGCAACACCCGCGGTTGCCCCGCGAGCGCGGCATCCACATCGGCCGGCGTCAGCACTCGCGCCATGTTCCAGCCCCGCAACTTGGTTTCGTAGTCGGCAAGCCGCCTCTGGAATGAATCCCAAAGTTCGCCCGGCGCCGGCTCCCTCACCTGCTTCCACCGTCCGCCCACGGGCGCGATCCAGCGGTGGTCGTCCGTCACCGACCAGGCCAGCAAGGTGGTGCCGGTCTCCAGCATGTGGCGATTCAGGTCGAAGCCGAACAGCCGCGGCATGAACATGCCGTAGTGCGAATGCATGTCGGCCAGGAACTGGCCCTTGTGCTGGGCGCTTGCGGGCAGGCCGATCCCCGCTGCCAGCCCTGCGGCAGCAGCAAGGCCGAATCGGCGGCGCGTGATGGATGTCATCTGCTGGGTCCCCGGTGTCGCCATTTTTACAGAGCGTTTGCTTGGTGAAAAGAATATACTGGCTTTTTGCATTCGTGCCACGCGGCCCCCACCCCGGCCCTCCCCCGGAAGGGGAGGGAGAGACCAGTCTGGAGAGCATCATGATTGAAGCCTATGTTTACGACGCTATCCGCACGCCCCGCGGCAAGGGCAAGAAGGACGGCAGCCTGCACGAAGTCAAGCCCGTCAACCTGCTCGCCGGCGTGCTGAGTGAACTGCAGCGCCGCAACGACTTCGACACCGGCCAGGTCGACGACGTGGTGATGGGCGTGGTCTCGCCCATCGGCGAACAGGGCTCGGTGATCGCCAAGGTGGCCGCGCTGAAGGCCGGCTGGGACTACCGCTGCTCCGGCGTGCAACTCAATCGCTTCTGCGCCTCCGGCCTGGAAGCGGTGAACATAGCGGCGCAGAAAGTGCGCTCGGGCTGGGAGGACCTGGTGGTCGCAGGCGGTGTGGAGAGCATGAGTCGCGTCCCCATCGGCTCCGACGGCGGCGCTTGGGCGCAGGACCCGGAGACCAACACGGCCACGGCCTTCGTGCCGCAAGGCATTGGCGCGGACCTGATCGCCACGCTGGAAGGTTTCTCGCGTGAAGACGTCGATGCTTTTGCGATGGAGAGCCAGAAGCGTGCGGCAAAGGCGCGCGAAGGCGGCTTCTTTGCCGGTTCCATCGTGCCGGTGAAGGATTTCCTGGACCAGACCATCCTGGACCACGACGAATTCATCAAGCCGCACACCACCATGGAAGGCCTGGGCTCGCTCAAGCTCGCCTTCGATCAATTGGGCGCGATGGGCTTCGACCAGGTCGCGATCAGCCGCTACCCGCAGGTCGAGCGGATCAACCATGTCCACCACGCCGGCAATTCGTCGGGCATCGTCGACGGCGCGGCCGCCGTGCTGATCGGCAGCGAAGCCGCCGGCAAGACGCACGGCTTCAAGCCGCGCGCACGCATCGTGGCGGCCGCCTTGTCAGGCGCCGACCCCACGATCATGCTGACCGGCCCCATGCCCGCCGCGCGAAAGGCGCTCGCCAAGGCCGGCATGACGATTGACCAGATCGACCTGTTTGAGGTGAACGAGGCCTTTGCCGCCGTGCCCATGCGCTTCATGAAGGAAATGGGCGTGCCACACGAAAAGGTCAACGTCAACGGCGGCGCGATCGCCCTGGGTCATCCGCTGGGCGCCACCGGCGCCATGATCCTGAGCACACTGATTGACGAATTGCACCGTCGCAAGCTGCGCTACGGGCTGGCGACGCTGTGCGTGGGCGGCGGCATGGGCATCGCTACGATCGTGGAACGGATCTGAGCGCATGAAAACCATCCAATACGCACTGCAGGACGGCATCGCCACCATCACGTTCGACGAGCCGGGCTCGCCGGTCAACACGATGTGCGCGCAGTGGCAGCTCGACCTCACGGAAGTCACCGCTCAAGTCGTCAAGGAAAAGGACGCGATCCGCGGCATCGTCCTCGCATCGAACAAGACCACTTTTTTCGCCGGTGCCGACCTCAAGGGAACGATGCGCCTGAAGCCGGAAGACGCGCCGCAAGTGTTCCGCGAGATCGAGCAGACCAAGAAGAACTTCCGCACGCTGGAAACGCTGGGCAAGCCGGTAGTCAGCTGCCTGAACGGCACGGCCCTCGGTGGGGGTTGGGAGGTGGCGCTCGTCGGCCATTACCGCATCGCGGTGGACGACCCGAAGATCCAGTTCGGCCTGCCCGAGATCACGCTGGGACTCATCCCCGGTGCTTCCGGCATCACCAAGATGACGCGCCTGCTCGGCCTGATGGGCGCGCAGCCCTACATCCTCGAGAGCAAATTGTTCCCGCCGCGCGAGGCGCTGGAGCTGGGCCTGGTGCACGAGATCGTGCCGGACGCTGCGGCACTTCGGCCCGCGGCATTGGCATGGATCGAGAAGCACGCGGGCACCGCCACGCCGGCACACCACCCGTGGGACGACAAGGGCTACCGCATGCCCGGCGGCACGCCGGCCGACCCGAAGGTGGCCGGCATGCTCAGCGTGGCGCCCGCCGTGCTGAGGCAGAAAACGCGCGGGCTTTATCCCGCGCCCGAGTACGCACTGGCCGCCATGGTCGAAGGTGCGCAGGTCGATTTCGAGACGGCCCTGCGCATCGAGTCGCGCTACCTCGCCAAGCTGATCGTGAGCCCGGTGGCGAAGAACATGATCAACACGTTCTTCTTCAACATGAACGCGATCAAGTCCGGCCAATCGCGCCCGAAGGACGTGCCCCGCTACAAGCCGCAAAAGGTCGGGCTGCTCGGCGCCGGCATGATGGGCGCCGGCATTGCGTACACGCAAGCCAGCCGGGGCGTGGCCACCGTGCTGAAGGACGTCTCGCTGGACAAGGCCGAGGCCGGCAAGGGCTACAGCGTCAAGTTGACCCAGCCACGCGTGGACAAGGGCCGCATGAGCCCGCATGACCAGGCCGCCCTGCTCTCGCGCATCACGCCTGCCGAGTCGGCGGAAGCGCTGCGCGGCTGCGACCTCATCATCGAAGCGGTGTTCGAGAACCGCGAGCTCAAGGCCCGCGTGACGCAGGAAGCCGAGCCCATGCTGTCCGAAGGCGGTTTCTTTGCCAGCAACACGTCCACGCTGCCGATCAGCGGGCTGGCCAAGGCCAGCGCCAGGCCGCAGAAGTTTGTTGGTATCCATTTCTTCAGCCCGGTGGACAAGATGAAGCTCGTGGAGATCATCCGCGGCAAGGAAACCGACGACGAAACCGTGGCGCGCGCTTTCGACTACGTGCAGGCCATCGGCAAGGTGCCCATCGTGGTCAACGACTCGCGCGGCTTTTTCACTTCGCGGGTGTTCGGCACCTTCGTGATGGAAGGCGCCGCGATGATCGGTGAAGGCCTCCCTGCCGCCGTGGTGGAACAGGCTGGCATCCAGGCCGGCATGCCGGTGGGGCCACTGGCCGTGCTGGACGAAACCGCCCTGTCGCTGTCCGTCCATGTCCTGGACCAGACCCGCACCGACTTGCGGGCGGAGGGCGGCACCTACATCGCCGCGCCCGGCGAATTGCTGGTCGAGCGCATGGTCAAGGAGTTCGACCGCAACGGCCGCGCAGCCGGCGCGGGCTTTTACGAATACCCGGAAGAAAAAGGCGCGAAGAAATTCCTCTGGCCCGAACTGAAAAACCTGTTCGAGAAGCCGGGCGCCAAGTGGGACATGCAGGACCTGAAGGATCGGCTCCTGTACCGGCAGGCGGTTGAGACCGCCCGCTGCCTGTCCGAAGGCGTGCTGACCACGGTGCATGACGCCAACATCGGCTCGATCTTCGGCATCGGCTTCCCGGCCTGGACCGGTGGCGCCATGCAATTCATCTACGGCACCGGGATTGACGCCTTCTGCGACCGTGCCGCCCAACTGGCTGAAAAGTACGGCCCGGGCTTTGCGCTGACGGCCAAGGTGAAGGACGCGATCCGCAAGCACCAGCCGGTGTATTGAGCGCGGGGCCAATTACTTGACATAGGCAACCAATTGCCTGACGATGTCAGGCATGACCGTTGCCGCCCCTCCGGTCGCTGCCGCCCAGGTCAAGGCGGTTCGCGGCTTCAACCGCTTCTACACGCAACGCATCGGCGTGCTGGACCCCTACCTGGGCAGCGAGTTCTCGCTGACCGAGGTGCGTGTGCTGTACGAACTCGCGCACCGGGACCAGCCGACCGCCACCGAATTGGGGCGTGACCTGGCGCTGGACACCGGGTATCTCAGCCGCATCCTGCGGCGCTTCGAGACCAAGGGCTGGCTGGCCCGAGCGCCCTCCCCCGCCGATGCGCGCCAGAGCCTGTTGCGGCTCACCGGGTCCGGCCATGCCGCGTTTGCGCCACTCCAGCAGAAGTCGCGCGACGAGGCAGCCGAGTTGCTGGCGCCACTACCCGCGACGACCCGCGACAAGCTGATCACTGCCATGGACACGGTGCAGCACTTGCTGGCCCCCACCGGCCGCGCGTCCACCACCCGCACCGTCATGCTTCGCGATCCACGGCCCGGCGACATGGGCTGGGTGGTGATGCAGCATGCCGAGGTCTACTGGCGTGAGTACGGCTTCACCGATGAATTCGAAAGCCTGGTTGCAGACATTGCTGCGAAGTACATCAGGAACTTTGACCCGGCATGGGAGAGAGGCTGGATTGCCGAGGTGGACGGCGAACGTGCCGGCTCGGTGTTCGTCGTTCGCCGCTCCGCCACCGTCGCCCAATTGCGCTTGCTGATCCTCACTCCCGATGCGCGTGGCCTCGGCCTGGGTGCACGCCTGACGGACGAATGCATTGCCTTCGCGCGCGCGAAGGGCTACCGCAAGTTGATGCTGTGGACACAGAGCAACCTGCTTGCGGCCCGCGCCATCTACAAGGCCCGCGGCTTCAAGCTGGTGAAGAGCGAGGCCAACAACGCCTACGGGCAGAAGCTCACCGCTGAAATCTGGGAGCTGAAGCTATCAACCTAGCCCTGCTCGCGGCGGCCGCCACCGGCGTGCAGGTGGGGGCCTCGATCGTGGCCTCGCGCTACGCCGTGGCCGAGGTACCGCCGTTGACGCTCGCGATGCTGCGCTACGCCATCGGCTTTGCCTGCCTGTTGCCGTTCGCATGGCGCGCGCTGAATGCGGCGCCGCCGTCTGTTACGGCGATGCCCGCCGTGTCGAATCGCGCGCGCGACCTGCTCGCGATGGCGGCCCTCGGCATCGGGCAGTTCGGCGTGTTGATCGCCTTGCTCAATTTCGGCCTGCAGCACATCGGCGCCGCACAGGCGGCGCTGATCTTCAGCCTGTTTCCGTTGCTGACGCTCTTGCTGGGCGCGGCGCTGGGCCGCGAGCAGGTCACGCCTGCGCTGGTACTCGGGGTCGTGCTCTCCATTGCCGGCGTCGCGCTCTCCCTGTCTCCCAAGCTGGGGGCGCCGGCAGCCGGCCACTGGTGGGGCGAACTGGCCGTGGCCGGCGCAGCGTGCACCGGCGCGCTGTGCAGCGTGCTCTACCGGCCCTACCTCCAGCGCTATCCCACGGTGCCCGTGTCGGCTTTCGCGATGCTGGCTTCGGTGCTGGTGCTGGCGGTGCTGGCGTTGACCGAGCGCTGGCCGGCGCGCATCACGGGCTTCAGCTTCCAGGCCTGGGCAGCCATCGCCTTCGTCGGGGTGTTCAGCGGGATCGGCTACTTCTGGTGGCTGTACGCGCTCAAGCACGAGTCGCCCACGCGGGTCACGGTCTTCCTGGCGCTGAACCCGGTCACGGCGGCTTTGCTCGGCTGGGCCCTGCTGGGCGAACCGCTGCACGTCGCTGCATGGGGCGCGCTGGCGCTGATCGCCGCAGGGCTCTGGCTGGCGACGCGGCCGCCAGCAGATTGACAGGCACGCGGCCCATAATCGTGCCCATGAGTTCATCGCCCGGCCAGCAGGACGCGATCGCCGCCGCCGCGCCTGCCCAAAGACGGCCCCAGCCCGAATCCTTGTCCGACCTGTTCTGGTCGTTCACCTTGCTGGCCCTGCAGGGCTTTGGCGGCGTGCTGGCCGTCGTGCAACGCGAACTGGTGGAGAAGAAGCGCTGGATGACGCGCGAGGAATTCGTCGAGGAATGGGCCGTGGCGCAGATCATGCCTGGCCCCAACGTGGTGAACCTCTCGATGATGATCGGCAGCCGCTACTTCGGCCTGCGCGGCGCGATGGTGGGCCTTGCCGGCATGCTGACTTTCCCGCTGCTGGTGGTACTGGGCCTTGCGCTGGTCTACGCCCAGTTCGCCGACAACCCGCATGTCGCCGGCGCGCTGCGTGGCATGGGCGCGGTCGCCGCGGGCCTGATCACCGCCACCGGCCTCAAGCTGGTGAGCGCGCTGAAGAATCACCCGCTGGGCGG
>DATHWV010000191.1:0-2904 GCA_035460205.1 Ramlibacter sp.
GCTGGCGGCGGCCCCAGTCTTCCACCCGGTGGATCTTGCCGCCGCCGGCGGTGATCATGCCCTTGTAGCGTTCCAGCATGGCCGGAACCTGTTCGCTCTGGTCCGGATGGATCAGCAAGATGATTTCATAGTGACGCATAAGACTCCTTGAGGGTTGTGCCGCCCCTTCATCAGGGATATGCGGCGGAATCAGCCACCCTCAGCGTCAGATGAGGTGTGGCAAGGAAAGGAAAGCCCACGATTATAGCCCAGTCGGCAGTCGGGGGCTGCCTGCCGGGGAGCAGTGGGCCTCTTTAAGCCCAATGGCCTACTTTTTCAATTTTGTCCGCTCCGCGCCCCACGGGCGGTACGGGTTTTGCGATGATGAACCCATGGCGTCCCTGCAAGCTCCCGACTCCCCCGTCGAACGCATGGGGCGCCTGGGTTTTCGCAAGTGGTACGAGCGCGAGCTGCTGTCCGGGCACGCCCACATGGTGCTGTCCATCCTCAGCGTCATCGCCTTGATGGCGAGCATGGAAGGCTTTCGTGACGGGCCGACGGTCCATCTGGAAAACGTTCTGTTCGTGGTGGTGTGCGGGGGTGTCGGCCTTTGGGCGCTGCGCCGCTATTTGTTCCTGATGATGCGCGCGGAAGTGGTGGCCAACCAGGCCAACTGCCCGAATTGCGGCGAGTACGGAAGGTTTGGCGTGGTCGCGCGCAATGGCGGCGCCGAGGCGGAAGCCTGCTGCCGCAAATGCGTCCACAAATGGGTCATCGACACCCAGGCCTGATTTCCCGGGGCCTTCGGGTCCCATAAAAAAAGCCCCGGGGCCTTCCGGCCGCGGGGCTTTGGTTGTCAGGGGCGCTTAGTGCACGAGGCTCTTGGCCGCGCCCTTGAGGCTCGGGTAGCGCACGTGCTCGACCAGCTCCTGGGTCCGGGCGTCAGGCGCCTTCGTGACCAGGCTGACCAGGATGATCACCGCGAAGCCGACCGGCACGCCGAACAGGCCGGCCGAGATCGGCTGGATGCCCCACCAGATGTTGTCGGCGATCGGCGAAGTTACACCGAAGATGCCGCGCATCCAGGGCTGCGTCGTGCACATGTAATAGAACGTGGTGCCCAGCCCGGCGATCATGCCGAGCGACGCCGCGATGCCCGTCGCCCGTTTCCAGAAGATCCCCAGCACCAGCGCCGGGAAGAACGACGCTGCCGCGAACGAGAACGCCGCGGAGACCAGGAACAGGATGTCCGCCGGTTTCTGCGATGCCACCGCTGCCGCAGCCAGGGCCACGACGAGCAGCAGTATTTTCGAGAGCGTCACTCGGCGAGCCGTCGAGGCGTTCGGGTCGATCATCTTGTAGTACAGGTCGTGGCTGAGCGCGTTCGCGATCGTCAGCAGCAGGCCGTCGGCCGTCGACAGCGCCGCAGCCAGGCCACCTGCAGCAACCAGCCCGGAGATCACGTACGGCAAGCCGCCGATCTCGGGCGTCGCCAGCACCACGATGTCGCCGCCGATCTTCATTTCGGAAAGCTGGAAGATGCCGTCCTTGTTGATGTCCACCACCGACAGCAGCCCTGGGTCGACCCGTTGCCAGTTCGCGATCCAGACCGGCAACTTGTCGAACGGCGTTCCCACCAGCACGTTGAACACCTCGTACTTCACCAGCACTGCGAGGGCCGGCGCCGTGAAGTACAGCAGGAAGATGAAGAACAGCGACCAGGTCACCGAATCCCGCGCCTGCTTGACGCTGGGGGTCGTGTAGTAGCGCATCAGGATGTGCGGCAATGCGGCCGTGCCCACCATCAGGCAGAAGATGAGCGCCAGGAAATTCCTCCGCGACTCGTTGAACGCCTTCTGCGCCGCGGCGTCACCGTTCGGGTCGCCCGCGAACACCTGCGCGTGGTTGGGCATGCCGCCCAGCGGCTTGGCGCGGTCGAGGTTGGCGGCCTTCGCCTTGGTCCAGGCGTCCTTGGCAGCGGCGGCGTCCTTGGGAACCGCTGCGAGTTCCTTCTCCGCCGCGGCAACCTGTGACCCCATCGCGTTGGCAGCCTTCAGGTCGGCCAGCTTCTTCTCTGCCGCGGCCTTGTCGGCGGCCAGCGCGGTGGGGATGTCCTTCAGCTTCGCGTCGAATTCATCGGCGCGCTTCTTGAAGATGGCCACCACTTCCAGCTCCTTCGGGTCCTTGCGCAGTTCGTCGCCGCGCTTGACCACCTTTTCGAGCTGGTAGCCATAGATTGCCTGGGGAATCGGCACACCGGTCTGCTTCACGGCCAGCCACACCACCGGGATCATGTACGCCAGGATCAGGATGATGTACTGCGCCACCTGCGTCCACGTCACCGCCCGCATGCCACCGAGGAAGGAGCAAACCAGAATGCCGCCGAGGCCCAGGAAAATCCCGATCTCGAAGGCCACGCCCGTCAGCCGGGTCGTGATGATGCCCACGCCGTAGATCTGCGCCACCACATAGGTGAACGAGCAGAGGATGGCCGCCACGATGCCGATGAAGCGCGGCAGGTTCCCGCCGTAGCGCTCGCCCAGGAAGTCAGGGATGGTGAATTGGCCGAACTTGCGCAGGTAAGGCGCAAGCAGCAGTGCGACCAGGCAATAGCCGCCGGTCCAGCCCATGATGAAGGCCAGGCCGCCGTAGCCGGTCAGGTAAAGCGTACCGGCCATGCCGATGAATGACGCCGCCGACATCCAGTCCGCGCCCGTCGCCATGCCGTTGTAGACCGCCGGAACTCGCCGGCCCGCAACGTAGTACTCGGCTGCGTCTGTCGTGCGGCTCATGATGCCGATGCCGGCATAGAGCCCGATCGTTGCCATCAGGAAGATGAAGCCGATCCATTCGCGCTTCAGCCCGAACTGCTCGAGGATGGCCAACACGATCACGAAGGCGATGAAGCCCCCGGTGTAGAAGCCG
>DATHWV010000192.1:0-1871 GCA_035460205.1 Ramlibacter sp.
ACCTGGGAGACGGTGCGCAAGTGCGCGCAGGCTTAAGATCGCCCCCACACAAAGAGGGGTGAGTGCGATGGAGCAGTTCGACATCGGCATCGTGGGCCTGGGCGTGATGGGCGAAAACCTGGCCCTGAATTTCGAGCGCAACGGATTTGCGGTCACCGGCTTCGACCAGGAAGAATCCAAGCGCGACAGCTTTGCCGACCGAGCGCAGGGTGCGACCGCGGCCCGTTCGCTGCAAGAACTCGTCAAGGGCTTGCGCACGCCGCGCCGGGTGCTGGTGATGGTGCCGGCCGGTGCAGCCGTCGATGCGGTGATCGCAGGGCTGCGCCCTTTGCTTGCGCCGGGCGACGTCGTGATCGACGGCGGCAACACGCTCTTCACCGACACGCAGCGCCGCATGCTGGCGCTCAAGGACACCGGCATCCTGTACATCGGCACCGGCGTGAGCGGTGGTGAGGAAGGTGCCTTGCGCGGCCCCGCGCTGATGCCCGGTGGCGACGCGCAGGCCTGGCCCGTCGTCAAGCCCTTGCTGCAGGCCATTGCTGCGAAGGCACCGGACGGCCAGCCTTGCTGCGAGTGGATAGGACCGGGCGGCGCCGGCCACTTCACCAAGATGGTCCATAACGGCATCGAGTACGCCGACATGCAGACGATCTGCGAGGCCTACTGGCTGATGCACTCGCTGCTGGGCATGCAGGCGGCCGAAATGAGCGCGGTGTTCGCTGCGTGGAATCGCACCGAACTTGAAAGCTACTTGATCGGCATCACGGCGGACATCCTCGCGCGCACCGACCCGGAAACGGGCCGGCCGCTGGTGGACCTGATCCTGGACACCGCGGAGCAGAAGGGCACCGGCAAATGGGCCAGCCAGATCTCGCTGGACATGGGCGTCACCGCGCCGACGATTGCCGATGCGGTGTTCGCGCGGACGGTGAGCGCGATGAAGGAAGAGCGGGTGGTCGCAGGAGAAATCCTCAAGGGTCCGGCGCGCCGCTTTGATGGCGACAGCACCGCCTTCACCGAAAAGATTCGCCGCGCGCTGCTCGCGGCAAAGCTGTGTGCCTACGCGCAGGGTTTCCAGTTGCTGCGCGCCGCCAACGACGAGCATCAGTGGGACCTGGCCTTTGGCACCATCGCATCGGTCTGGCGCGCGGGCTGCATCATCCGCGCCCGCCTGCTCGAGGACATCCGCGCCGCGTTCGGGCGTGACGCGAAGTTGACGAACCTGCTCGTGGATGCCGACCTCGCGCAAGTCATGGCCGCCTGCCAGCAGGACTTGCGGGAAGTCGTGGCCGCGGCGGCGTTGCATGGCGTGGCGGTGCCGGCCTTCATGAGTGCGCTCGCCTACTACGACGCTTACCGCTCGGCCCGCCTGCCCGCCAACCTGTTGCAGGCGCAGCGCGACTACTTTGGTGCGCACAAGTACCGGCGCACCGACCGGCCCGGTGTGTTCCACACGCAGTGGGCCGCCGACCAGGATGTGACCAAAGTCCGATAGCCCGGCACGCTCGCACTCGCAAGAATGGCCGGATGCTCCGGCTCGTCTCCAGCTTCGCCCTCCTGTTTCTCCTTGCGACCGCCGCTGGTGCACAGGGCATGCGCGACCCGGACGACGGCCGCATCGACCTGTCTGAGTGGCTGCTCGATCGCAAGGGCGTGCTGCCGGTTCCACTGATCGTCACTGAGCCTGCGCTTGGCGTTGGCGGCGGCGTGATGGGCCTGTACTTCCGTGAGTCACTGCGCGAGCACGGTGAGAAGGCCAGGGAGTCGGGCCGCCTGACGCCGCCCGACATTTTTGCCCTGGGCTTTGCCGGCACCGACAACGGCACGCGCACCATCGCGGGCGGTGGCATGGTCACGTCCGAGAACGGGCG
>DATHWV010000193.1:0-25594 GCA_035460205.1 Ramlibacter sp.
GCCACCTCGCCCACCAGGCCCAGGTCGTGCGAGATGAACAGCACGCTCATGCGATGCCGCTCCTGCAGGCTCGCGAGCAGGTCCACCACTTGCCGCTGCACGGTCACGTCCAGCGCCGTGGTCGGCTCGTCGGCGATCAGCAGCTTGGGTTCGCAGGCGATCGCCATGGCGATCATCACGCGCTGCTGCTGGCCACCCGACAGCTCGTGCGGGTAGGCGTCCAGGCGCGCTCGCGGCTGCGGGATGCCGACTTCGGTCAGCAGTTCGAAGGCGCGTTCGCGCGCGGCGCGCTGGCTGAGCGCCAGGTGCACGCGCAGCACTTCGGCGATCTGCTCGCCGACGGTCAGCACCGGGTTGAGCGAGCTCATCGGCTCCTGGAACACCACCGAGATGTCCTTGCCGCGCAGCACCCGCATCTCCTCGTTTGAGAACTTCGCGAGGTCCTGCCCCTGGTACAGGACATGGCTGTCCGCACCGAGGATCGCGTTGTCGGGCAGCAGGCGCACGATGCTCATCGCGCTCACGCTCTTGCCGGAACCGGATTCGCCGACCAGGGCGACAGTGGTATTGGCGGGAATGTCGAAGCTCACGCCGCGCACGGCCTCGTGAACATCGTTGCCCATGCGGAAACTCACGCGCAGGTCGCGCACTTCAATCAGGGAAGACATCTCGCGGATCCTGTTAACGCAGTTTCGGGTCCATCGCGTCGCGCAATGCATCGGTGAGCAGCGCGAAAGCGGTGACGAAAGTGGCCATGAAGGCGGTGGCGGCAACCAGTTGCCACCACTTGCCGAGCACCAGCTCGGTCTGCGATTCGGCCAGCATGGTGCCCCAGCTGACCATGTCGATCGGCACGCCCAGCCCCAGGAAGGACAGGATCACCTCGGCCTTGATGAAGCTCACCACATGCAGGCTCAATTGAACCAGCACGACGTGACTGACGTTGGGCAGGATATGGCTGAACATGCGCGACATGTGGCTCGCACCGATCGCTTCGGCGGCGCGCACGTACTCGCGGTTGCGGTGCTTGATGTACTCGGCGCGCACCAGGCGGTAAATGCCCGTCCAGCCGACGATGCCGAGGATCACCACCACCGGCACGATGCTGCTGGAGAAGACCTTGCCCAGCGGGCCGTACTTGAACACCGCTGCGAGGGCGAAGATCAGCAGGATGTAGGGAATGGACGTGAAGACGTTGTAAACCCACTCCAGGAAGTCGCCCGCCTTGCCGCCGAAGTAGCCGGCGACCGCGCCCAGCAGCGTGCCGATCAGCGTGGCCAGGAAGGCCGCCGCGATACCGACCAGGATGGACACCTGCGCGCCCTTGACGGCCTTGTCGAGCACGTCGCGGCCGATGCGGTCACCCCCAAAGGGCAAGGTGGTCGCACGCGTCGTGTCCACGGTCTTCACCTTCGACGCGCGCTCGGCCCAGTCCTTGTAGTACGGGGCCAGCGGGTCTATGTCAGAGAGGTCGACGTTGGGCAACGCGGTGGCTTCGACCTTTGCGGCCTCTTTTGCCGGTGCGCCCATGAAACCAGGCGGTGCAAACGGCTCGCCCACTTCGCGTTGCCAGCCGCTGGCCAGCAACCCGACCTGCGCGAGCACCACCAGCAGCAGGAAGGCACCGACGATCCACAGCGACACCATGCCGACCCTGTCACCACGCAGGCGCTTCCAGGCCTGGGCCCAGACGTTGGGCGACTTCGGCAGCGCCACCGCGATCGGTGCCACCGGCACCTCGATGTTGTCGGCCGTTGCTGCCGGCAGATTCGTTGCGGCCGTCATTTGAGCACCACCCGGGGATCGACAAATTTGTAGAGGACGTCGGTGATGAGGTTGATCACCATGGTGAGGGCGGCAAGGTAGATGGTCACAGCCTGGATCACGGGGAAGTCGCCACGGCCCACTGCTGCATAGACCTCACGGCCGAGGCCGGGAATCGAGAAGAACACCTCGATCAGGAACGAGCCGATGAACACGCCGGGCAACTGCGTCGCCACGTTGGTCAGGATGGGGATCATCGCGTTGCGCAGCACATGCTTGAACAGGATGGTCTTTTCCGGCACGCCCTTGGCCCGCGCGGTACGCACGTAGTCGTGGCCAATCTCGTCCAGGAAGAAACTGCGGTAAAGCCGCGTGTGCGGCGCCAGGCTCACCATCACGGCCAGCAGCACCGGCAGCGGCGCATACACCATGAGGTTGGTCCACGTGCTGGCCGTCCAGCCCTGGACCGGGAACCAGCCGAGCTGGAAGGCGAACAGGTACTGGCCGATGATGATGTAGACCAGGAAGCTGATCGACAGGGCGACGGTGCTGATGATCATGACCAGCCGGTCGGTCAGGCTGCCCCGCACATAGGCGACGGCCATGCCCGCGACGATCGCCAAGCCTACTTCCAGCACGAGGATCGGGATCATGATGGTCAGGGTGGCCGGCAGGCGGGTGGCGAAGATGTTGGCCACCGTCTCCTTGGTGGACCAGCTGGCGCCCCAATTGAAGGTGACCACCTTCTGGACGAAGAGCCAAAGCTGCTCAAGTACCGGCCGGTCCAGGCCGAGCTGGCGCCGGATGGAGTCGATCTGCTCCTGGGTGGCTTGCAGGCCCCCCAGGATTTCGGCCGGGTCGTCCCCGAAGTACTTGAAGAGGAAGAAGACCAGCAGGATGACCCCGGCCAGGGTCGGGATCATCTGCAGGATCCGTCGCAGGATGTATGAAATCATGTGCTTTTCCCGGGCCTGCGGATGAGTGCCCGGAGTCGACTTGGGGAAACCGCTCGTGGCGGCTGGCAAGGCGCGTATTATGCTTGGCCTTGCGACCCCCCTGAATAGGTGTTTCCAACCATGAAGTCCCCTCACTGGGCATGGGCCATCAGCCTGTGTCTGGCCCTAGGTGCCGCCCACCCCGCGTGCGCCCAAGCTACCCCTGAAAAAGTCCAGCCGGAAAAGGTGCTTCGTTATGCCTTTCTCGGTACCGAGACCGGCTTTGACCCCGCGCAGATCAATGACCTGTATTCCGCGGCCGTCATCGCCCACGTGCTCGATGCGCCGTACGAGTACGACTACCTCGCCCGCCCGGCGAAGATGGTCCCCAACCTCGCAGAGGCCCTGCCCGAGGTGTCGGCCGATTTCCGGACGTTCACCTTCCGCCTGCGCCCGGGCATCTACTTTTCGGACGACCCGGCCTTCGGCGGCAAGCCGCGCGAGCTGGTGGCGAAGGACTTCGTCTACACGTTCAAGCGCTTCTTCGACCCGAAGAACAAGAGCCCGAAGTACTCCGGGTTCGCCGACGAAAAGATCATCGGCACCGTGGGCCTTCGCAAGCAGGCCGAGGCCACCGGCAAGTTCGACTACGACACCGAGATCGAGGGACTGCGCGCCATCGACCGGTATACGGTGCAGATCAAGCTGGCTGAGTCGCGCCCCCGCTTCATGTACTCTCTGGCCGACCCCGCCACGATGGGCATCGTCGCGCGCGAGGTCGTCGAAAAATACGGCGACAGCATCATGGAGCACCCGGTCGGCACCGGCCCCTTCGTGCTGAAGCAATGGAACCGCGCTTCCAAGATCACGCTGGTGCGCAACCCCCAGTTCCGCGACAAGCGATTCGAAGGTGAGCCAGCCGACGCCGCCGGCGCCGAGATCCTGAAGAACAACAAGGGCAAGAAGCTGCCCCTCATCGACAAGGTGATCGTCTCCATCATCGAGGAGCCGCAGCCGCGCTGGCTCGCCTTCCTGAACGGCGAGCACGACTTCCTGGAGCGGCTGCCGCAAAACTTCGCCAACTACGCGATCCCCAACAACAAGCTGGCGCCCAACCTGGCCAAGAAGGGCATCCAGATGGAGCAGGTCCCGCTGTCGGACTTCACCATCTTCTACATGCAGATGACCAACCCGATCCTGGGCGGCTACACGCCCGAGAAGATCGCGCTGCGCCGCGCCATCGGGCTGGCCGTGAACAGCGCGGAAGAAGTGCGGCTGCCCCGCCGCGGCCAGGCCGTGGTGGCGCAGGGCTTCGTCATGCCGAACACCACGCTCTACGACGCCAAATACCGCTCGGAGATGGGCACGCACGACCGCGCGCGCGCCATCGCCCTGCTCGACCTGTTCGGCTATGTCGACAAGGACGGCGACGGCTGGCGCGACATGCCTGACGGCAAGCCGCTGGTGCTGGACTACGACACCCTGTCCCGTGCCGACTACCGCGAACTCGACGAGATCCTGAAGAAGAACCTGACGGCTGTCGGCCTGAAGATGAACCTGCGCATCGGCCAGTGGCCCGAGCAGCTGCGCAACTCGCGCGCCGGCAAGCTGATGATGTGGAGCTACGGCAACTCGGCGACCACGCCGGACAGCGGCAGCGTGCTGGAACTGGGCTACAGCAAGTCCGCCGGCCAGCAGAACCACGCCCGATTTGCCAACCCGCAGTTCGACGCCCTGTATGAGAAGCAGTCGGTGATGCCAGACGGCCCCGAGCGCCGCGCAGTGATCAACGAAGCGCAGCGCATCCTGATGGCCTACATGCCTTACAAGGTGAAGGTGCATCGCATCGCCACCGACATGTGGCAACCCTGGGTGAGCAACTACAAGCGCCACCCCTTCCGCCGCGACTTCTGGCAATTCATCGACGTCGAACCGGGCAAGCAGGGCCAGAGCGGCAACGCCAACGGGTAGCCCATGCTGGAATTCCTGAAAGCCTTTGCGCAGCGCCCCGCGCTGCCTGGAGCTGCCCGCGCCGCGCTGCTGGCTGCTGCGTGCACGATGCTCGCGGGGCCGGCTGCGGCCGCGCCCGAGAAAGTGCTGCGCTATGCCTTCCCCGTGGCCGAGACGGGGTTCGACCCGGCCCAGCTCAACGACCTGTATTCGCGCATCATCACCGCCAACATGTTCGAGGCGCTGTACGGCTACGACTACCTGGCGAGGCCAGCCAAGGTCGTGCCGGTGCTGGCGGAAGCGATGCCCGAGATTTCCAGCGACTTCCGCACCTTCACGATCAGGATGCGACGCGGTGTGTACTTCGCCGACGACCCGGCCTTCGGCGGGAAGCGCCGCGAGGTGACCGCCGGCGACGTGGCGTACACGTTCAAGCGGATCATGGATCCGAAGAACAAGAGCCCATTGGTCAGCGGCATCGAGGAAGAGAAGATCCTCGGCCTGGCGGAATTGCGCAAGAAGGCGCTCCAGGGCGAGAAGTTCGACTACGACAGCGAAATCGAGGGCATCCGCGCGCTCGACCGCTACACCGTGCAGTTCAAGCTCGGCGAATCCCGCCCGCGCTTCACGATGACGCTGGCCGACCCGGGCATCTTTGGCCTGGTCGCGCGCGAGGTGATCGAGAAGTACGGCGAAGCCATCATGGAACACCCGGTGGGCACCGGGCCGTTCATGCTCAAGGAGTGGCGCCGCTCGTCGAAGATCACGCTGGTCCGCAACCCCGGCTACCGTGACGTGTTCTACAACGCCCAGCCGGCCGCCAACGACGCATCCGCGCAGGCCATCGCTGCGCGGATGACGGGCCGCAAGTTGCCCATGATCGACCGGGTCGAGATCTCCATCATCGACGACCCCCAGCCGCGCTGGCTATCGTTCCTCAATCGCGAATACGACCTGATCGAGCGACTGCCCGAGAACCTCGCCACGCACGCGATCCCCAATAACAAGCTGGCCCCCAACCTCGAAAAGCAGGGCCTGCAGATGGAGCGCGTGCCGCTGTCGGACATCCGGATGGTGTACTTCAGCATGCTCAACCCCGTCGTGGGCGGCTACACGCCCGACAAGGTGGCGCTGCGCCGTGCGGTGGGCCTGGCGATGAGCGGCGAGGAGGAAGCGCGGCTGGCGATGCGCGGCCAGGCCATGGTTGCGCAGGGCTTCATCATGCCCAACACGAGCAGTTTCGACCCCAATTACCGCTCCGAAATGGGCACGCACGACGTCGCACGGGCGAAGGCCCTGCTCGACATGTTCGGCTATGTGGACAAGGACGGCGACGGCTGGCGCGAACAGCCCGACGGCAAGCCGCTGGTGCTGGTGTACGACACGCTGTCGGCCGCCGACTACCGCGAGCGCGACGAGGTGATGAAGAAGAACCTCGACGCCATCGGCATCAAGCTGGAGCTGCGCATCGGCAAGTGGCCGGAGCAGTTGCGCAATTCACGCGCGGGCAAGCTGATGATGTGGGGTTACGGCCTGTCGGCCAGCTCGCCCGACAGCTCCGGCGTGCTGGCGATGGGCTACAGCGGCTCGTTCGGCCAGCAGAACCACTCGCGCTTCAAGAACGACAGGTTCGACGAGCTGTACCGCAAGCAGGCCACCATGCCGGACGGCCCGGAGCGCGACGCGGTGATCCGTGAGGCGGTGCGCATCATGACCGTCTACATGCCGATCAAGGTCCGCGTCCATCGCATCGGCACCGATATGATGCAGCCCTGGGTGGCCGGCTACAAACGCCACCCGAATGCCCGCGAGTTCTGGCAGTACATCGACATCGATACCGAGCGCCTCCCCCAAAAGAAGTAGGCGCACGAACCAAGACCATCGCATCCCATAAGGAAAGTCATGAAAAACAATTCCATCCCCCAATTCGCCCTTCTTGCCCTGCTGGCCGCCGTGGCGCTGCCGGCCGCTGCCGCCGTCGTGCCCGCCGGCGTGCAACTGCACGCCACGCAGACCCTGATCCGCAACAACGGTTCCGAAGCCGAGACGCTCGACCCGGCAGTCGCTGAATCGGTGGGTGCCAACAACATCACGCGCGACCTGTTCGAAGGCCTGACCGCCAACGACGCGGACGGCAACATCATCCCCGGCGTGGCCGAGAGCTGGAAGCAGACGAACTCACTCACCTGGGTGTTCAAGCTGCGCCAGAACGCCAAGTGGTCCAACGGCGACCCGGTCACCGCACAGGACTGCGTGTTCGGCATCCGCCGCTTCCTGGACCCGAAGACCGCTTCGACCTACTCCGCCACCTATGGGGTGTTCCTGCTCAATGGCAAGGACGTGGCCACCGGCAAGAAGCCGCCTTCGGAAGTGGGCGTGAAGGCCCTGGACAAGCACACGCTGGAAGTGAAGACGCCGTTCCCGGTGGCATTCCTGCCGAGCCTGATGTCCAACAACAACCTCGGCCCGCTGCACCAGGCCTCCGTCGAGAAGTTCGGCCGTGAATGGACCAAGCCGGGCAACATGGTGAGCAACGGCGCCTTCGTGCTGAAGGAATGGCTGGTGAACAGCCGAGTGGTGATCGAGAAGAACCCGCAGTACTGGGATGCCGCGAACGTGCAGCTCACGCGCGTGACCTACCTGCCGGTGGAAGACGGCAATGCCGACGTCAAGCTGTTCGAGTCAGGCCAGAACGAAATGGTCTACCAGTTGCCCCCGGGCACCTATGAAGAGGCCAAGAAGAAGTTTCCCAAGGACGTGAAGAACGCGCCCATGCTGGGCCTGCGCTACTACTCGTTCCAGACCCAGAGCCCGGCCTTCAAGGACGTGCGCGTGCGCAAGGCGCTGTCGATGGTGATCGACCGCGACATCCTGTCGCAGCGCATCACGGCCGACGGCCAGACCCCCGCCTACGGCCTGATGGTCAAGGGCCTGCAGGGCGCCGACATGGCCGACTACGACTGGGCCGGCTGGCCGATGGCGAAGAAGGTGGAAGAGGCCAAGAAGCTGCTGGCCGAAGCCGGCGTGAAGCCCGGCACCAAATTCGTCTTCTCGTACAACACAAGCGAATACCACAAGAAGATGGCGATCTTCGCGCAGTCGGAGTGGAAGACCAAGCTGGGCATCAACATCGAGCTGGAAGCCATGGAGTTCAAGGTGCTGCTCAAGAAGCGCCATGACGGCTCGTTCCAGATGGCCCGCAACGGCTTCATTGCCGATTACAACGACGCCACCAACTTCCTGGCGCTCGTGCGCTGCGATTCCGACCAGAACAACAACTTCAACTGCAACCGCAAGGCCGAGGAAATCATCAACCAGGCCGAACAGAGCGACGAGCCGGCCAAGCGCAAGGCCCTGCTCACCCAGGCCACGAAGATGATCATGGACGAATACCCCCTGATCCCGCTGGTCCAGTACTCCCTGCCGCGGCTGGTAAAATCCTACGTTGGCGGTTACTCGCTGCAGAATGCCCAAGACAGGTTCCGCAGCAAGGATCTGTACATCATCAAGCACTGAACCCGGCTACCCCCGTGTTCACCTGCGCCGGCGCACACAAGCGCCGGCGTTTTTGCGAGAGCCTTAGCCATGTGGTCGTACACATTGCGTCGCCTGCTGGCGACCATTCCCACGCTGCTGGCCGTCATCACGGTCTGCTACATCCTCGTCCACGCGGCGCCGGGTGGCCCCTTCGACAGCGAAAAGCAGGTCTCCGAGGCCGTTTTGGCCAACCTGCAGGCGAAGTACCACCTGGACCTGCCGCCCTGGCAGCAGTACCTCCTGTACCTGAACAACCTGCTGCACGGCGACCTGGGCGCGTCGTTCCGCTATGCCGACTGGTCCGTCAATGACCTGGTGGCCGCCGCGCTGCCCGTGTCGCTGGCCATCGGTGGCGTTTCGCTGGTGATCTCGTTCTTCCTCGGTGTCGGCCTGGGTGCATGGGCCGCGCTGCGCCAGAACAGCGTTGCCGACTACTCGGTCATGCTGGTCAGCAACCTGGGCAGTGTGTTTCCGTCGTTCGTCATCGGGCCGGTGCTCGTGCTGGTGTTCGCGCTCTGGCTGAAATGGCTGCCGGCCGGCGGCTGGGACGACTTCAAGCCCGCATTCATGCTGATGCCGGTCGCGCTGCTCACTTTCATCAACGTCTCGACCATCGGCCGCGTGATGCGTGGCAGCCTGATCGAGGTGATGCACAGCAACTTCATCCGCACGGCGCGGGCCAAGGGCCTGCCCACCCGCGTGGTGGTACTGCGCCATGCGCTCAAGCCCGCCCTGCTGCCGGTGATCTCGGTGCTGAGCCCGCTGGCCATCTCGTCGATCACCGCGGCACTGGTCACTGAAACTGTGTTCTCGCTCCCGGGCCTGGGCAAACTGATTGTCAACGGCGCCGGCAACCGCGACTACACGCTGGTGCTGGGGCTCGTCGTGCTCATCACGGTCATTGCCGTGACGCTCAACCTTCTCGTCGACTTGGCTTACGCCGCGCTCGACCCCAAGATCCGGTATTGAGCATGAACAACTCCCGAAGCGACCTGCCGTCACCCGCGATGGCAGCCATGCAAGCGGTGGCCGCCAACCATCCTGGCCGCAGCCCCTGGGCCGATGCCCGTGCACGATTCAGGCGCAACAAGGCGGCCGTGGCCAGCCTCGTCGTGCTGCTGGTCATCGGCGCCCTGTGCGTGTTCGGCCCCATGGTCCTGCCGCATGAATTCGACTCCGCCGACTGGGACGCGATGAAGTTGCCGCCCACGCTGAAGAACATGCACTGGTGGGGCACCGACGAGTCCGGGCGCGACCTGCTGGTGCGCTGCCTGATCGGCGGGCGCATCTCGCTGATGGTGGGCCTGCTGGCCACGCTCGCGTCCGCCACCGTGGGCATCGCCTGGGGCGCGACCGCCGGCTTCATCGGCGGCAAGATCGACGGCTTCATGATGCGCTTCGTCGACATGATGTACGCCATCCCCTACCTGCTGATCGCCATCCTGCTGGTCACCATCCTGGGCCGCGAGTTCTACCTCGTCGTGCTGGCGATCACCGCGTTCTCGTGGATGGACATGGCGCGGGTGGTGCGCGGCCAGACTCTGTCGCTGCGCACCATGGAATTCGTGGAAGCCGCGCGCGCCATCGGCGTGCCGACCCGCCGCATCATCTTCAGCCACATCGTGCCCAACCTGCTGGGCGTGGTCGTGATCTACACCACCGTCACGGTGCCCTCGGTGATCCTGACCGAGTCCGTGCTGTCGTTCCTCGGCCTGGGCATCCAGGAGCCGATGACCAGCTGGGGCGTCCTGATCCATGACGGCACCGGCGTGATGGAAGTCGCGCCGTGGATGCTGCTTTTCCCCTGCGCGATGCTCTCGATCACGCTGTATTGCTTCAACTTCATCGGGGACGGCCTGCGCGACGCCCTGGACCCGAAAGAGCGTTGAGATGGCCTCGAACAAACTCATCGAGGTCGACGACCTCTCCGTCAAGTTCAAGACACCCGATGGCGAAGTGACAGCCGTGAACGGCCTGTCGTTCGGCCTGGAGCGCGGCCAGACCTTCGGCATCGTCGGCGAAAGCGGTTCGGGCAAGAGCCAGAGCATGCTGGCGCTGATGGGCCTGCTGGCCAGCAACGGCCGTGCGGGCGGCCGCGCCCTGTTCAACGGCCAGGACCTGCTGTCCATGGCGCCGAAGGACCTGAACCGCATCCGTGGCAACCGCGTCGCGATGATCTTCCAGGACCCGATGACGTCGCTGAATCCCTACCTCACGGTGGAGCGGCAGATGACCGAGGTGCTGGAACTGCACAAGGGCCTGACCCGCAGGAGCGCACTGACACTGGCCATCCAGACGCTGGAGCAGGTGCGCATTCCCGACGCGGCGCGGCGCATCCGCATGTACCCGCACGAGTTCTCGGGCGGCATGCGCCAGCGGATCATGATCGCCATGGCCCTGCTGTGCCAGCCGGACCTGCTGATTGCCGACGAGCCGACCACCGCGCTGGACGTGACCGTGCAGGCCCAGACCATGGCGCTGCTGCGCGACCTGCAGCGCGACTTCGGCACGGCCATCATCCTGATCACGCATGACCTCGGCGTCGTCGCCGGCCTGTGCGACCAGGTGATGGTCCTCTACGGTGGCCGCATCATGGAAGAAGGCAGCGCCGAAAGCATCTTCTACCGGCCCACCCATCCCTACACCCTCGGGCTGCTGGGCGCGGTGCCCAAGCTCGACCACGAAGGTGAGCGCCTGCTTGCAATCCCCGGCGTGCCGCCCAACATGGCGCACCTGCCCGCGGGCTGCCCGTTCAGCGAGCGTTGCACCTTTGTGATGGACCGCTGCATCAGCGACCGGCCCCCGCTCGCCGTGGCGCCCCACGACCCGCAGGTGCTGCGGGCCTGTCATCGCGAGGTGGTCGAAATCACCCGCGCGGCCGAAGAGGTGCTGCCATGAGCGAGACCCCCATCCCAACCTTCCCCCAAAGGGGCAAGGAGCAGGAGCCATTGCTCTCGGTGCATGACCTGCACGTGCACTTCAAGGTGCGCGGCGAAGGCCTGTTCCCGGCCAGGCGCACGCTCAAGGCCGTCAATGGCGTGAGCCTGCAGCTCTACCCCGGCGAAACGCTGGGCATCGTCGGTGAATCCGGCTGCGGCAAGTCCACGCTGGCCCGGGCCATCCTCAACCTGATCCCGCCCACTGCCGGCAAGGTGGTCTGGCTGGGCCGCGACATGACCGGTGCCAACGCGGCCGACTGGCAGCAGGTGCGGCGCAATGTGCAGATGGTGTTCCAGGACCCGCTGGCTTCGCTCAACCCGCGCATGAACGTCGCCCAGATCATCGGCGAGCCGCTGCGCACCCACCGGCCCGAACTCTCGCAGGCCGAAGTGCTGGCGCGGGTGAAAGCCATGCTGGTCAAGGTCGGCATGAATGAAGGGCAGCTGTATCGCTACCCGCACGAATTCTCCGGCGGCCAGTGCCAGCGCATCGGCATCGCCCGCGCGCTGATCCTCGAGCCGAAACTGATCGTCTGCGACGAGCCGGTGTCGGCGCTGGACGTGTCGATCCAGGCGCAGATCATCAACCTGCTGAAGGACCTGCAAAAGGAAATGCAGCTGGCGCTGGTGTTCATCGCGCACGACCTTGCCGTGGTCAAGCACGTGAGCCAGCGCATCCTGGTCATGTACCTGGGCCGCACCATGGAGCTGGCGGACAAGCACGAGCTGTATGCCGATCCCAAGCATCCGTACACGCGCGCCCTGTTGTCCGCCGTGCCGCTGGCCGACCCGCTGCGCGAGCGCGGCAAGGTCATCCAGATGCTGTCGGGCGACCTGCCCTCGCCGATCAGCCCGCCCTCGGGCTGTGTGTTCCGCACCCGCTGCCCGCACGCATTCGACCGCTGCGCGGCCGAAGTCCCACCCTTGAAGGCCGTCAACGCCCACACGCAGGCGGCCTGCTGGCTGTATTGATGGAAGAACCCGTACAGGCTGCAGCTTGGCCGAACGGGTTGCGCGCCAGGGCGAGGGCCTTGTGGGCGCGCGTCACGCTGCCGCCCGGCGACCTCTTGCGCGACCGCCTTTACCGGCGCCTCTGGGTGTCGATCCTGATCAGCTCGTTCGGCAGCCAGATCACCATGCTGGCGATCCCGCTGACGGCGGCCGTGCTGCTGCACGCCACCCCGACCCAGATGGGCCTGCTCACGGCCATGGAGCTCGCCCCCTTCGTGCTGTTCTCGCTGCCGAGCGGCGTCTGGCTCGACCGCGTGCGCAAGCTGCCGGTCTACGTGGGCGGCGAGATCGCCATCGCCGTCGCGCTGGCCAGCGTGCCGGCCGTCTGGGCGCTGGGTTACCTGGGCATGGCGTATCTCTATGTGGTGGGATTCGTCATCGGCACCGTCGCCACCACCGCCGGCACGGCGGCGCAGATCGTCCTGACCCAGGTGGTGCCACGTTCGCGCCTGGTGGAAGCCCACGCCAAGAACGCGCTGGCAAGTTCCGCTGCCGAAGTGGCCGGGCCGGGCGTGGCCGGCGCCCTGATCCGCTTCGTGGGCGCCCCCATCGCGCTTTTGGCCGACGCCATCCTGCTGCTGGGCAGCGTCGTGATCCTGCGCGGGCTGAAGATCAAGGAAGAACCCGGCGCGAAGGTGCCGGGCCACTTCTGGGACGCGCTCCGGGAGGGGCTGCGCTTCGTGGCGGGCCTGCGGCTGCTGGTCACGCTGGCGATCCTGGTGGGCATCTGGCAGATGTGCCACCACAGCGCGATGGTGGTGCAGATCCTCTTTGCCACGCGCGAGCTGGGCCTGAACGAAAAGCAAATCGGCCTTTGCTATGTCGGCCTGGGCATCGGCACGGTGGCTGCCGGGGCACTGGGCCATCGCATCTCGCGTCGCATCGGGGTCGGTCCCTGCCTGCTCTGGGGCTTCGGCATTTGCGGATTCGGCTGGCTGCAACTCGCGGTGGCCCCCGCCAATGCCTGGGGCGTCTTTTCTTTCGTCCTGATGCTGGTGTGCTTCGGGCTGGGCGCCGTGCTGATCTTCATCAATTTCCTGGCCCTGCGCCAGGCCGTCACGCCCGAGCCGCTGCTGGGACGCATGACCAGCACCATGCGCTGGCTGATCCTCATCCCGGCCCTTCCAGGGGCCTTGCTGGGCGGCTGGCTGGGCGAACACCTGGGCCTGCGCTGGGCACTGGCCACCGGCGGCATCGGCGCTTTGGCGTTGGCGCTGATCGGGTGGCGCTTCACCATGCTGCATGCGCAGCGGGAATTGCCCGCCATCGAGAGCGCAGCGGCTTCGGAAGGCTGAGGAGATCGGGCTTCCTTCTTTTGGACGCAGAGGACGCAAAGAAACGCGAAGGACGCAAAAGGAATACCAAAAGTCCTTTTGAATTTTCTTTGGCTGTTCTTTTGCGTCCTTTGCGTAACCTTTGCGCCCTCTGCGTCCAAAAACACCTCTCGCCCACCACCACCCCGTCGAAGAACAGTCGCCCATAAAAAAACCACCGCCGAAGCGGTGGTTTTTTCTTGTCCTGGAAAACGATCCGGCGTGAACCGGACCGCTCGCATTACACGATCAGAACTTGTGCTTCACGCCGATGCGGAAGTAACGGCCGATGGCACCCGAGTAGTCCAGCGGGTTGTAGCCCAGGGCACCGTAGGTGGTCGGGTCCAGCGTCGGCTGGGTGTCGAACAGGTTCTGGATGGAGCCGAACACTTCCGTGTTCGGGCCGACCTTCCAGGCACCCGAGACGTCCAGCGTCGTGAAGGACTTGATCTTGCAGCCTTCCGGAGCGTCCGCGCCGCTTGCCAGGTGCATGCCGCAAGCCGTGTCCGACTTCTCGAACGTGTTCGCGAAGCTGCCACGGTAGTTCAGGTTGGCACCGAGGCGCCACTTGCCCATGTCCCAGGTCGCGTTGGCGCTGATACGGTTGCGGGGCGAGCCCATGCAGTTCGTGATGTTGCAATCGCCGTGGGTGCCAGCGTAGTCATGCTGCACGCCCAGGGAGTCGATCACGCGCTGCGTGAGCAGGTGCGACCAGGTCAGGCCGGCCGTGACGCGGCCCATGCCGTTGCCCAGGTCCCAGCGGCTCTTGGTTTCCAGGTCGATACCGCGCGTGATGCTCTCTGCGGAGTTCTGGAACACCACGAAGCCGGTCAGGATCGGGCCCGGGTCGCCAGGGAACTGGCTGAGCGACGGGTCACGCACATAGCGGCCGGCGTTCACGGCTTCCTGCGGGTCTTCGATGACCGGCAGGCCCGTACGCTTGATCTGCCATGCGTCGATCGTCAGGCTGGTCTTGGGCGTGATGTCCCAGACCGCGCCCAGCGTCGTGCTGCGCGACTTTTCCGGCTCCAGCGAGGGGTTGCCGCGCTGCACGAACGTCGGGGCGACGCCCAGGCAGTCCGAATCGGCCACACCGGCTGCGCAACGAACGTTGTCATCCACCACCGCGCCACCGAAGGCTGCGATCGAAGACGCGCTGTTTTCCGTCGAGGACGGTGCGCGGAAGCCGAAGGCGTAGGTACCGCGGAAGGCCAGGTTGTCCATCGCCTTGAACTTGGCACCGACCTTCGGGGTCACGGCGCTGCCGGCGTCGGAGTAATGGTCATAGCGAATGGCTGCGTTCAGCTCCAGGCGCTTGGTCACGGGGAACAGCGCTTCGGTGTAGACCGCATACAGGTCACGCTCGCCACCGTAGCCGGTCAGCGACAGGCCGATGTAGTTGCCCAGGCCCGGGTACAGCGGCAGTTCGTTGGACTCTTTGCGCCATTCCGCACCGATCGCAACGCCAATCGGGCCGCCTTCGAGCTGGCCGAATTCGCGCGAGATCTTGCCGTCGATGCCGTACTGCTTCGAGAAGCCGCTACGGCTGTTGTCCTGCAGCAGGGCGGCCATCAGGGCTGCCGAGTTCGCACCGGCGTTCTCGCCGATGCGCCAGTAGGAACCGGCCGGCAGGGCGTTGTAGGCGGCGGCGGCGGGGTTCGCGGCGCCGCTGGCGGCTGCGATGTTCGCGGCCGTCGGGTTCAGCAGGGCGTTGGAAGCGCGCCAGTTGATGCGCTTCTCGGCCGTGTCGGTCTGCTTGCCTTCGGAGTACGTGAACGCGGTGTCATAGTCCCACGAGCTGAAGGTGCCCTTCAGGCCGGCGACCAGGCGCCACGAGTGGCTCTCGGAGCTGGTCACGTTCGGGCCGTTGGCCAGGCCGGGGTTGTAGCTCAGGCGGGCAGCCGTGCCGAAGTACGGGTTGTCCGGGTGCGAAGCGCCCAGCTGCGTGGCAGCGGTATTGGAAACGACGTCGCCGTTCGGGAAGAAGATCGTGCCGCTGGGAACCAGGGCCGTGTTCTCGATCTTGGACTTCGACTGGTAGTAGCCCAGCTCGATGAAGCCTTCCATGTTGGCGTTGATCTGCTTGGAGAAGCGGCCGAAGAAGCTGGCCGTGTCCTGCGCAGGTTGCACCTGGCCGAGGTGGCGCCACATGTCCGTGGTACAGCCGCCGCCCGGGTCGTTTTCAGTCAGGTTGCGGTTCGCATTGCAATAGGCCTGCGCGCCGGGGAACTGCTGGGTGAAGCCCGTCGGGCCGGTCGTGTCGCCACGGCTCCAGTAGTACAGCGTGGCGGGGTTGCGCACGTTGCCGATGATGGACTGGCTGGCGCTGTTGTTGGTGCGCGTGCCGGCCGCGGTGTTCACCGGGATGACGCCGTTGCCGCCCAGGCGGGCCAGGTTGTTGTTGGAACCGTTGCGGTCGTAGCCGAAGGGCGAGAGGGCCGATGCGCCGACGTTGCCGTCACGGTCACGGTAATAAATCGGGTCCTTCTTGCCGAGTTCGAGGTTCAGCAGGACGTTGTAGCCGTCTTTTTCCATGTCGCCGAAGCCATGGGTGATGGCGGCGCGCGGCTCGTTGCCGTCGCCCTTGCCGGACACGCCATAGGTCAGCTTGGCCACGGTGCCGACGTAGTTCTTCTTCAGGATGATGTTCACCACGCCGGCGACGGCGTCCGAACCGTAGATCGAGGAAGCGCCGTCCTTCAGCACTTCAACCCGCTCGACAGCTTCCAGGGGAATCTGGTTCAGGTCGGTGAAGGAACGCTGCGCGTCGTCGGCCAGCACGGCGGGCGCGATGCGGCGGCCGTTGACCAGGACGAGGGTGGCGTTGGCGCCCAGGCCACGCAGGGAGATACCGGCCGCCGTGGCACCGGCGAAGCCGCGGCCATAGGTGAACGGAACGGAACCCTGGCTGTCAGCCGTAAGAGTCTGGAGGTATTCAGCAACCGTGCCCTTGCCGGCCTGGTCGATGTCTTCCTTGGTGATGACCTGAACCGGCGAAGCGGTTTCGGCATCAGTTCGCCGGATGTTGGACCCGGTGATTTCTACGCGTTGCAATGAGGACGCTGTTTGCGCAAGGGTCTCCTGCGCAATCATCATCGACGCGGTGCCGCAAAACGCCGTGATGAGGGCGCGCGCGACCACCGTTTTCTTAAACCTCTGTGTACCGGTTTTCATGGATTCTCCAAGACTTTTTTCCTGCCGAGATAAGAGTCGGGATCTATGCCCCGACTCGCACTGGATTTCGGCGTCCGGAACACTCATTCCGGTCCGCACGTTCCAACCGGTGTTTTTACACAACTGACACACCGCCGTCACCCGGCGATTACCCGATTTCGGTGTGTTTGTTGTCCAAAAACATCGGCGGCCCTGAGGCCGCCGAAAGTCATGGATGAGGAGGCAGCGCCGCCTTACTCGATCTTGAAGTTGAATTCCTGCGTGGCGATGATGTCGCCGCCGCCGCTGATGCACTTATATTGCATCATTGCATTGCGTACCGCGTTGTGAAACACGCGCGGCCCGCTCAGGATGCTGACCTCCCGTACCGCCCCGTCACGGATGGTGGCCTGGGCCTTCACGACGCCCTCCGCGCCTTCCTTGATAGCCTGGCGGGGCATCTCCGGGCGCACCTGCGTGGGGCACGCCACGCCCATTTCCTGGCGGCCCGTGGGGGCTGCGGGCGGTGGCGGCGGCGCAATGACTGCCGGGGTCGCCGGCGGGGTTGCAACCGAGGCGATGGAAGGTGCGCTCGTGGTCGGCGGGGTCACCTCCGGCGGGGGCACGAAAGGCGGCGGCGGGGCCTCCACCTTGGGCACCTGGGGCTTGGGCGGCTCGATGACCTTGGGCGGCGGGGGCGGCGGCGGCGGGATGATCACTTCCTGGATCACCGCAGCTTCCAGCGGCTTCTTGATGATCTCAAGCCCCTTGCGGGCGGTGCCGGTGACCAGGGCCCACAGCACGAAGGCGTGGATCAGGATCACGGCCGCCCAGCCGATCATCTTGCGGGTGGGGTCCTTGGCACCGAACTTCTGGTGGTGCAGCGGAATGGTGTGGGTGCTCGTACTCATTGGACAAACTGCTCGTGGCCGATCACAGCCATCTTCGAGAGCCCTTTTCGTTTCGAGGTCGAAAGCACGTTCGCGAACACTGCGTAGCGGCAGAACTTGTTCGGCCGGATGTGCACTTCAGGCTGCGGCGTCATCTTGCCCAGCGCGTCCATCTTCTCGTCGAGTTCGGCCGCCGAGACCGGCAGGCCCTGCCAGTACACGGTGCTCTTCTCGTCGATGTCGATCTGCACCTTCTCGGGCTTGATCGCGTCGGAAGGCGGCACGCCCACGGGCATCTCGAGGTTGACCGCGTGCAGCTGGATGGGAATCGTGATGATGAGCATCACGAGGAGCACCAGCATCACGTCGATGAGCGGCGTGGTGTTGATGTCCATCATGACCTCGGCGTCTCCGCCTTTGCCGATGCGCCGGGATTTGAGGCCCATATGCGTCGTCCTTAATTTCTTGACCCGCGAGGGGATCAGCCGCCCAGGGGCGGGGGTTCGGTGATGAAGGCGACCTTGGTGATGCCGGCACGCTGGCACGCGAGCAGGATCTTTCCAACGCCTTCATACGGTGACGACAGGTCGCCGCGGACATGGACTTCGGGCTGCGGGTCCTTCTTGGACACTTCCTTCAGCCGGGCGACCAGTGCGTCCGTGTTGGGCATCTTGGCGTCGTACCAGTAAATGCCGCCCTTCGTGTCCACCGAGATGATCACGTTGTCGGGCTTGGTTTCTCGCACCTCGATCCGCTCCTTGGGGAGCTGCACGGGAATCGAGGTGGTCACTACCGGGATGGTGATCAGGAAAATGATCAGCAACACCAGCATCACGTCCACGAGGGGCGTGGTGTTGATCGCAGAGATGACGTCGTCGTCCTCTGCCGGTCCTACGGCCATTGCCATGGCTAGCTCCTTGCGGGTGCAGCCAGGGGCCGCTTACGCGGCTTTCCCGGCTGAGCCCACGATCACGGCGTTGAGTTCGTCGGCGAACTCGCGCACTTCGTCCATCACCGCCTTGTTGCGGCGGGCCAGCCAGTTGTAGGCCAGCACTGCGGGAATCGCAACTGCCAGGCCGATGGCCGTCATGATCAGCGCCTCGCCCACCGGGCCGGCCACCTTGTCGATGGACGCCTGGCCGGAAATGCCGATCGCCGTCAGGGCGTGATAGATGCCCCACACCGTGCCGAACAGGCCGACGAACGGGGAGGTGGAGCCGACGGTGGCCAGGAACGCCAGGCCGCCTTGCGTCGTGGCGTGGACGCGGTCCACGGCAGCGGTGATGCTCATCGGGATCCAGTCGGCCATGGGGATGTGGCTCTTCAGGCCGCCATGGTCGTTGGTGGCCTGCACGCCGGCTTCGGCGATGAAGCGGTAGGCGCTGTTCTTCTCCAGCGACGCGGCGCCGGCGGAGACGGTGGGCGCAGCCCAGAAATTCTTGTCGACGGTGCGCGCGTGGCGGTTCATCTTCGCCTGCTCGAGGTACTTGACGATCAGCAGGTACCAGCTGCCGATGCTCATGATGGCCAGCAGGACCAGCACGGTGCGGGCGACGATGTCGGAGCCCTTCCAGAGCGCTTCGATGCCGTAGGGGTTGTCGAGTGCGTCAGCGGGCTTCTTGGCGGAGGCGCCGGTGGCGGCGGGAACGCCGGCAACCGGTGCGGCTGCCTCGGTGGCGGCTGCTGCGGGCGCGGGGGCCGGAGCTTGTGCTGCGGCCGGCGTGCCGGCGAGGGAGAGTGCGAGCAGCAGGAAAGTCGCTGCGATAACACGCAATGGGGCCAGGGATAAGGTCCGCAAGATAAGTCCTTTGTGGGTTTGTGATGCCAAAAGGCTCTGGGCGATTGCTGCCCGGTAGGGCACGTGACGCCGCATAGCTTTGCCAAGCCCACGAGTATAAACTGGCGGGGACTCACTTCGGCCGTCCGCCGCGCCGGCGGTTTTATGGTTTTCCCTGTGCTGATTTAGGGGTTCGAACCCAGCCCGGGACGGCCGCGCGCACTGTCTTTTCCACCAGCCCGCCGGGAAAGCGCCTTGCCGAGCCGCTATAATCGAAGGCTTCGCGAAAAGCCGGTGTAGCTCAGTCGGTAGAGCAGCTCATTCGTAATGAGAAGGTCGGGTGTTCGATTCATCTCTCCGGCACCATATACAAAAGCCCCCCAGCTGTACGGTTGGGGGGCTTTTTCCATGGCCGGCCGGCGGGATTCCGCGTTCAGCGCTTGATGTCGCGCTTCTCCTCGCGCCCATCCTGCTTGGCCCCGCGCTTGTCCTGGCGGCATTCGGCGTTGCTCTTGTTGTTCTCCTGCCGGCAGTCCACCTTTTCCTTGCGGGCCTCCTGCTTGGCGTCCTGGTTCGCCGAACGGCCGGCCTGCCGCTCCTTGGCGTTCTCTGTCGCGATGGATGCGCCCGACAGGGCCACCAGGCCAGCCACGGCCAACGCCTGGACGGCGAGTTTCAAGTCGATCATTTGAATGCTCCTGCCTCGTTAGGTGATGCTGTCCCCGGATGGGTAGGCCAAGGATAGGCCCTGGCCCGGCGAAAGCAACATCGCGCCCGTTGGCCTTTAGGCACCCCGCGCGTTCGCCAAACTTGACCCAGGTCAAGTCCGCGGCGTCAGTTACGCGGCGCTTCTTGATCGGAGTCAAGAGTTGGCAAGCCGTGCCGGAGCCACCATTCGTCCCACACAGAAGCTGGCCCGGATCTTCAGGCGCCAGCAAGGAGACAAGACATGGCCCCAGCCCAAAAACCGTCCGCGCAACTGAAACTGGACGCGCACTGCTTCCGGCTATCCGCCAAGGGACGGGCGTTCGTGCACGTCGTCGAGACCAGGAAGCAGACAGTCGGTTCGCTCTCGCGCCACATGTACGACGTGTTGATGCTGTGCGGCACTGGGGCCTGGTTCGACCAGCTGCGCCAGTTCATGCCGCAGCACTCGCTGGAGGATTCGCTGCAGGCGCTGCTCAGCCTCGAACTGATCGAAGTGGTGCAACCGCCCGAAGCGCCGGCGCGGCCTTCGCCTGCGCTGGGAAGGCCGCGGCTGGCCCGCGTCTAGAACTCCTCGGTATCGACCTCGGATGCGCTCTGAGGGCTGTAGCGTGGGCCGGTGACCGTGCGCTGGTTGACCAGGTTTTCCAGCCGCGCCACCAGGTCCGGTGCAATTTCCACATCGACAGCGGCGAGATCCTCCTGCAAGTGGCGCTCGCTCGTCGTGCCGGGAATCGGGATGATGTGCGGCGCTTTCTGCAGCAGCCAGGCCAGCGCCAGCTGCGCCGGCGTGCAACCTGCTTCGCGCGCGAGTTCCCTGTAGGCGGGCAGCAGCCGCAGGTTGGCGGCATAGTTCTCCGGTGAGAAACGCGGCATCGACTTGCGGATGTCCTTCGCTTCCAGCGTGGACACGTCATGCAGCGCATCGCACAGGAACCCACGCGCCACCGGGCTGAAGGCCACGAAGGTCGCGCCAATCTCGCGGCATGCATCGAGCACGGCGATCTCGGCGTTGCGCGTCCACAGCGAGTATTCGGTTTGCACCGCGGCAATCGGATGCACCGCATGCGCCTTGCGCAGCGTCGTGGCCGACACTTCGGACAGGCCGATGCTGCGCACCTTGCCCGAACGAACCAGGTCGGACATGGCGCCCACGCTCTCCTCGATCGGCACCTTCTTGTCCCAGCGGTGCAGGTAGTACAGGTCGATCACGTCGGTCTGCAGGCGGCGCAAGCTGTCTTCGCAGTTGCGGCGAATCGCATCCGGACGGCCATCGATCACGCGCTTCATGCCGTCATCGAACTGCACTCCCGCCATGCCACCCTTGCTGGCGAGCGTGAAGCGCTGGCGATGGGGTTTGAGCACGCGCCCCACCAGTGTTTCGTTGGTGCCGAAACCGTAGAGGGCCGCAGTGTCGAACAGCGTCACCCCCGCATCAAGCGCGGCGAGCAGCACGCGCTCGCCCTGCTCCGCCGACGGCGGCGTGCCGTAGGCGTGGCTCAGGTTCATGCAGCCCAGGCCGAGGGCGCCGACGGTGAACTCGCCTAGCGTGCGCGTGCGCATCGCGTCAGCCCAGCTGCTGTTCGAGCAGGTGCAGCACCTCGTAGCAAGGCAGCACCTGCGCCACGCTGGAATTGGGCTCGCGCTTGTCGCGGATTGCAGCGAAGAACTCGCGGTCCTGCAGCTCGATGCCGTTCATCGACACGTCGACCTTCGAGACGTCGATCTTCTCTTCCTTGCCGTTGAACAGGTCGTCATAACGCGCGATGTACGTGGCCGTGTCGCCGATGTAGCGGAAGAAGGTGCCCAGGGGACCTTCGTTGTTGAAGCTCAGCGACAGCGTGCAGATCGCGCCGTTGGCCGCCTGCAGCTGGATGCTCATGTCCATGGCGATGCCCAACGCCGGGTGGATCGGGCCCTGGATCGCGTTGGCCTTCACGATGGGGCTGCCGCACTGGTAGGCGAACAGGTCCACCGTGTGCGCCGCGTGGTGCCACAGCAGGTGGTCGGTCCAGCTGCGCGGCTGGCCCAGCGCGTTCATGTTGGTGCGGCGGAAGAAGTAGGTCTGCACATCCATCTGCTGGATATTGAATTCGCCGGCCTTGATGCGCTTGTGCACGAACTGGTGGCTGGGGTTGAAGCGGCGCGTATGGCCGCACATGGCCACCAGGCCAGTCTTCTTTTGCAGCGCTACCACTTCCTTCGCATCCTTCAGGCTGTCGGCCAGCGGGATTTCGACCTGCACGTGCTTGCCGGCCTTCATGCACTGGATCGCCTGGCTGGCGTGCATCTGCGTCGGCGTGCACAGGATGACGGCGTCTACTTCCTTCAGTGCGAGGCTGTCGGCCAGGTCGGTCGTCACATGGCCGATGCCATAGCGGGCCGCCACTTCCTTCGTCTTCTCCAGCTCGCGGCTGACGAGCGACACGACTTCCACGCCGTCGATCAGCTTGATGCCGTCGAGGTGCTTGATGCCGAACGCGCCCGCGCCGGCCAGTGCAACTTTGATCGTCATGTTCAGTTTTCCAGGATGAGGTGCCCTACGGCGGTATTGGACGCGGGCACGTGATAGAAGCGATGCACAACCCTGGGCGCCGGGCCGCCCGCCAGGTCCGCCATCGCACCCCGCGCGATCAGCCACATGACCAGCTCGATGCCTTCGCTGCCGGCTTCGCGCACGTAGTCGATGTGCGGCACCGCCGCCTGCCCTTCCGGGTCGGCAATCATGCGGTCGAGGAAAGCATTGTCGAAATCCTTGTTGATCAGGCCGGCGCGCGGCCCCTGCAACTGGTGGCTCATGCCGCCCGTGCCCCAGATGTGCACGTTCAGGTCTTCGTCGTAGCTTTCGATGGCCTTGCGGATCGCCTTGCCCAGGTTCAGGCAACGCCGGCCCGAAGGCACCGGGTACTGCACCACGTTCACGGCGAACGGGATCACCGGGCAGGGCCAGGCCTGTGGCTGGCCGTACATCAGCGACAGAGGCACCGTGAGGCCGTGGTCCACGTCCATCTTGTTGACGATGGTGAGGTCGAAGTCCTGCTGGATCACCGACTGCGCGATGTGCGCGGAAAGTTCCGCATGGCCGATGACAGGGGGCACAGGTCGCGGCCCCCAACCTTCGTCGGCGGGCTGGTAACGGTCGGCCGTGCCTATCGCGAAGGTGGGGATCATGTCGAGGCTGAAGGCCGTCGCGTGGTCGTTGAAGACCAGGAAGATCACGTCGGGCTTGTTGTCCTTCGCCCATTGCTTGGAGAAGTCATAGCCCTTGAAGACGTTCTGCCAGTACGGCTCGCCGGTCTTGCCCTGGTCCAGCGCCGCGCCGATGGCGGGCACGTGCGAGGTGTAGACGCTGGCGGTAATGCGTGCCATTTCAGAGTCCCTTTTGTTTCGATGTGCCTTGCGGCTGGCGGTGCGCCTGCGCGTCGCCGTCTTCGCCCGTGCGCCGGTTGCCTTCAACCGAGCGGCCACCCGCGATCATCATGTTGCGGTATTCCTCTTCGGTCATGCCGGTCATGCTGCCCGCCATCTGCTGGAAGCTCTTGCCATGGGTGGCGCCGATCTTCGCGAGGAAGTAGATGTTGCCGCCCAGGGCGATGCAGGCGTTCAGGTCGCGCGCCAGCACGGCCTGCTTCTGCGCTTCGGTCATCGGCCATTCGTCCAGGTAGGCACGTTCGTTGGCCTTGAAGCGCTCGCGGTTCTCTGCCTTCATCAGCGACATGCAGAACTGGTTCAGGTGGTAGCCGCGCCGCGATTGTTCGGCGTCGAAGATCGTCGTGCCGGGCACGTCGAGATAAGGTTTGTCCAGTGGCATGGTGTTGATCCTAGCGCGTGCACTCGAAACTGCCGGCCTGCGAGATGTCGCCGGCCTTGTAGCGGGGCCACGTGGGCCACTCGCACAGCGGCCGGCTGCGCGTGACCGGGAACGGCACCTTGACTTCCTGCTCGACCAGCGTGAGGCCGGCCGGCGCCTGGCCCCGCTCGACCCAGGTGGTCAGGGCGCCGAGCATGTCCACATTGGCGGGCGCGCCGCTGCCCACATGGTCCACGCCGGGCGCGGTGTACAGCCGGACAAACCGGTCGGCGTTGCCACGGCCCATGCGCGCGACCACCGACTCGTAGTAACGGATGCCGGCGTACGGGCTCTGCGCGTAGTCGGCCATGTGTTCCAGCATGATGAGCTTGCCTCCGCGCGCCTGGAACGCGCTGAGGTCCGGGTTGGTCGCATCCATCAGCTGCGAGAGCTCGGCGATGCGGCCGGCGAAATCCTCTGCCCGGTACTGGCGCACGTCCAGCTGGGGGTTGCGCGCATAGAAGTACAACAGGGCCCCGCTGCCATAGACCCACGCAATGCCATTGGCCTGCACCGGCGGGATGACCGGTGCGGCCGAACCGGTCCACCATGAGCTCCAGCCGCCCGTGGCGGCAAAGGCCGGCGTGCCTTCGCCGCCGATGCCCCAGCCGGGGTATTCGGTGACGCCGTAGGCCAGCGGCACCGGCGAGCGCCATGGCGAGCGCAGCGTCCGGATCGCCTGCACCTGGTTCTCGGCGAGGCAGCTGTCGCCGCTCGCGCCCGCGGCGCAGCGCAGGCTGGCCGGATCGAACGTGCGCAGGCAGCCGTCGAAGTTGGAAACCACGCCGTCCTTCGCACCGTCGGTGGCATCGCAGGCGGCCAGCACGGCGTCATGCACCACCTTCACTTGCGCCGGGCGCAGCCAGGCGTCGCCCATGATGGCCATGCCGTTGCGCGTCCCCGCATGCTGCAGCGCGGTCCAGTTGAGCACCGGCACACGGCTGAAGATGCCGTCGAAATCCTGCGGGTAGCGTTGCGCCATCACCAAGCCTTCGCGACCGCCTTCGGAGCTGCCGACGAAGTAGAGTTTCTCGGGACCGGCGCCATAAGCGCGCTGCATCAACGCCACCGCGACGTCGCGCACCTTCTTGTATGACGCATGCGCGAAGTTGGTCAGCGCCTCGTCGTTGAGTGCGAAGGTCTGGGGCGGCTGGCCCTGCACGTTCTGGTGACCCGAGTCGGTGCCATAGGTGACGTAGCCCTGTGCAAGCGGTGTCGGCTCGCCGAACCTCGCCGCCGGCACCGGCGCCAGGCCGGTGATCAGCACGCCGTTGAAGCCGCCGCCCCCGTACTGGACGCTGCGGCCGTTCCACTGCAGCGGCAGGTTGACCTGGAACATGATGGGCGGCGCCTTCGCATCGAGCGGCGCGATGCGGCCCAGCACGCGGCAGTGCTCCGGCGTCACCGGCGTGATGCGCGCCGCCGGGGTCGGACCGCGCTCCGCAACGGCCAGCGCGGTAGCAGGCACCAGGGTGGCGGAGTCGATGGTCGCCGCGCCACTGGGAATGCCGATGGCGCTTGCCGCCACCGGCGCGCTCAACGCGCTGCACGAAGCCGCGGGATTGGCGCCGAGGCCACGCGGCCCGGTGCCGGCGCAAGCCGTGAGCAGCGCAGTGGCAGCCAGCACACCCGCGAACGAAAACCGATTGGTCGTTGTCATGTCTCGCTCCATCTCTTTTTGTCTATGCCCAGTACAGCCGCATCGGGTTGTCCACCAGCAGTTTGCGCTGCAATTCGGCCGTCGTGGCGATGTGCGGGATGAAGTCCACC
>DATHWV010000194.1:0-3423 GCA_035460205.1 Ramlibacter sp.
AACGCGGCACGCGCACTTCGAGATGGACGGCTCCGGCCCGGTCTACCTGGACCCGCCCAGCCTGGACATCTGGCCCAAGCTCGACTGGATGCCCGACACGCAGAAGAGCCGCCGCGTGGACCTGGACACGCTGTCCAAGGAAGAAATCGCGACCTGGAAGGCGGGCGACACCCTGCTGCTGAACGGCAAGATGCTGACCGGCCGCGATGCCGCGCACAAGCGCATCCAGGACATGCTGGCCAAAGGCGAAAAGCTGCCGGTGGATTTCACCAACCGCGCGATCTACTACGTCGGCCCGGTCGACCCGGTTCGCGATGAGGTGGTCGGACCGGCGGGCCCGACGACCGCCACCCGCATGGACAAGTTCACCGACACGATGCTGGCCAAGACCGGCCTGATCGCGATGATAGGCAAGTCCGAGCGCGGACCGGAGACCATTGAATCGATCCGCAAGCACAAGGCCGCCTACCTGATGGCAGTGGGCGGCGCAGCCTACCTGGTGTCCAAGGCGATCAAGAGCTCGCGCGTGCTCGGGTTCGCCGACCTGGGCATGGAAGCGATCTACGAATTCGACGTGGTGGACATGCCCGTGACCGTTGCGGTGGACGCGGAAGGCACCAGCGTGCACAACACCGGCCCGGCGTTGTGGCAAAAGAAGATCGCCACCGGCGAATTCAAGGGCGTTCCTGTCGCCGCTGCATGAGCATGGCGCCGATTGGCGTCTTCGACAGCGGCATCGGCGGCCTGAGCGTCCTCAAGGCGCTGCGGGCCGAGTTGCCCGGCGAGCACTTCGTTTACCTGGCCGACAATGCGCACGCGCCTTATGGCGAGCGCGGTGACGATCATGTGATCGCCCGCACGCGGGCCGTCGTGCAGCGGCTTCGCGAGGAGCACGCGATCAAGGCACTGGTGATCGCGTGCAACACCGCCACCGCCGCAGCGATCCACCTTGTCCGCAGCGAGCACCCGGACCTGCCGCTGGTAGGCGTCGAGCCCGCCCTCAAACCCGCGGCCGCCGCCACGCGCACCGGACGGGTGGGGGTGCTGGCCACACGCGGCACGCTGGCCAGCGCCAAGCTGCGCGTCTTGCACGACTCGTTGCGTGGCCAGGCCGAATTCGTGCTGCAACCGTGCGACGGCCTCGCCGACGCGATCGAAGCGCGCGACCACGCCCAGGTCTCCGCGCTGTGCGCCCGGTACACGCAGGCGCTGGGGCCGCTGGGTCGCGGGACCGGGCAGGTCGATACCGTGGTGCTCGGCTGCACGCACTACCCTTTCGCGTGGACTGAACTGGCGATGCTGGTGGGCCCGGACGTCGGGCTGGTCGAGACCGGCGAGCCGGTGGCCCGCCAAACCCGCCGGCTGCTCCAGGCCAAGGGCCAGCTGGCGCCGGACGGGGCGGGCAGCTTGGCCCTGCTGAGTACAGGCCCACGCCACAGCCTGGAGTCTGCGGCCGCTCAGTGGCTGTAGCCACTTGGTATATTGCAAGCCGGCCACTTCCACAGCCCGCCCATGTCCAATCCCACCCGCATCCCCTCGATCTACGCCTCGATCCTGTTCCAGTCCCGCGTGAACCCTTTCGCGACGGCGGTGAACTACGACTCGAAGGAAGTCACCTACCGCCAGTTCTGCATCGACATCGAGAAGGTCACGCGCCGCCTGCACCGGATGGAACTGCCGCCCGGCTCGCGCGTGGTGGTCCACATCCACCACATCTACCTGCGCTGGCTGGCCAACATCGCGCTGGTGCGCATGGGCATGCTGTCGTCGGCGCTTTCGGATTCGGGCAAGGAGCTGGAGTTCCTCAATCCGCGCCTGGTGCTGACCGACCGGCCGGGCAACATCACCGGCCGCACCGCCGTCGAGGCGGGTTCGCATTGGCTCAGTGACGAAGCCAACGACTGGCCGGCCTTCGAGGATTTCGAGCACGACATCAATGCCCCCTGCCGGATGGTCGTTTCCTCCGGCACCACGGGCCTGCCCAAGAAAGCGGTGCTCACGTATGGCGACCTGCGCAACCGCGTGCGCGGCACCGCCCGCACCTACGGCCTGAACGCGACCGCGCGCCTGATGACGACCATGGGCACGGCCACCGTCGGCGGCTTTTCGATGCCGGTGTCGTGCTGGAGTTCGGGCGGCGCCTGCCTGCTCGCCACCTTGCCGCCGGGGCAACCCATCTCCCACGTGCTGGCCGCGCGCCCCAACGTGCTGTTCATGGCGCCCGGCCAGCTGGCGGCCCTGCTGGAGACCCTGCCGCGCGACTACTGGCCGTGGCAGCACCTGGTGGTGTACGTCGCCGGCAGCACGCTGCCGCCGGCGGTCAGCCGCGCCGCTCGCGCCAGGCTCACGCAATCGCTCTTCATCATCTACGGCTCGACCGAAACCGGCACCGTGACGCTGACGCATGCGGCCATGGCCGACGAGCGGCCCGGCTTCATCGGCTATGTGATCCCGGGCGCGCAGGTGCAGATCGTGGACGACCAGGGCCAGCGCGTGGCCAACGGCAAGATGGGCGAGATCCGCATCCAGTCCGACGGCCTGGTGGCCGGCTATGCCGACGAACCCGGCGTGACCGATGAGGCCTTCCGCGAAGGCTGGTTCTATCCCGGCGATGCCGGCGTGATGGACAACGAGGGCGGCCTGCGCATCGTCGGCCGCACGCGCGAACTGATGAACCTGGGCGGCGTGAAGATCGCACCGGAGCTGATCGAGCAATCGCTCGCCAGCGTGCCCGGCATCGCCGACATGGCGGTGTTCGCGCTCTCTGCGCCTGCCGGCGACCAGCCCTGGGTTGCCGTCATTCCCGAGGACGGCTTCGTCGACAGCGCGCTGGTCCAGCAGTTCGCCAAGGCGTTCCCGCGCCTGCCGCTGATTTCCGTCGCGCGAATCGACAAGATTCCCCGCAACGAAATGGGCAAGGTCATGCGCACCCAGCTGGCCGCCACCGTGCAGAACGCGATCGCGCGCACCGGCACGGAGACGGTTCAGCTGGCCAAGCCGTCCGCCTGAACGGCCGCGGCGCGGCCGCGTTGAACGTTGACCGGGATCAGCAGCAACAGGCCCGCGATGAAGAGCGCCGTCGTCGACAGGATGGCGGTGCGCTGGTCGCCACCGGTGGCCCACGTGATCGCGCCATAGGTCAGTGGCCCGATGATGCTGGCCAGCCGGATCGCGAAAGTCCAAAGCCCGTAGAACTCGGCCAATTGCCGGCGCGGCGCGAACATGCCGGCCATGGCACGCCCTGCCGACTGGCTGGAGCCCATGCACAAGCCGGCGATGCCGGCGGCCCACCAGAACTGGCCCTTGGTCGTGCTGACCGCCGCGATCACGCAGGTGGCGATCCAGCCGACCAGCGTGATCGCCAGCGCCACCTTGTGGCCGATGCGGTCCTGCAGGTAGCCCCAGGCGAAAGCGCCCCCTGCC
>DATHWV010000195.1:0-3300 GCA_035460205.1 Ramlibacter sp.
CCGAGCAGCGCGGGCAGCGTCGGGTTGGTGACGTAGTCGAGGAACTGGCCGTCGCCGGTGGGCCGCGATGCGTTGAACTTGTCCTTGTCCTTCAGGCCGATCACCACTTCATTGACCAGCGGCTGGCCCAGGCGCGAGACCTGGGTCCAGGCGCCGCCGGGCTTCTCGCTGGCCTGGTGGCCCGATGCGGGCGCGCCCGACAGCAGCCGGGCCTGGCGCAGGCTGGCCGTGGTCCAGCCACCGATCACGGTTTCGCTGCCGGCCGTGAGGCAATCCTTGTGGACCTCGAGCGCGATCGAGGTCACGTTGCTGTCCTGGATGGAGTTGGCGGCGGCGGCATTGATGTTGGCCGGGTTGGTGATGACCGCCAGCGGCGCATTCACCAGGTCGAAGATGGTGCCCAGGTTCACGGCGAAACCTTCCTGGCGCTGGCCGACGAACACGCGGCCGGCGTCCTTGCCGGCGGGGCAGCCGGGAATGCGCACGTCGTGGATGTGCCGGCCTGCATACGTGGCGTAGGCCGCGCTGTTGCCCAGCGTCTTGACGCCGATGTAGTCGACCGGCTTCTCGAAGGTGGCGCCGCCACCCGTGGCCTTGGTCACCGCGGCCGCATTGCCCTTGCGGCGGTCACCGCGCACCAGGCTCACCGTGTAGCTCTCGTTGACGTTCAGGTTGGCGTCATTGACATTGGCGACAGCGCCCGCCTGGATCAGCGGGATGGCAATCGACTTCTGCGCCGCGCCCGCGCCGATCGGCAGCGCCACATTGTTGAGCTTGTTGGTGAAGCGGAACTGGAAGGTGAGGTCTTCCACTGCGTCGCCGTTGTTGTCCACGTGGATCTCGTACAGCGCGTTGGGATCGAGCGAGAAGTAGTTGGGACCGCCATAGGGCCCCTGCAGCGGCTGGTAGTTGGCGATCAGCGTCACGTAGTCGCTGCGGCCGCCCGAGCCGTTGGCCGCCACGCCCTCGTAGCTGCGGAACATGTAGAAGTCGGTGGCGTCGACCTTGGGGCTGGTGGTGATGAACGGCGCCTCGCGGTGGCTCGAGGCCAGGCTCAGGCCGGCGGAACCGGCGGCGCAGGCGGCCAGCACGGCCAGCTGCAGTTTTCTCAGGTTCTTTGATCGCATGTTGCTCTCCTGTTGCGGTGGGATTGGATGGAAGGCCCACCAGTACGGAGCGCGGATGCGTGGCGGATTCGGCAGAGCAGGATGCCCGCCGGGAACCCGGGGGCATTGCGCGTGTCGAATCCGAAGCCGCGGGCCCTGCGTAGCGGTGCCGCGCGAAACCCCGTACGGTTATCATCCAAAGCCATGCTCGAACAACGGATCCAACAGCATTTCATCGACAGCGCCGACCTCAAGTACCAGGCGGCGCAATCCTTAAGCAAGCCCATCGCTGCCGCCGTGCAGGCGGTGCTGGCCTGCGTCACGAGCGGCGGCAAGGTGCTGGCCTGCGGCAACGGCGGCTCGGCCGCCGACGCGCAACACTTCTCGGCCGAGTTCGTGGGCCGCTTCGAACGCGAGCGCCCCGAGCTGGGCGCGATCGCGCTCACCACCGACAGCTCCATCCTCACGGCCATAGCCAACGACTACGACTACGAGCGCATCTTCTCCAAGCAGGTGCGCGCACTGGGCCAGGCCGGCGACGTGCTGCTTGCGCTCTCCACCAGCGGCAACTCGGCCAATGTGCTGGCCGCCATCGCCGCCGCCCATGAGCGCGAGATGACCGTGGTGGCGCTCACCGGCCGCGGCGGCGGCAAGATGACCCACGCGCTGCGCGAGACCGATGTCCACATCTGCGTGCCGCACGACCGCACCGCACGCATCCAGGAAGTCCACATCCTCGCGCTGCACTGCATCTGCGACGGCGTGGACGCGCAACTTCTCGGCGAACAGGAAACCCCGACATGAAATTGAACCGCCCCGTGCTCACCACCCTGGCCGCCGCGATGCTGGCCGGCGCGTTGTCGGGCTGCGCGCCCCTGATCGTCGGCGGCGCCGCCGTCGGCGCGATGATGACCATCGACCGCCGCACTTCGGGCGCGCAGATCGAGGACGAGACGATCGAGTTGCGCGCGGGCAGCGCGCTGCGCTCGGCCCTGGGTGAGCGCGCCCACTTCAACGCGAACAGCTACAACCGGCAGGTCCTGCTGACCGGTGAAGTGGCCAATGAACGCGACAAGCAGCTGGCCGAGCAGACGGTCGCCAAGGTCGAGAACGTCCGGGGTGTCGTGAACGAACTGGCGATCATGGCCCAGACGAACCTGGGGCAGCGTTCCAACGACACACTGATCACCGCCAAAGTCAAGGCATCGATCGTCGACGTCAAGGAGCTGTACGTCGGCGCCTACGACGTGGTGACCGAACGCGGCATCGTCTACCTGATGGGCCGCGTGACCCAGCGCGAAGCCGACCTCGCCACGCAGATCGCACGCAACGTGAGTGGCGTGCAGCGCGTCGTGCGCATTTTCGAAATCATCACCGAAGACGAACTGCGCCGCATGGCGCCTTCGCATGCGAAGCCGGCGTCCGCGCCCGCGGTGCCGGTGGCCGCACCCGCAGCGTCCCCTCCGGCCCCGGTGGCTCCTGCCCCGGCCACGCCCGCACCCGTCGCTTCGCCCGCCGGCACTTCCATGCAGCCGACGGTGACGCCGACGCCCTTGCCGCCGCTCGCACCGGCAAGCGCGCGCCGCTGACGCGCCTTACTTCAGCCGCGTGATCAGGCTGGAAGTGTCCCAGCGCTTGCCACCCTGCGCCTGCACGTCAGCATAGAACTGGTCCACCAGCGCCGTCACCGGCAAACGCGCGCCGTTGCGCTTGGCCTCTTCCAGCACCAGCCCGAGGTCCTTTCGCATCCAGTCCACCGCGAAACCGTGGTTGAACTTGCCTTCGATCATGGTCTTGCCCCGGTTGTCCATCTGCCAGCTTTGCGCGGCGCCCTTGCCGATCACGTCGAGCACCTGCGTCATGTCCAGCCCCGCCTTCTGGCCGAATGCGATGGCTTCGGACAGCCCTTGCACCAGCCCGGCGATGGCGACCTGGTTCACCATCTTGGCCAGCTGGCCCGCGCCGGATTCGCCCAGCAAGGTGAACGCGCGCGCAAAGGCCATCGCCACCGGCCTGGCCGCATTGAAGGCCTGCGCATCTCCGCCGCACATCACCGTCAACAACCCGTTCTGCGCGCCCATCTGCCCGCCGGAAACCGGGGCGTCGACGAAAGCCAGGCCCGCCTCCTTGGCCTTTGCGTAGAGCTCGCGCGCGACGTTCGCCGATGCGGTGGTGTGGTCCACCAGCACGGCGC
>DATHWV010000196.1:0-12110 GCA_035460205.1 Ramlibacter sp.
TTCGTGATGCTGGTCGTCAGCGCCGCGGTGGGCTTCCTGCTCTGGTACACGGTGGTGCGGGAAGCGCATGAGATCCAGCCCCTGGTGCCCGCGCTCAAGAGCTGGTGGATGAAACTGCACGTGCCGGCCAACTTCATCGGCTACGGCACTTTCTCCCTGTCGGCTATGGTGGCCTTTGCCTACCTGATCAAGCAACAGGCCGGGGAAACGCAGTGGCGCAAGCTCACCCCGCTGTGGCTGCTGGGCGTGGCGCTGTGTTTCGTGCCGATCGCTTTCCGCCAGCGCGGCATCGCCGAAGCCGGCGGCAGCTACTGGGTGGTCTACGCCGTGATTTCGGCCGTGATCGCCGCAGGCATCCTGCTGGGCCGCCACCGCATCGCGGCGCGGTTGCCGGCGCTGGAGATCCTCGACGACGTCATGTACAAGTCGATCGCCGTGGGTTTTGCCTTCTTCACCATCGCCACCGTGCTGGGCGCGCTGTGGGCGGCCGAAGCCTGGGGCGGCTACTGGAGCTGGGACCCCAAGGAAACCTGGGCGCTGATCGTCTGGCTCAATTACGCGGCCTGGCTGCACATGCGGCTGATGAAGGGCCTGCGCGGCACCGTATCGGCCTGGTGGGCGCTGGCCGGGCTGGCGGTGACCACTTTCGCCTTCCTGGGCGTGAACATGTTCCTGTCGGGGCTGCACAGTTACGGCACTTTGTAAGAATCGCGGGGGCCGGCAGACCAACGGCCAGTAAAGGAAAAGCACCATGCTGATCAAGAGCCACCGCGACGGTTTCAATCACCCGCATTCCAGCGAAATCACGCCGCAGGCGGTCTACCGTGACCGGCGTGACATCCTCAAGTTGATGGCGACCGGCGCGGCCGGGGCGGCGCTGGCCTCCTGGGCTGGGCGTCAGGCGCTGGCCCAGGTGCCTCGGCCCGGCAAGCTGGCCGCGCTGGCCGGCGCCAAGTCCGGCGTCGCAGGTGCGATGACCATGGAAAAGGTCACCGAATACAAGGACGCCACCAGCTACAACAACTTCTACGAGTTCGGCACCGACAAGGCAGATCCGGCGAAGAACGCGCACACGCTCAAGACCACGCCCTGGACGGTCGAAGTCGACGGCCTGGTGAAGAAACCCGCGAAGTACTCGCTGGAGGATCTGATCAAGCTCAGCGCGCAGGAAGAGCGCGTCTACCGCCTTCGCTGCGTCGAAGGCTGGTCGATGGTGATCCCCTGGGTCGGCTATTCGATGAGCAAGCTGATCGAGAAGGTCGAGCCGCTGGGCAACGCGAAATACGTCGAATTCATCTCGCAGGCGGATCCCAAGACCATGCCCTTTGTCGGCTCGCGCGTGCTGGATTGGCCTTATGTCGAAGCCCTGCGCATGGATGAAGCGATGCATCCGCTGACGCTGCTGGCTTTCGGCATGTACGGCGAGGTCATGCCCAACCAGAACGGCGCTCCGGTGCGGCTGGTCACGCCGTGGAAGTACGGCTTCAAGAGCGGCAAGAGCCTGGTGCGCATCCGCTTCACCGACCGCGAGCCGAAGACGGCGTGGAACAAGGCCGCGGCCAACGAGTACGGCTTCTATTCGAACGTGAATCCCGACGTCGATCACCCGCGCTGGTCGCAAGCCACCGAGCGACGCATCGGGGAAGATGGCTTGTTCGCCAAGAAGCGCAAGACGCTGATGTTCAATGGGTATGAGGCGCAAGTGGGCCAGCTTTATGCCGGCATGGACCTGAAGAAGAACTACTGATGCGCGTCGGGCCCGCGCTCATGCACCCGGCCGCCAAGCCGGTGCTGTTCGCCCTGGCGTTGCTGCCTTTCGGGTGGCTGGTGTACGGCGTGGTCACCAACAACCTGGGCGCCAACCCGGCGGAATACTTAATTCGCGCGACCGGCGATTGGACCTTGCGCTTCCTGTGCATCACGCTGGCGATCACGCCCTTGCGCATGATCAGCGGGCTGCCGGCGCTGGCGCGCTTTCGCCGCATGCTGGGCCTGTTCGTGTACTTCTATGTGCTGCTGCACCTGCTCAGCTACAGCTGGTTCGACATGGGGTTCGACTTGGGCGATATCGCGAAAGACATCGCCAAGCGGCCGTTCATCCTGGTGGGCTTCACCGGGTTCCTGCTGCTGACGCCCCTGGCGGCGACATCGTTCAACCGCGCGGTGAAGTTCATGGGCGCGAAGCGCTGGCAGGCGCTGCACAAACTGGTTTACGTGATCGCGTGCCTGGGCATCCTGCACTTCTTCTGGATGCGCGCCGCCAAGAACAATTTTGCCGAGGTGGCCGTTTACGCCGCGATCCTGGGCACGCTGCTGGGCTGGCGGCTCGCGCAGTACCTCAAGAAGCGAGCCGCTCGGAACGCATCAAGTCCGCCGCAGTTTCCCGCTCGCGGATAAGCCAGGAACGGTCGCCCTCGACCAGCACTTCGGCGGCACGGCCGCGCGTGTTGTAGTTGCTGGCCATGCTCATGCAGTACGCGCCGGCGGACAGCACGGCCATCAGGTCGCCCGGCTTCGCGGCAAACGTGCGGTCGCGGCCGATCCAGTCGCCGCTTTCGCAGACCGGGCCCACGACGTCGTAAGTCTGCGGCTCGCCCGCGGAGGCCTTCACCGGCACGATGGCGTGATAGGCCTGGTACATCGCGGGACGCGGCAGGTCGTTCATTGCCGCATCGATGATGCAGAAGTTCTTGCCTTCGCCGGGCTTGAGGTAGAGCACCTCGGTGACGCATACGCCCGCATTGCCCACCAGCGAGCGGCCGGGCTCGATCATGAACTGGCGGTCACCAAAGCCCCGCGCGTCCAGTTTGGCGAACAGCTTGCGCCAAAGCGCGTCCGCGGCCGGCGGCTGGTCGCCGTTGTAGGAGATACCCAATCCGCCGCCGAAGTCGATGTGGTGCAGCGGGATGCCCGCGGCCTCGATGGCCTGCACCAGGTCCAGCACGCGATCCATCGCATCGAGGTAGGGAGCCTCGTCGGTGATCTGCGAACCGATGTGGCAGTCGATGCCCACCACCTTCAGGCCCGGCAGTGTCGCGGCGCGCTGGTAGGCAGCGAGCGTGCGCGCGTGTGCCACGCCAAACTTGTTGCCCTTCAGGCCCGTTGAAATGTAGGGATGGGTCTTCGGGTCGACGTCGGGGTTGACGCGGATGCTCACCGGCGCCACCTTGCCCGCCGCCACGGCCACTTCGCTCAGCACCTCCAGCTCGGCCTCGCTCTCGACATTGAAGCAACCGATGCCCACCTGGAGTGCGCGGCGCATCTCCGCGCGGGTCTTGCCCACGCCGGAAAAGATGATGTCCTTGCCGGTGCCGCCGGCGGCCAGCACCCGCTCGAGTTCACCGCCCGAGACGATGTCGAAGCCGCAACCGGCCTGCGCGAACACCTGCAGGATGCCCAGCGAAGAATTGGCTTTCATCGCATAGCAGATCTGTGCCTTGCGCCCGGCAAAGCCGCGCTGGTACGCGGCCAGCGCTTCGAGCATCGACGCCTTGGAGTAAACGAACAAGGGCGTGCCGTGCTGTTGCGCCAGGCGTGAGAGCGGAATGCCTTCGGCGTGGATTTCATTGCCGCGCATCGCGAAGTGCGGCTGGCCGGGCAGGAAGGTATCGGTCATCGGGGTGCGGACGCGGGCGCGCCGGGAACGGAAGGGGCCAGGGTCTGCGGCAGGGTTGCGCGTGCGGTAGCTGCGTCGCCCGTGGGCAAATAAAGCGGCCCGCGCTGGCCGCAACCGGCCAGGGCGACCACGCCCGCGGCAAGGACAAGGCTCGGCAGCAGGGCGCTGACTAGAATTTGGGAAATACGCAACATGGGCAAATTGTAATGACCGACCCCGAATTCATGGACCGCGCCGAGTCGCTGCTGCGCCGCATCGAAGCCAGTTGCGACCGCATCAACGATGCCACCGACGCGGACATCGACAACCAGCGGGTCGGCGGGATGGTCACGCTCAGCTTCGCCAACGGCACGCAGATCATCGTGAACCTGCAAAAGCCGCTGCATGAGGTGTGGATGGCCGCGAAGGCCGGTGGTTTCCACTACAAGTTCGACGGCACGAGCTGGGTGGACACCAAGGGCAATGGCGAATTCTTCGCCAACCTCACGCGCTATGCGGGTGAGCAGGCCGGGCAGGCGCTGGAATTCGCATGAAGCGCCCGGCCGGGCCTTAGTTGCGGAACAGGTCGAGGATGCTGCGCTTCTCGTCCGCCGGCGAAGAGGGGGCCCGGGTGGGCGGCAGGCCGTCCGAATTCATGAGGCTCTTGTCCTCGGGGGCGCGCGGGACCGGCGGTGTGGTGCCACCGGCCTCCTGCACCGACGTGCCGCCCACGTTGGTGACGCCACCACCGCGCGCGTATTCCTCGTAGTACCACTCGCCGCCGACGTTGACCACGCCGGCTGGCGCGGCCGGCTCCATGACCGGCACGCCTTTCAGCGCGGTCTCCATGAAGTTGATCCAGACCGGCAGGCTCAGGCCGCCGCCCGTCTCGCGGTCGCCGAGGGATCGAGGCGTGTCGTAACCCATCCAGACGATCGCGACCATGGTCGGGTGGAAGCCGTTGAACCAGGTGTCGATGGAGTCGTTGGTGGTGCCGGTCTTGCCGTACAGGTCCGGGCGCTTGAGCGTGGCCTGGGCGCGTGCGGCAGTGCCCGAGCGCGCCACTTCCTGCAGCAGGCGTTCCATGATGAAGGCGTTGCGGGCGTCGACCGCGCGCACCGACTCGTTGGGCAGCGGCGGCTGGCTCTCGACCAGTACCTTGCCCTTCTGGTCGGTGATCCGCGTGATCAGCCAGGGGTTCACGCGGTAGCCGCCGTTGGCGAAAACCGCGTAGCCGGTCGCCATCTGCATGGGCGTGACGGAGCCGGCGCCCAGCGCCATCGTGAGGTAGGCCGGGTGCTTTTCGGCCTCGAAGCCGAAGCGCGAGATCCAGTCCTGCGCGTTCTGGGTGCCCACGGCCTGCAGCACGCGGATGGACACCATGTTCTTCGACTTGGCCAATGCGATATGTAGCGGCATGGGTCCGTCGAACTTGCCGTCGTAGTTCTTCGGCTCCCAGGGCTGGCCGCCGGTCACGCCGGCGTCGAAGAACAGGGGCGCGTCGTTGACCACGGTGGACGGGGTGAAGCCTTTTTCCAGTGCCGCCGAGTAGATGAAGGGCTTGAAGCCGGAGCCGGGCTGGCGCCAGGCCTGGGTTACGTGGTTGAACTTGTTCTTGTTGAAGTCGAAGCCGCCCACCAGGGCGTGGATGGCGCCGTCGCGCGGGTCCAGCGCCACAAAAGCGCCTTCGACCTCGGGCAACTGGGTGATTTCCCAGGTGTTCTTGGGCGTGCGAGCCACGCGGATCACGGCGCCGGGACGGATCTTGATCTTGGGCGGGGCCTTGTCGGAAAGCCCGGACTGCGCCGGCCGCAGGCCTTCGCCGACGATCTCCAGGCGCTCGCTGTTCTGGCGCACGGCCACGATCTTCTTGGGATTCGCTTCCAGCACCACCGCCGACATCACGTCACCGTTGTCGGGATGCTCGGCCAGCGCGTCATCGATCGCGTCCTCGGCTTCCTTGGGGTCGGCAGGCAGTTCGATGAACTCTTCCGGGCCGCGGTAGATCTGCCGCCGCTCGTAATCCATGATGCCCTTGCGCAGCGCCTTGTACGCGGCGTCCTGCTGTGTGGCATTGACGGTGGTGAAGACGTTCAGGCCGCGCGTGTAGGCTTCATCGCCGTACTGGGCGTAGACCAGCTGGCGCACGGTTTCGGCGATGTATTCGGCATGGACCCGGGTGTTGTCCGCGCCGGTGCGGATCTTCAGTTCCTGCTTCTTGGCGCTTTCAGCTTCCTCGGCCGTGATGTAGCCGTTCTCCTGCATGCGCTCGATGATGTACTGCTGGCGTGAGCGGGCCCGGTTGGGGTTGCTGATGGGGTTGTAGGCCGAAGGTGCCTTGGGCAGGCCGGCCAGCATGGCCGCCTCGGCGATCGTCAGGTCCTTCATCGGTTTGCCGTAATAGGCCTCCGACGCCGCGGCAAAGCCATACGCCCGGTTGCCCAGGAAGATCTGGTTCATGTAGATCTCGAGGATCTGGTCCTTGCTCAGCTGGTGCTCCAGCTTGAAGGTGAGCAGCACTTCGTAGAGCTTGCGGGTGAATGTCTTTTCGGACGACAGGTAGACGTTGCGGGCCACCTGCATGGTGATGGTCGAGGCGCCCTGGCTCTTGACCCGGCCGAGGTTGGCCAGCGCCGCGCGCAGCAGGCCGCGGTAGTCCACCCCGCCGTGTGAATAGAAGCGCGAGTCCTCGATGGCCAGGACGGCGTCCTTCATGACCTTGGGGATCTCGGCGATCGGGGTGAGGTTGCGGCGCTCCTCGCCGAACTCGCCGATGAGCACGCCGTCGGACGAGAACACCCGCAGCGGCAGCTTGGGCCGGTAATCGGACAGTTCGGTGATGTCGGGCAGGTTGGGGTAGGCGACCGACAGCGCGACGGCGACGATGATCATCACCGAGGCCAGCCCGGCCAGGACCAGCCCGGCCGACCAGAGCGTCATGCGCAACAGCACGAGCCGCCAGCCCCTCAGGCTCGAGCCCGGCCATCTGGAGGGGGACGTTCCGGATTCTCCGGATGAAGGTTCAGAAGGCATCAGGGTTCCACGTAACGTCCAGGTGCCACATTATAAAAAATGGCGGCTGTGGGGTCGGCGCAAAGCAGGTAGGTCAAAACGCAAGCCTTGGCATTGATCCACGACCCCCGGGTAGACCAGTATGGCAGGTTCCTTCGTCGGTTTTTGGCAACGCTTCGTGCGGGCCAAATGGGAAAAATCCTTTGCGGGACAAGGATGTTACTGCTAGCATTGAAGTGAAATCTTAAGTTTGTTACGCCTGGAAATATGGCGTTTCAGGAGACCCGAATTGTTCTCTCTGGGATCGTTGTTCAGCCGCCAGCCCGCGCCACTGCTGGGCTTGGATATCAGCTCTTCCAGCGTCAAGCTGGTGGAATTGGGGCGCGACAAGGACGGCAACCTGGTGCTGGAACGCTGCGCCATCGAGCCCCTTGAACGCGGATGGATCACCGACGGCAACGTCGAGAAGTTCGAGGAAGTGGCCGAGGCCATGCGCCGGGTGGTCAAGAAGAGCGGCACGCGCACGAAAAACGTGGCCATGGCGCTCCCCCCGTCCGCGGTCATTACCAAGAAGATCATCCTGCCCGGCGGGATGACGGACCAGGACCTGGAAGCCCAGGTCGAGGCGGAAGCCAACCAGTACATCCCTTTCTCGCTGGATGAAGTGAGCCTGGATTTCTGCGTGGTCGGGCCCAGCACCACGTCCAACGGCGACGTCGAGGTGCTGATCGCGGCTTCCCGCAAGGAAAAAGTGCAGGATCGCCAGGGCCTGGCGGAAGCCGCCGGCCTCAAGCCCATCATCATCGACGTCGAGTCCTACTCGTCCCGCCTGGCCGCCGGCCGCCTGATCCAGACGCTGCCCAACCAGGGCGTGGACACCATGGTCGCGCTGTTCGAGGTGGGGGCCTTCACCACCAGCATGCAGGTCATCCGCAATGACGAAGTGCTCTACGACCGCGACCAGGCGTTCGGCGGCGCGCAACTCACCCAGCTGATCGTGCGCCAGTACGGTTTCTCGCCCGAAGAGGCCGAAACCAAGAAGCGCAATGGCGACCTGCCGGAAGACTACGAATCGGGCGTACTCAAGCCTTTCGTTGAAAGCATGGCCCAGGAAGTTGCCCGCGCCCTGCAGTTCTTCTTTACCAGCACGCCGCACAACCGGGTCGACTATGTGATGCTGGCCGGCGGCTCGGCCGCCCTGCCGGGCCTCACCGACGCGGTGACCATGCAGACCTCTTTCCCCTGCAACCTCGCCAACCCGTTCGAGGGCATGCATGTCGGCGAGGGCGTCCGCGAGAAGAAGATGCGCCGCGAAGCGCCGTCGTACCTCACGTCCTGCGGCCTGGCCATGCGGAGGTTCGTCCAGTGATCCTCATCAACCTGATGCCCCACCGCGAGGCTGCGCGCAAGCGCAGGCGCGAGGCTTTCTATGCCGCCCTGGGCGGCTCGGCGCTGGCCGGCGGCGTGATCGCCGGCATTATTTTCGTTTGGTACGCCGCACAGATTTCCGCCCAGCAGGACAAGAACACGGTGCTGCAGACCGAAATCAAGCGCCTGGAAGCCCAGATCAAGGACATCGCGACCCTGCAGGCCGAAATCGCCGCCTTGCGCGCACGCCAGCAGGCGGTGGAAGACTTGCAGGCCGACCGCAACATGCCGGTCCACCTGCTCAACGAACTGGTCAAGCAGTTGCCTGACGGTGTCTTCGTGAGCAACCTGAAGCAGGACAACCAGACCGTCACCATCACCGGGGTGGCCCAGTCCAACGAGCGCGTTTCCGAGCTGCTGCGCAACCTGGGCAACAACAGCCCGTGGTTGAGCCGGCCCGAACTCATTGAAATCACTTCCGGGTCGGTTGCCCTGAGCGCGCGCGACCAGCGCCGGGTGTCCAACTTCACGATGCGCGTGCGCCTGCTGCGTGCGAGCGAAGCCGCGAAGGCCGCGGGTGCCGCCAGCGGTGCTTCGGCCCCGGCGGCTGCTGCCTCCGGCGCCGCTGCCTCCATCCCTGCCGCGCCGGCTTCGGCGCCAGCCAAGTCCTGATCCGCCATGGCTTCAAAAATCAACACTGCCGCGATCCAGGCTGCCATTACCGGGCAGTTCAAGGGCCTCAACCCGAACGACCCGGCGTCCTGGCCCATCCTGCCGCGCGTGGCACTGTGCCTGGCACTGGTGGCTGCCATCGTCGTGGCGCTGTGGTTCGTCTGGCTCAATAGCTCGGACGCCGAGCTCGAGGCCGAGCGCGCGAAGGAAGTGACGCTGCGCGAGGACTACAAGAAGAAGCTGGTGCAGGCCGTGAACCTGGACGCGCTCAAGAAGCAGCGCGAGCAGGTCCAGCAATACGTGACGCAGCTGGAAAAGCAGCTGCCCAGCAAGGCCGAAATGGACGCATTGCTGTCGGACATCAACCAGGCGGGCCTGGGCCGCAGCCTGAGCTTCGAGCTGTTCCGGCCGGGCCAGGTGGGCGTGAAGGAGTACTACGCCGAGTTGCCGATCACCCTGCGCGTGACGGGCCGGTTCCACGACGTCGGCTCGTTCGCCGCCGACATCGCCAACCTTTCGCGCATCGTGACGCTGAACAACCTCAACATCACGCCCAACAAGGACGGCACGCTCGTCATGGATGGCACGGCCAAGACCTTCCGCTACCTTGATGGCGATGAAGTGGCGGCCCAGCGCAAGGCCGCCCCGGGAGCGAAGAAGAAATGAGACTGATTACCTCCATCACGGCAGTCTCCGTCGTGTCGCTGCTCACCGCCTGCTCCCAGTCCGGCCAGGAGGAGTTGCAGCAGTGGATGACCGAGCAGCGGGCCCAGACCAAGCCCCAGGTCACTCCCATCCCGGAGCCCAAGAAATTCACGCCGCAGGCCTATACGCAGGAAGCGGCCACCGACCCGTTCAGCAACCAGAAACTGACACAGGCGCTCAAGCGCGAGTCCTCTTCGTCCACTTCGAACGCGGCCCTGGTCGCCCCCGAACTGGCGCGCCGCAAGGAACCGCTGGAGAGCTATCCGCTTGACGCCATGGCGATGGTGGGCAGCCTCATGAAAGAAGGCAAGCCGGTCGCACTCGTGCGTGTCGACAACCTGCTGTACCAGGTCCGCCCGGGCAACTACCTGGGCCAGAACTTCGGGAAGATCACCAAGGTGGGGGAGACCGACGTCGTGCTGCGCGAGATCGTGCAGGACGCCGCCGGTGAATGGATCGAGCGCACCGCCACATTGCAATTGCAAGAGAGGTCGAAATGAACAAGAACCAGATCAGTTGGCGAACCGCGTGGGCCTTCGTGGCCCTCCTCATGCTGACGGTGGCATCGCCGTCACTGCGTGCGCAAACCGCCGTCGAATCGGTCACCAGCTCCATCCAGGGCGGCGTCGAAGTCGTGCGAATCGACTTCTCGCAGCCGCTTGCGGCCGTGCCCGCGGGCTTCGTCATCCAGGCGCCGGCGCGCATCGCGCTGGACGTGCCGGGTGCCACCAACGGCCTGGGCCGTTCGACCGTCGAAATCAACCAGGGCAACCTGCGTTCCGTCAACGTCGTGCAGGCCGCGGACCGTACGCGCCTGGTGCTCAACCTCAAGACACCGTCTGCTTACAAGGCGCAGTTGCAAGGCAAGTCGCTGCTGGTCGTGCTCGAAGGCGGTGCCGTTGCCGCCACTGCGCCGGCCGCCACTGCGGCGCCCGTGTTCGCCGAAAGCCGCAATTCCGAAACCCAGCCGATCAAGGACCTGGACTTCCGCCGTGGCGTCGACAGCTCGGGCCGCCTGATCGTGGACCTGCCGAGCAACCAGGTCGGCGTGGACATCCGCCAGCAGGGCCAGAACCTCGTGGTGGAATTCCTGCGGTCGTCGCTGCCGGAAGGCCTGCGCCGTCGCCTCGACGTGGCCGATTTCGGCACGCCGGTGCAGACCATCACGACCTTCCAGGCGGGCGATCGCGTCCGCATGGTGATCGAACCCAAGGGCGCCTGGGAGCACAGCGCCTACCAGAGCGACAACCAGTTCGTGGTGGAAGTTCGCCAGCAGAAGGTGGATTCGTCCAAGCTGACGCAAGGCCCCGGCTTCGCGGGCGAAAAGCTCTCGCTGAATTTCCAGAACATCGAAGTGCGGTCCCTGCTGCAGGTGATCGCCGACTTCACCAACTTCAACATCGTGACGTCGGACTCGGTGACGGGCGCCGTCACGCTGCGACTGAAGGACGTGCCCTGGGACCAGGCGCTGGACATCGTGTTGCAGGCCAAGGGCCTGGGCATGCGCAAGTCGGGCAATGTGCTGTGGATCGCCCCCAAGGACGAGATCGCGGCCAAGGAAAAGCTGGACCTGGAGTCTCGCAACGCCATCCAGAGCCTGGAAGCGCTTCGCACCCAGTCCTTCCAGTTGAACTACACCAAGGCTTCGGACATCGCGGTCCAGCTGACGTCCGGCACCGGCGCGGCGCGCATCCTCAGCACGCGCGGCAGCGTGATCGCCGAGCCGCGGACCAACCAGCTGTTTGTGACGGACATCTCCTCGCGGCTTGAATCCGTGCAGCAACTGATCAGCAAGCTGGACATCGCGGTGCGCCAGGTCCTGATCGAGGCGCGCATCGTCGAAGCCTCGGATACCTTCGGCAAGTCGCTGGGCGTCAGGCTGGGCGGTAGCGACCTGCGCGGCATCCGCGGCGGCGATCCGGGCTACGCTGTGGGCGGCGGCACGAACCGAGTTGCGCTGGGCGGCACGTACAACGCCGTGTCGGGAACCACCGGTGAATCGGACACACAACTCACCACCACGAATACGACATTCTTCAACCTGCCCGCCTCCGGCGTGGGTGGTTTCAGCCCCTCGACGTTCGCAGTCTCGCTGTTCAGCGCCGCGGCCAACCGCTTCCTGAACCTCGAACTGTCTGCACTGGAAGCCGATGGCAAGGGCCGGCTGGTCTCCAGCCCCCGCATCGTGACGGCCGACCAGACCAAGGCCATGATCGAGCAGGGTACGGAATTCCCCTACCAGCAGGCCACGTCCAGCGGCGCCACTGCGGTACAGTTCCGCAAGGCAACCCTGAAACTTGAAGTGACCCCCCAGATCACGCCGGAAGGCAACATCATCCTGGACCTGGACGTGAGCAAGGACAGCCGGGGCGAAACGACGGCAGCCGGCATCGCGATCAATACCAAACACATCAAGACCCAGGTCCTGGTGGAGAACGGCGGCACGGTCGTGATCGGCGGTATTTTTGAATTGACCGAGGCCGAAAGCGAAACCAAGGTGCCGTTCCTGGGTGACCTGCCGTGGGCGGGTAACCTCTTCAAGTCAAAGACGCGAAGCTCCAACAAGCAGGAAATGCTGGTGTTCATCACCCCGAAAATGATCGCGGACCGGTCCGCGGCACGCTAAGACTTTTCTCCCCAACGCAACCACGAAAGAGGATCTGAGAGCCATGACGCAATATTTGAGAATTCTGTGCGGCTTGCTGTTCGCCGCACTGATGACAGCTTGCGGAGGCGGCGGGGGCAGTCCGGGCGCGGT
>DATHWV010000197.1:0-6711 GCA_035460205.1 Ramlibacter sp.
CCACGGCCTTGGGGTCGTCGTCCACCACCAGCACGGTGTGCACACGCTCCATGACCGGTTGCAGGCCCAGGCTTGCCAGCGATGTCTTCAGCTGCGCACGGCTGACGGGCTTCTGGAGGGCGGCGGCCGCGCCACGCGACAACGCCAGCCCGGAATCGGCGACGCCGGCAATGATGACCACAGGCACCTGGCCCAGGCCGGCGTTCTCGCGGATGCGCTGCAGGAATTCCCAGCCGTCCATGCCCGGCAGGCGGATGTCCAGGGTGATCAGGCTGAGCGCCTGGCGGGGGGCGACCAACAGCGCGTCCTCCGCGCTGGAGGCAGTAAGCACCGTGAACCCTTCGGCTTCCAGCAGGGCGCGGATCACGCTGGAGGCCGATTCGTCGTCCTCGACGACAAGCGCCACATGCTCCTTGGTCATGTCCATCGAGGGTGCGGACCATTCGGGCACCGGCGGTGGTGCATCTTCCAACGGGCCGCGCAGCGGCAACCACACCACGAAGCAGGCGCCTTCGCCTTCGGCACTGGCCACCGCCACGGTGCCGCCATGCAGCTCTGCGAGGTTCTTGACCATGGCCAGGCCCAGGCCCGTTCCCTCGAACTTGCGGGCCAGGCTGCTGTCGATCTGGCTGAAGGCCTGGAACAGTTTGCCCATGTTGGCCCTGGATATGCCGATGCCGCTGTCGGTGACGGAGAGCTCGAGGAATTCGGTGTACCCGTTCGCGGCCAGTGCAAAACTGTGGACGGGCCAGGCACCCGTGATGGTGCAGACGGCACTGCGGGGAACGCGCCGCGCGCGCATCACGACGCGGGCACCATGGGCGCTGAACTTTACGGCATTGGACAGCAGGTTGTAGGCGATCTGCTTGGTTTTGCGCGTGTCGAGCTGCGGCGTGCCCAGGGTCGGATCGGTTTCGAGCTCCAGCGAGATTTTCTGAGCAGCAGCCTTCTCGCGGACGATGGTCAGGCTATTGGCCAGCAGGCTGTCCAGCCCGACCGCCTCGAATTCAAGGGCCATCATGCCGGCCTCGACCTTGGACAGGTCCAGGATGTCGTTGATCAGCGAGAGCAGGTGCTGGCCGCTGCCGAAGATGTCGACGACGCAGTCCTGCTGGTTCTTGTCCAGCTTGCCCATCAGGCCGTCCTTGAGGACTTCGGAAAACCCGATGATGGCGTTCAAGGGCGTGCGCAGCTCGTGCGACATCGTGGCAAGGAACTCCGACTTCATGCGGGTCGCATGCTCCAGCTCGATGTTCTTCTCCTGCAGGACCCGGTCAACCTGCTTGCGCTCGGTGATGTCGCGCGCCGCTGCAAACACGCCCTGCAGCTTGCGGTCACGGTCGTAGAACGTTGCGGCGTTGTAGGAGACCACTGTTTCATCGCCGTTGAGCGCGCGTACGGTCAACTCGTAGTTGTTCACCCTGTTTTCGGTCAGCACGCGCTTGATCGCGGCGTCGGCCCGGACGGGGTCGGTGAAGAAGTTCTTGCAGGGCGCGCCGATCAGCTCGTCGCGCGTGCGGCCGGTGAGCGACATCATCTGCTGGTTGACGTCCGAGATGATCCCCTGCGGGTCGGTCGTCATCAGCGCGTCGATGTTCGACTCGATCAATGAGCGCGTGTAGAACTGCTGGTCGCGCAGGCGCTGGTCCAGCATGGCCTGCGCCGCCTCGATCTGCTTGCGGGCGGTGTTGTCGGTGCCGATGAGCAGGTAGCCGATGATGTTTTCCTGCGCGTCACGCAGGGCGGTAACCGAGACCAGGGCGGGAAAACGGCTGCCGTCCTTGCGGATGTAGGTCAGCTCGTAGATGTCCTCGATGCCGCGCGAGGCCTTGAAGACCAGCGCCTCGAAGCCAGGTGTGATCGGTGTGGACAGCTCCAGGCTCAATGCCTCGGCGCGCGCAATCACTTCCTGCGGATCGGAGATGTCGGCCGGCGTGATCTTGTTCATCACTTCCGCGGCGGTGTAGCCCAGCATGCGCTCGGCGCCGACGTTGAAAATCTGGATGACGCCCTTGGCATCGGTCGCGATGCTGGAGAAATTGGCGCTGTTGAAGATCGCGCTTTGCAGGGCGCCGGCCTTGAGCTCGGTTCCGATGAGCAGGTAGCCGATGATCACGTCCTGTGCATCACGCAGGGCCGTCACGGACACCACGGCCGCAAAGCGGCTGCCGTCCTTGCGGATGTAGGTCAACTCGTAGATGTCCTCGATGCCCCGCGAAGCCTTGAACACCAGCGCCTCGAAGCCTGGCGTGATGGAAGTCCCCAACTCGACGCTCAGCGCCTTGGCGCGCGCGATCAGTTCCTGCGGGTCGGAGATATCGGCCGGCGTGATCTTGTTCATCACCTCGGCAGCGGTGTAGCCCAGCATGCGTTCGGCGCCGACGTTGAAAATCTGGATGACCCCGTTGGCGTCGGTCGCGATGCTGGAAAAATTGGCGCTGTTGAAGATCGCGTTCTGCAATGCGCCGGCTTTCAGCAGCGCCTCTTCCGCGCGCTTGCGGGCCGTGATATCGGTGCGCACCGATATGAACCGCTTGGTGTGCCCGTCCTCGCCGACGAAGGGCGAGATGATGCTGTCCACCCAGTAGAGCGAACCGTCCTTGGCGCGGTTGCAGATCTCGCCGCGCCAGGGCTGGCCCGCCGTGATCGTGTCCCACATGTCGGCCCAGAACGCCTGGTCCTGCACGCCGGAATTGACGATGCGGTGGGTCTGTCCCAGCAACTGGTCCCGCGTGAAGCCTGAAATCTTGCAGAAGCCGTCGTTCGCATCGACGATATGCCCCTCGAGGTCGGTGACCGACACCAGGGAGTGCAGCTGGATGGTGCGCAACAAGGCGTAGTTCTCGCGCAGTGCCTCCTCGGCCTGCTTGCGGGCGGTGTTGTCGGTGCCGATCAGCAGGTAGCCGATGATGTCCTCCCGCGCGTCGCGCAGGGCTGTGACCGAGACGATGGCGGGGAAGCGGCTGCCGTCCTTGCGGATGTAGGTCAGCTCGTAGATGTCCTCGATGCCGCGCGAGGCCTTGAACACCAGCGCCTCGAAGCCGGGGGTGATCGGTGTCGACAGCTCCAGGCTCAATGCCTCCGCACGCGCGATCACTTCCTGCGGGTCGGAGATGTCGGCCGGCGTGATGCGGTTCAGGACGTCGGCGGCGGCGTAGCCGAGCATTCGCTCGGCCCCGACATTGAAGATCTGGATGACGCCTTTTTCGTCCGTGGCAATGCTGGAGAAATTGGCGCTGTTGAAGATGGCGTCCTGCAATGCGCCGGTCTTGAGCAGGGTTTCCTGGCGCCTGAACTCGATGACGCCGATGGGGCCGGCGGGGCTCTCGGCTCCGCCAGCACCGGGATCGGGAAGGGGCATATGAACTTTCGCCGCGGCATGCTCGCCGGGGCAGTCACCCACGGCAAGCGGCCCCGGGCACAGGCACGCGGCGTTGCAGCAGTCACGCGGACGTTACCCCAAGCGGCCCGGCGGCTCGGTGCGCCAGCACACATAAGCCGACCCCGTGCTTACCTCATCAGTGAGGGCAGCCACAGGCTGATCTGCGGGAAGGCGATCAGCAGGCCCAGCATGATCACCAGCACCAGCACGAAGGGCCAGCAGCCGCGGAAGATGGCGCCCAGGCCGACGCCGGGCAGCAGCGCATTGAGCACGAACAGGTTCATGCCGACCGGCGGCGAGATCAGGCCGATCTGCACGATCATCACGATCAAAACGCCGAACCACACCGGATCGAACCCCAGCGAAGTGACGATGGGGAAGAACAGCGGGATGGTGAGCAACACCATCGTGAGCTCCTCCATCACAGTGCCCAGCACCACGTAGATCAGCATCATCGCGGCGATGATCATGATGGGCGACAGGCCCAGATGCGTGATCCACTCCTTCAGGTCGCCCGGCATCGTCGTGAAGTTGACGAAGTTGGCGAAGATCGTGGCCGCGATCAACAGCGTGAACAGCATCGCCGTGGTGCGGGCCGACTCCACCAGAACCTGGTAGAGCACCGACCATGTGAGCCGGCGGCGCGCCAGGGCGAACAGGAAAGCGCCTGCGGCGCCGAAGCCCGCGCCCTCAGTGGCAGTGAAGAAGCCGCCGTAGATGCCGCCGAGCACGACGACCACCAGCACCACCACGCCCCAGATGCCGCGCAGCGCGAGCCAGCGGTCGGGCCAGGAGGTGCGCTCGCCCGGTGGCGCGTGTTCCGGGTCGCGTGCGGTGATGATGGCGATGCCGCCCATCAGCATCAGTGCGGTGAGGATGCCCGGGATGACGCCGGCGGCGAACAGCTTGCCGATGTTGGTCTCTGTGATGATTCCGTAGATCACCATGATCGTGGACGGGGGGATCATGATGCCGAGCGTGCCGCCGGCCGCCATGACGCCGGTAGACAGCGATGCGCTGTAGCCCAGCTTGCGCATGGACGGGTAGGCGACCTTGCTCATGGTCGCCGCCGTGGCGATCGACGATCCGCAGATCGCGCCGAAGCCGGCGCAAGCCGCCACCGTGGCGTGGGCGAGTCCGCCGCGCAGGTGACCGACGAATGCGTACGCGGCCTGGAACAGCTCGTGGGCCAGGCCGGCACGGGCGACGAAATTGCCCATCAGGATGAACAGGGGGATGACCGACAGCGTGTAGGCAAAGCCGGTTTCGTAGACCACTTGCGCGGTGCTGGCGAGCGCAGGGTTCAGCCCGCGCGTCAGCCAGATGCCGCCGAAGCCCACCAGGCCCATTGCAAATGCCAGCGGAACCCGCATCAACGCGAGCAGGAAGATGACGCCGAAGCCGACCAGTGCTTCAGTCACAGCGCGACGCCTTCGCCTTCGGCGCGCTGCACGGGTGGCTGCGCAATGAGGATCAGGTGCACGATGCCCGTCACCGAGCACAACACGCCCATGCCCCACAGGAACGGGGCCTTGAGGATCTTCAGTTGCGCCGTCGTTTCACCGTTCTCCAGGAACTGGTTTCCGCTGCGCCACATCAGCCAGCCCAGGCCCAGCAGCATCGCCGCGCACAACAAGTGCACGAACACGGCCTGGAGCTTGCGCAGCCACGTGGGAAGGTAGGGGTCGAGGGAATCGAATTCCACATGCTCGCCGCGTGCCGACACCAGCGGCAGCGCGCCGAAGATGGTCACCACCATCAGCAGTTCGGTGAGTTCCAGCGAACCCGGGATCGAGTTGCTGAGGAACTTGCGGCCCAGCACGTCGAAGAACGTGAGGGCCATGATGGCGAACAGGGCGCTGCCCGAGAGCAGGCCGCACAGCAGCTCCAGCAGTTTCTTCAAGCGCGGCTTACTTGGAGGCTTTGGCGATTTCCGAGCGGAATTCGGCCAGCACCTTCGCCGCGTCCTTCAGGCCCTTGGCCTCGGCGTCCTTCACCCACTTGGCTTCCAGCGTGGAGGTCTTGGCCTTGATGTCGGCCACGAACTTGGCGTCCGCCTTCACCACCTGCACGTTGTTGGCCTGCATCAGCGCGTAGGCGCGGCGGTCCACCTTGTCCCAGTTGCGGCCCATGATGCGCGCCGCCACTTCGCCGGAAGCTGCATCCACGGCCTTCTTCTGGTCGGGAGCGAGCTTGTCGTAGGTGGCCTGGTTCATCAGGAAGACGAAACTGGTGTTGTACAGGCCGCCCGGGAACGTGGTGGCGTGCTTGATGATCTTGTCGATGCGGAACGACTCGGTCGACTCGGCGGGGAACAGCGTGCCGTCCATGACGCCGCCGGAGAGCAGCTCATACGACTCCGGCGCGGGCTTGAGCGTGACGTTCATGCCCAGCGACTTGGAAATCTCGTTGACCATGCCGCCGCCCACGCGCCACTTCAGGCCCTGCAGGTCTTCCACCTTGGTAACCGGGCGCTTGGTGTTGAACACGATGCCGGGTCCGTGCGTGAAGTAGGCCAGCACGTGCACCCCCTGGTGCTCCGCGTTGAACTGGGGGTACTTCATCGCGACCTTGTTGAAAGCCACCGACAGCGGCTCGGCCGAATCGCCGAGGAAACCGAACTCGGCCATCTGGGTCAGCACGAAGCGGCCCGGCGTGTACCCGTGCACGGTGAAGGAGACATCGGCCAGGCCGTTCTTCACGGCGTCGAGCGTGCCGGGCGGGGCGGCCACGGCGCGCGGCAGGATGTTGCACTTGACCTTGCCGCTGCTGTTCTTTTCGACCAGGTCGCACCATTCTTTTTGCGCGACGCTCAGCGAGTGCGTGGGCGGCACCCAGGAGGAAGTGGTCAGCACGGTCTGCGCTGCAACGGGGCCGGCGGCCAGCGCTGCGGCGGCCGAGAGGGACAACAGTGAACGTTTCATGCGCAGGACTCCTGGGGATTGGATTGCATTCGACTGTAAAGCTGTCCAGTGGGCGGGCCGGTCCAGACTTACCCGAATTCACCGACCGCGTGGTCGGTGAATTGTCGTGTGACCGACAGTCATTTAGGTGGCGCACACTGGAATGGCGCTGGCGTGCGCCTATAATTGAAAAAACGAACGGTCGTTCTTTTTTCTGTGGCTGGAGCCGCGCCACATAGAATTCCAGTTTACGTAAACGTCAATTCCAAAACTCTCAGGAGCGCGAAGCATGAAGGTCCTCGTACCGGTCAAACGGGTGGTCGACTTCAACGTGAAAGTCCGGGTCAAGTCGGACAACACGGGTGTCGATATTGCCAACGTGAAAATGAGCATGAACCCGTTCGACGAGATTGCCGTCGAAGAGGC
>DATHWV010000198.1:0-1895 GCA_035460205.1 Ramlibacter sp.
TCATGCACGATGGTGCCGAGGTTCATCACATAAGCGCGGTCCGCCACCTGCAGCGCGCTTTGCACGTTCTGCTCCACCAGCAACACCGAGATGCCCTCGCCCTTGAGCCGCGTGATGGTCTTCATCACGTCCTGCACCACCTTCGGCGCCAGGCCCTGGCTGGGCTCGTCGAACAGCACCAGGCCCGGTGAGCCGAGCAGCGCGCGCGAAATGGCCACCATCTGCATTTCGCCGCCAGAGAGGTTTTCGCACTCGCGGTGCATCAGGTACTCCATCGCGCTGAAAATTTCGAAGCACTCCTTCTCCGTCCACGAGCGGAAGCGCGTGCGCTTGCGAGCGATGGAAAGATTGCGTGCGACGGTCAGCGTCGGGAAGATGCGCCTGTCGTCGGGCACCCAGCCGATGCCGCCGCGCGTGATCTCGTGCGTGGCCATGCGGGTGACGTCGCGGCCATCGAAGTTCACGCGGCCGCGCCGCGCGGGGGTCAGGCCGAGGATGGTGCGCAGCGTGGTGGTCTTGCCGGCGCCATTCGGCCCCAGCAGCGCAACCACTTCGCCCGCGCCGACCTCGAGAGACACGTTGAACAGCGCCTGCGTCTCGCCATGGAAGGTGTCGACGCCGGCCACCGAGAGCATTGCCGCCGGTGCGGCGGGTTTCAGGACGGCGCTCATGTTGCCAGCGCCCCCAGGTTGGAACGGCGCACCCATTCGTTCTGCTTGAGTTCGTCGGGCGTGCCTTGCGCGATGACCTGGCCCCAGTGGATGACCGACACGGCGTCGGCCAGCCTGAAAAGAAATTGCATGTCGTGTTCGATGATGACGATGGTGAGGTTGCGCTTCAAGCTGCCGACCAGGTCGGCGAGATGCGCAGTGCCCTCGGCGCCCAGGCCCGCAGTGGGTTCGTCCAGGAACAGCATGCGCGGTTCCGCCGCGAGCGCGACGCCGATCTCCAGCGCGCGCCGCTCACCATAGGACAGGCTCTTCGCGGGCACATGCTCCTTGCCCTTGAGGCCGACGCGGGCGAGCACGCCGGCGGCGATGTCCTGCGCTGTGCTGTCGGCGCCCAGGTCGCGCCAGCAGTTGAAACCCTGCCGGCGCACGTGCGGCGTCGCCACCAGCACGTTGTCCAGCGCGGTGTCGTCGTTGAACAGGTTCATGATCTGGAACGAGCGCGAGATGCCGCGGCGCGCAATCTCGCGCGGCTCCAGCCCGGTGATGTCCTGGCCGTCGAAAGTCACGCTGCCGCGGTCCGGCTTGAACCGGCCCGTGAGCACGTTGAAGCAGGTGGTCTTACCGGCCCCGTTCGGGCCCATGATCCCGGCGACGCGCCCTTCCTCCACACCCAGCGTGATGTCTTCCAGCACCACCTGGTCGCCGAACCGCTTGGACAGGCCCTTGGCTTCGAACAACATGGTCAGGCCTCCTTCTGCTTGGCAGTGACGATGGGTGCGGCAGCAGCCTTGGGCTTGCGCGCGCGCAATGCCTGCCAGATGCCCGCCACGCCTTCGGGCTTGTAGAGCACCAGCGCCATGAAGACCAGCCCGTACCAGAGCAGCCAGGTCTCGGTGTAGGCGCCCAGCAGGTCCCGTGTGAGGATGAAAAAGGCCGCGCCGATCAGCGGACCCCAGAAGCTCACCAGCCCGCCGCCGATCAGCACCATCATCACCACGAAGCCGGAGTTGTGCAGGCTCATCACGTTCGGGTAGGCCGACTGCTGCGCCATGGCGAACATCGCGCCCGCGAGACCGGCGATGCCGGCCGAAATGGTGAAGGCCAGCCACTTGTACAGCCAGACGTTGTAGCCGACGAAGGAAGCACGAGTCTCGTTTTGCTTGATCGCGCTGAAGACGCGCCCCAGCGGCGAGTGCACGAGGCGCCACAGCGCGACAACGGCCA
>DATHWV010000199.1:0-8225 GCA_035460205.1 Ramlibacter sp.
GCCCCCTTTGCGCCCATGGGACCTTGGTCCCATGGATGGGGTGACTGTAACTATAGGTGACAATAGCGGCAGATCCCACTTTCAGAGGTAATTTCCCATGGCATTGACCAGCACCCAGACCGTTGTCCAACTCGTCGTCGGCATGTTCGGCGGAGCGCCCGGCAAGAACCTCCTCGATTCACTGGTGAGCCAGTACAACACCATGGGCCAGACGCAGCTGGCGATCGAGCTGGGCAAATCGCCGGTCTTCAAGTCGCTGTACCCGACGACCCTGGGGGGCCACGCCTTCGCCAACGCCTACCTTTCGGCGCTGGTGCCCGGCTTCGACAGCGCCAACCCGGCGCACCTGGCCGCCATGAACTGGATGGCCGACCGCTTCGACCACGGCATTCCCGCCGGGCAGGTGGTGATGGAAGCCGTCCTGGCCGTCATGAACGTGCCGGCCTCGGACGCAACCTGGGGCGCCACCGTCACCCGCATGAACGACTGGATCACGCTGGCCACGCACTACTCGGTTGAACTGGGCATGAGCAGCACGTCCGTCGCGGAACTGCAGGACGTGTTCCATGCCCCCACTTTCCTCAGCGCCGATGTGAACGGCGCCACGCTCACGCTGCACTACTCGGACCTCAACGGCCTCGACTCGGCGCACGCGCCGGTGGCCGGCGCCTTCAGCGTGATGGTCGGCGCCTTTGCCCGTACCGTGTCGGCGGTGTCCGTCGACCCGCACGCCGACACCGTGACGCTGACGCTCGCGAGCACGGTGTTCCACGGCGAAGCGGTCACGGTCGCGTACGCCGATCCCACCGTCGCCAACGATGCCAACGCAATCCAGGACGTGGTGGGCAACGATGCCGCGAGCCTGGCGGTCACGGCCGTCACCAACAACACGCCGGTGCTGCCCGATGAGGCCAAGCCGGTCTTCGCCGCCGGTGTCGTCGATGGCACCTTCCTGACGATGACGTACACCGACGCCAGCCCGCTCGATGCGCTCAACCTGCCCGCGCCCGGTGACTTCACGGTCGAAGCGGATGACGTGGCTGTTCCGGTGCTGGAGGTCCAGGTCAGGCCTGACCTGAAGCAGATCGTCCTCGTCCTGGGCAGTGCGGTGACGGACCAGCAGGAAGTGACGGTGGCGTACGACGACCCCTCCACCAGCGACGACGTCAACGCCATCCAGGACACTGCCGGCCACGACGCCGCCACGCTGCCGGCGACCGCGGTCACCAACCACTCGCCCGACACGAGCGCCCCGACTTTCGAAAGCGCCGTGGTCACGGGCAGCAGCCTGGTGATGAGCTACTCCGACACCAGCATGCTCGACGCCTCCTTGCCGCCCAACACCACGACGTTCTCCGTGATGGTGGACGGCTCCCCCGATACCGTAACGGCGGTCGCCGTGGACGCGGATGCCAAGACCGTGACGCTCACACTTGCGACCGCGGCATCCACGGCGCAGGAGGTCACCGTCGCCTACACCGACCCGACCGGCGGCGACGACTCGCGAGCCATCCAGGACGAACTCGGCAACGACGCCGAATCGCTCACGGACACGGTGGTCATGAACAACAGTCCTGACGCGGTCGCGCCGGAACTGGTGAGCGCGGCCGTCGACGGCCTGTGGCTTGTGCTGTCTTACAGCGACATCTCGCCCTTGAACGCGTCCAGCGGAAGCGCGCCGCTCACCACCGCCTTCACCGTGAAGGTGGGCGGGGTGACTGACACCGTGGCGGGCGTGGTCGCGGACGACGATGCCAAGACCGTCACGTTGACGCTGACGACCGCCGTGAAGGCCGGCCAGGGCGTGACTGTCGCTTACACGGACGCCACCAAGGGCGACGACACACGCGCGATCCAGGATGCGCTGGGCAATGACGCCGCATCTTTCACGGCGATGGCCGCCACCAACAATACCGGCGTGGCCGACACCGCAGGCCCTGTGCTGTCCGGCGCCACGGTCAACGGCAAGAACGTGGTGATGAGCTACATCGACTCGTCCCTGCTGGACGCCGCGCATGCGCCCACGACGGGCACCTTCGCGGTGACGGTCGACGGCGACGCCGACCTGGTGAAGACCGTGGTCGTCGACGCAGCCTCGAGGACCGTGACGCTCACACTCGCCACCGCGGTGGAGAACGGCCAGGTAGTGACGCTCTCCTACACCGACCCGACCGGGGGCAACGACACGAACGCGATCCAGGATGCGCTGGGCAACGACGCGTCGTCCGTCGCACCCGACGTCGTCAACGTCACGCTGGGCGCCGAGGTCGCACTGACCGGCCTGGCCATGCTGGGCTTCCACGACCTTCCCTGAAGGCAAGGCGCCGCGCCATGCGCGGCGTCGCCCTCAGGCGGTGAGCCACTCGATGGCTTCGGGCAGGCTGGTGAAACTGCAGATGTCCAGGCCCGCTTCGCGCGCGGCATGCTCCGCTTCATGCGTAAGGTTGGCAGGCGACACGGCGACCGAAAGCCGCCTGACGGTACCCATCACGGCAGCCGCGTAGCGGCCCATTTCCTGCCGCTCCTGCGCCGTCCCCTCGAAGTCCACGGCCAGCAGGTCGAACAGGAACAGTGTGCGCCCGTCACGGCGCGCGATCTCGGCGCCGAACGCCAGTGCACCGCAGATTTCGGCCGCCGTCGCCGGGCCGGAGCAGGCGATGAGGACGAACGACGGCCCGTATTCCACCGAAGCGGCGAACATTCCCCGGGATGAAGCGTTCGGCAAGCGTCTACTCCTGCAACGACTGCATGCTACTTCGGTTCTGCTGGCGCGTGGTAACCGCGCTGGAGCTCAGCCGCGCGACCTGACCGGGATGGGAACGAGCCGGCCCCGTGCAGGTTGTGCCCTGGCGCGCGCAAGCGGCGCCGGCCGGACGATGTCCGCCAGCGTGGCTGAGTCGAGCTGCCTGAAGTAAGCGGCCAGTGCCCCGTCCAGCAGGCCGCGCAGGCGGCAGTCGGCCGAGATGCTGCAGGTGTTGGTTTCCTTGTCGAAGCACTCCACCAGCCGGAAGTCGGTCTCCGAGGCACGCACCACGTCGCCGATGACGATGTCCTTTGGCGACTTGAGCAGCTGCAGGCCGCCACCGCGTCCGCGCGTGGTGGCCAGCACGCCCTGGCGCGCCAGGTCGTTGACGATCTTCATCAGGTGGTTCTTCGACACTGCGTAGCTGTCGGCGATCTCCGCGATGGTGACCAGGCGGTCGCGGTTGGCCGCGCAGTACATCAGCACGCGCAAGGTGTAGTCGGTGTATTCGGCCAGGCGCATCAGAGGGCCTCGGGCAGGGCCGAACCGCCGTGGCTGACCTGCCAGCCGTACCAGAGGCTTTCCGCGATGCGCTGCGCCAGGTCGTTCGCCCGCTTGCGCATCGGCTCGTTCGCCAGGGCGGCCGTCGTTTCGTGAAACAGGGTGAGCCACCGGCCGAACAGCGCGGCGGTCAGGCCCGGGATGGCGGTGTGCTTGGGCATGGGCGTTCCGCGAAATCGCGCGGTGCCCCGCAAGGCGGACGACCAGAAATCCACCATCTTCGGCATGTGCGCGTCCCAGTCCGAGACATGTTTTTCGAAAATCGGGCCGAGCGCCGCGTCACGTCGAACCCGGTCGTAGAAGCCGTGGACGAGCTGGGTGACTTCCTCTTCGGTGCAGAGGTCGGGGCTGGGCATGGCGGTGTCCTGGTCTCTAAAGATGCACTGTAAGTATATCTTATATGAGATCAGTTGCGCACGTGCGCCACGTTGAGTGTCACGCCGGTCGCGCCCAGCTTGACGGTACGCACCGGCGAAATCAGGTCGCCGGATTCCGCCTTCGCCTGGCCGGATTTCGAGATGCGGGCTTCCACTTCCACCTCCGACGCCGCGGAGATCAGCGCCTGCGGACTCATGGCCAGCGAGTCATCCAGTGTGTACTTCATCGGCAGCTTGGCGCCGCGCACGCGCAGGACGGCGACCGGCATGCGCGAACCGGGCACGCGCGCAATGACCATGATGGTGTCGTCGGGCGCCACCTTGGCCTTGAGCTCGGCGGCCAGCTCGACCGTACCGCTGATGGTCGCGCCTGCGGCTGCGGGCGCGGCGGCCCGGGACGGGGCGGCGGCCACCACGGCGGGCTTCGCGCCGGCCAGGCCCGCCCGCCCGCGTGCGTCGTCGATCGCGGACTGCAGCATGCGCGCGTCTTCGGACCCGGGTGCCAGCAATCCCAGCAGGCCCTCCCAGGTTGCGGCCGCTTTCGCGAACTGCCCGGCGTTCATGGCCACCGTCCCGGAGAGCCACAAGGCCATCGCGTTCTGCGGGTCCACCTGCAACGCCTTGGCGACCAGTTGCGCCGGCTTCCCGGCGAAGTTGCCGCCCGCATTCGCCGCGGCTACGTCGGCATAGTCGGCCAGCAACTGCGCATCGGTGTCGATGAAAGCGCCGGCGCGCTCATAAGCCCGCTCCGCCTCGACCGGCTTGCCCAGCACCTTGTACGAACGGGCCAGCATGGCCCAGCCCTTGAGGTTGGAGGGATCTTTTTCCAGCCTGGCAGCCAGCCCGGCCACCATGTTCTCGACATCCTGTTGCGTGGGCGTCGCCACCGCCGCCGGATTCATGCCCGCAGGGCTGCCGATCAGGAAGTAAAGACCGAAAGCCGCCAGCGGCACCAGCAGCGCGATCGCGGCCATCGTGCGCCGCGGCGCGTGCAGGGCCGGCGCGGCGTCTTCCAGCGCGGTGTCCTGCAACGCGCGGCGCTGCAGTTCGGACCGGGCCTGTGCATGGTCCTCGGCGCTGATCGCGTCGTCGGCCAGGTCCTGGTCCAGGCGCGCCATCTGCTCGCGGTAGATCGCGGTGTTGACATTGCGGCGCGAGAGCGGCGCGGCAGCCCCGCGGCGCAGGAAAGGCCGCAGCAACAGGGCCAGGGCCACGACCACCACCGCTGCGGCGGCCACCAGGAAACCGGTCATTGCTCCCCCTCCTGCAACAGCGCACGCGCGCGCTGTCCTTCTTCTTCGGTCAATTCCTCGGACGTCACTTCCCGGCCGCGCCGGCGCAGGTACACCAGCAGAACGATCACGCCGGCCACCATCAGCACGAACGGGCCGACCCACAGCAGCCAGGTGGTCGGCTTGACCGGCGGGCGGTACAGCACGAAATCGCCATAGCGGCTGACCATGAACTCGCGGATCTCGGCGTCGGTCTTGCCGGCGCGAATCAGTTCGCGCAGCTCGCGCCGCAGGTCCTGCGCGAGTTCCGCGCGCGAGGCGCTGAGCGACTCGTTCTGGCAGACCAGGCAGCGCAGTTCGTCGGCAATGGCGACCAGCCGCTTTTCGACCACCGGGTCTTCGGCCACCGGCGCGGCATCTTTCGCCCACCCGGCGGCGCACGCGAGCAGCAGCATCGCAATCAGGAAACGCTTCACGATTTCTTCAGCTCGTTGATGAGGGGCAGGATGGTTTTCTCCAGCGCCTCGGGGGTGATGGGGCCGATCTGCTTGTGGCGGATCACGCCGTTCTTGTCGATGATGAAAGTCTCGGGCACGCCGTACACGCCGTAGTCGATGCCGACCTTGCCGTCGGGGTCGAAGGCCGAGAGGTTGTAGGGGTCACCGTGCTTGCTGAGGAACCCGAGCGCTTCCATGCGCTTGTCCTTGTAGTCCAGGCCGATGAGCGGCACCACCTTCGACGCGCCGATCTGGACCAGCAAGGGATGCTCCACCCGGCAGGCCACGCACCACGAGGCCCAGACGTTGAGCATCCACACCTGGCCCTTCATGTCGGCCGGTGAAAACTGCTGCTCCGCCGCAATCAGTTGCGGCACCTTGAATGCGGGAGCGGCCTTGTTCACCAGGGGCGAGGGCACCTGGTGCGGGTCGCGGTTCAAGCCCACGGCGAGGAAGGCGACCAGCACGCCGAACAGTGCCAGCGGAATCAGGAACTTCGCTTTCATGCGGTCGCGCGCTCCAGCGGCGCAGGCGGAATGGGCTCCGGTGCCGTGGCCTTCACCCGAAGGCGGTAGCGCCGGTCGGAAATCGCGCACAGGCCGCCCAGTGCCATCAGCAGGCAGCCGCCCCAGATCCAGTCGACGAAGGGCTTGTAGTAGACGCGCACGGCCCAGGCCTGGCCTTCCAGCGGCTCGCCCAGCGAGACGTACACGTCGCGCGTGAACCCGGCGTCGATCGCGGCCTCGGTCATCGGCATGGCCGACGACAGGTAGGTGCGCTTTTCAGGGAACATGCGGATGGCCTTGCCGCCCTGCGACATTTCAAACTCGCCGCGCGCTGCGTTGTAGTTCGGGCCGCGCACCTGGGTGATGCCGATGAACTTGAAATCGTGGCCGCCGACGCGCGTGGTATCGCCCGGCTCCATGCGAACATCCTTTTCTTCCTGGTAGCTGCCCACCAGCGTGACGCCGATGACGAACACGGCCACACCGAGGTGGCCCAGTTGCATGCCCCAGAACGACAGCGGCGGCAGGCCAGCTTTCAGCCGCGCGACGATCTGCAGGATCATCGATGTCGCGATCCAGACCGAGAGCAGGATGCCCAGCGCGGTGAGAAAGCTCCAGCCGCCCATGGCAATGGGAATCGCGATGGCGGCCAGCACCGCCAGGCCCGCGGCGATCCACAGGCGCCGCGCCATCGCGCGCGCATCGGCATGCTTCCAGCGCGCCAGCGGCGCGGCCGCCATCAGGAACAGCGCCGGCGCCATCAGCGGCACGAACACCGAGTTGAAGTACGGCGGGCCGACGGAGATCTTTCCAAGATTGAGCGCGTCGATGATCAGCGGGTAGAGCGTGCCCAGCAGCACCGAGCCGGCGGCCACCACCAGCAGCACGTTGCCCACCAGGATCAGCGTTTCGCGCGACATCAGCGCGAACGCACCGCCGAGCGCGACCTTGGGCGCGCGCCACGCGAACAGGGCCAGCGACGAGCCCACCACCAGCACCAGCAGCACCAGGATGAAAACGCCGCGGCGCGGGTCGGTCGCGAAGGCATGCACGGAAGTGAGGACGCCCGAGCGCACCAGGAAGGTCCCCAGCAGCGAGAGCGAGAACGCGCCGATCGCCAGCAGCACCGTCCAGCTCTTGAAGCTGCCGCGCTTTTCCGTCACCGCCAGCGAGTGCAGCAACGCCGTGCCGATCAGCCAGGGCAGGAAGGACGCGTTTTCCACCGGGTCCCAGAACCACCAGCCGCCCCAGCCCAGCTCGTAATAAGCCCACCACGATCCCATCGCGATGCCGACGGTCAGGAAAACCCAGGCCAGCGTGGTCCATGGGCGCGACCAGCGAGCCCAGGCGGCGTCGAGCCGTCCCGAGAGCAGCGCCGCGATGGCAAAAGCGAACGCCACCGAGAAGCCGACGTAACCCATGTACAGCATGGGCGGGTGGAACACCAGGCCGGGATCCTGCAGCAGCGGGTTCAGGTCGCGCCCGTTCTCCGCCGCCGGCAGCAACCGGTCGAACGGGTTGGAGGTGAACAGGATGAACAGCAAGAGGCCGGTGGACACCAGCCCCAGCACACCGAGCACGCGCGCCACCATGGTCTCGTCGAGTGAACGCGAAAACTGCGCCACCGCCAGCGTCCAGCCTGACAGCATCAGCATCCAGAGCAGCAGCGAGCCTTCGTGGCCGCCCCACACCGCGGCCAGCCGGTACGGCGTCGGCAGCAGTGAATTGGAGTTGCCCGCGACATACGCGACCGAAAAGTCATTGGCGTAAAAACTCCACGCCAGTGCCACGAACGAGGCCGCCACCAACAGGAAGAACACCTGCGCCGCCGGCCGTGCCAGCAGCAACCATTCGCGCCGCTGCCAATGCGCGCCCGCCAGCGGCAGCGTGCCGAGCACTGCGGCCACGCACAGCGACAGGATCAGGGCGAAATGCCCGAGTTCGGGGATCATGGCTTCTTCGCTCCCTGGTTCTTCTTCGCTTCGTCCAGCGAATGCTGGGCCTGCGGCGGCATGTAGTTCTCGTCGTGCTTGGCCAGCACTTCGGAGGCGGTGAAGTTGCCGTCAGGCCCGAGCTTGCCTTGCACCACCGCGCCCTTGCCCTCCTTGAACAGGTCGGGAAGGATGCCGGTGTAGGACACCGGGATGTCCTTGGCCATGTCGGTGACGACGAAGTGCACCGTGAGGTTGTCGCGCCGCACCGAACCGTCCTTGACCATGCCGCCGATGCGGAAGGCCTGGTCCTTGGGCGCCTTGCCGGCCGCCACGTCGGTGGGCGTCACGTACAGCGCGATATTGCTGTTCAACGCG
>DATHWV010000200.1:0-4796 GCA_035460205.1 Ramlibacter sp.
ATCTCGACGATGCCCTTGAGCAGTTCGTCGGAATAGAGTGCCCCGGTCGGGTTGTTGGGGTTGATGACCACGATGCCCTTGGTGGCCTTCGTGATCTTGCGGCGGATGTCGGCCAGGTCGGGCATCCAGCCATTGGCCTCGTCGCACAGGTAGTGCACCGGCGTGCCGCCCGACAGGCTGGCGGCCGCGGTCCACAGGGGGTAGTCCGGCGCCGGCAGCAACAATTCGTCACCATCGTCCAGCAGCGCATTGGTGGCCATCGCGATCAGCTCACTGGCGCCGTTGCCCAGGTAGATGTCGTCCAGCACCACGCCCCGGATGCCCTGCTTCTGGGTCTCGTGCATCACGGCCTTGCGCGCCGCGAAGATGCCCTTGCTGTCCGAATAACCGGCCGAGTTCGGCAGGTTGCGGATCATGTCCTGCTGGATTTCCTCGGGCGCATCGAAGCCGAACACGGCCAGGTTGCCGATGTTCAGGCGGATGATCTTGTGGCCTTCCTCCTCCATCTGCCGGGCCGCATCCATGATCGGACCGCGGATGTCGTAGAGGACGTTGGCGAGCTTGGCCGACTTGTGGACAGTTTTCAAATGCCCCTCCGGAGCGTTTTCTAAGGGTGAAAACCTATAATTTGACCACAGTTCTGCATACTTTTAGTGCAGCGCAACAACAGCCCCACACCCGCGCACATGAAGCTGCAACCCGACAAATCCGACGTCCCGACGATCAGTGGCCATGGCCCCGGCTGGGTCGGCGTGGATGGTGAAAAAATCACCGGCAGCGTCATCATCAGCTCCCGTGGCGAGCGCATCGACTGGCCGGCCGGCCGGTACGAGGACCTGCAGGCGGCCCACTTCGAGCGCCTGGCACAGGTCAATGCCGAGGTTGTCATCTTCGGCAGCGGCAGCCGCATCCGCTTCCCCCAGCCGGCCTGGCTCAAGCCCCTGGTCGAGCGCCGGGTGGGCGTTGAAACCATGGACACCGCGGCCGCCTGCCGCACCTACAACATCCTTGCCCACGAGGGCCGCAATGTTGCAGTAGCCCTGCTCATTGAACAGCCGGCCTGAAGCTCATGCGGCCCGAAGGCCGATTCAGGGTAAAATTGCAGGTTGCAACGGGATACCCCAGTCCCCTGAAGTAGCAACGAGCATTTCTGTCACTCGAGAAACAAAATCCATGGCGATCGTTGTCAACAAACCCATCCCCGAATTCGAAGCAGTTGCGACCGGTGGCGTCAAGGTCACCAACACGTCCCACAACGGCAATGTGCTGATCCTGTACTTCTACCCGAAGGACAACACACCCGGCTGCACGACCGAAGCCATGCAGTTCCGCGACAAGTACAAGGATTTCGTCAAGGCCGGCGCCCAGGTGTTCGGCGTCTCCCGCGACAACATGAAATCCCACGACGAGTTCAAGACCAAGCTCGAGCTGCCTTTCGAGCTGATCGCGGACACGGAAGAGAAGATGTGCCACATGTTCGGCGTGGTCAAGAACAAGATCATGTACGGCAAGAAGGTCAAGGGCATCGAGCGCAGCACCTTCCTGATCGGCGCCGACGGCGTCCTCAAGCAGGAATGGCGCGGCCTGAAGGTGCCGGGCCACGTGGACGAAGTGCTCAAGGCCGTGAAGCTGCTCAAGAAGGCTGCCTGACGTTTTGTAGCAACATGCACCCCCGTGCGGTTGTCGCGTCACGGGACTTGTGCATAATGAATTCATGCCGTTGATTGCGACGCCAAGCGTCATCACTGCTGACCCAGACAAAGCCGCCCGGCTCGCCAGGCGGCTTTTTCGCTTTTTGACCTCCTCATCCGGGAACCTGCCGCCATATGCCATTGCCCCCCGCCCCCACCAAGCGCGCTGCCCTGCTCCCGCCGGATGCCTACGACGCCCCGGCCCGTACCTCACACAAGGCGGCGCGAAAATCGGAGGCAAGCCACATCGACAGCCCGCTGGCTGAAAAGCCGCAGGCGATGGATTTCGACCCGCGCCAGGGTGGCGGGCAAGCGCATCCCGAGACGCTCGAGGACGACGTCATCGAGTACATCGACCGGCCTGCCGAGCCGGTTTCCTCAAAGAAGCGCATGACGCCCGAACCGGCGCAGCGCCCGGCCCGCAAGGCCAAGCCCACCGGCCCCAGCAAGCTGTTCGTGCTGGACACCAACGTGCTGATGCACGACCCGATGAGCCTGTTCCGCTTCGAGGAACACGACATCTTCCTGCCGATGATCGTCCTGGAAGAGCTGGACGGCCACAAGAAGGGCATGACCGAGGTCGCCCGCAACGCCCGCCAGGCCAGCCGCACGCTGGACGCGCTGGCCGGCGCGCAGGGCGCCGATATCGCCCACGGACTGAAGCTGGATACCACCGGCCACCGCGAAGCCGGCGGCTGCCTGTTCTTCCAGACCCAGCCGCTGGACAACAACCTCCCGATGTCCCTGCCCCAGGGCAAGGCGGACAACCAGATCCTGGGCGTGGTCCATGCCCTGCGGACCAAGCACGCGCCGCGTGAAGTGGTGCTGGTGTCCAAGGACATCAACATGCGGGTCAAGGCGCGGGCACTGGGCCTGGCCACGGACGACTACCAGAACGACAAGACCATCGACGACCTGGAGTTGCTGTACTCCGGCGCGATGGCCCTGCCCTCCGACTTCTGGGCCAAGCACGGCAAGACGGTGGAAAGCTGGCAAAGCGGCCAGCACACCTTCTACCGGATCACCGGCCCCGTCGTTCCCAGCCTGTTGATCAACCAGTTTGTCTACCTGGAGTCACCCGGCGAGCCGAGCCTGTACGCCCGCGTGACCGAAATCCGCGCCAAGACCGCCGTGCTCAAGACCCTGAAGGACTACGGCCACCTGAAGAACTCGGTCTGGGGCGTGACCACGCGCAATCGCGAACAGAACTTCGCGATGAACCTGCTGATGGACCCGGAAGTCGATTTCGTCACCCTCACCGGGACGGCCGGCACCGGCAAGACGCTGATGGCCCTGGCCTCGGGCCTGACCCAGGTGCTCGACGATCGCCGCTACACGGAGATCATCATGACCCGCGCCACGGTGAGCGTCGGCGAGGACATCGGCTTCCTGCCGGGCACTGAAGAAGAGAAGATGGGTCCCTGGATGGGTGCGCTGGACGACAACCTCGAGGTGCTGGCCAAGACCGAAACCAGCGCCGGCGAATGGGGCCGTGCCGCGACCAACGAACTGATTCGCAGCCGCATCAAGATCAAGAGCATGAACTTCATGCGCGGACGCACGTTCCTGAACAAGTACGTCATCATCGACGAGGCGCAGAACCTGACGCCCAAGCAGATGAAGACGCTCATCACCCGCGCAGGCCCCGGCACCAAGATCATCTGCATGGGCAACCTGGCGCAGATCGACACGCCCTACCTCACCGAGGGCTCATCGGGCCTGACGTTCGCGGTGGACAAGTTCAAGGGCTGGCCCCACAGCGGGCATATCACGCTGGCTCGCGGCGAGCGCTCGCGCCTGGCCGACTTCGCAAGCGAAGTGCTGTAGCGCCTAGAAGTCGTTGTTGCCCGAAGCGAGCGACTCGAACCGGGTCAGCTCCTTCATGAAAGCCAGCTTGACGGTCCCGGTGGGGCCGTTTCGCTGCTTGCTGATGATGATCTCGGCGACGCCGGGCTCCTTGGAGTCCTTGTTGTAGTAGTCGTCGCGGTAGATGAACATGATCACGTCCGCGTCCTGCTCGATCGCGCCGGATTCGCGCAGGTCGCTCATCATCGGGCGCTTGTCGGTGCGCGACTCGACGCCCCGCGACAGCTGCGACAGCGCGATCACCGGGCACTGCAGCTCCTTGGCCAGCATCTTCAGGCCACGGGAGATTTCGCCCACCGCCGTCGCGCGGTTTTCCTCGCTCATGCTGCTGGACACGCTCATGAGCTGCAGGTAGTCCACGACGATCAGGCCGAGCTTGCCGCACTGGCGCGCCAGGCGCCGGGCGTTCGCGCGCAACTCGCTGGTTGTGAGGCCGGGGGTTTCGTCAATGTGCAGCGAGATGTTGCGCAGCTTCTCGATGGCTTCGGTCAGCCGCGGCCACTCGGCATCGGTGAGCTTGCCGGTGCGCAGGTGCATCTGGTCGATGCGCCCGATCGAACCGACGATACGCACGGCCAGCTGCGAGGCGCCCATTTCCATCGAGAAGATCGCGACCGGCAGCCCTTCGTTCAATGCAACGTGTTCGGCGATGTTCACGGCCAGCGCGGTCTTGCCCATGGAGGGCCGTGCCGCCAGCACGATCATGTCTCCGGCCTGCATGCCCGAGGTCATGCGGTCGAGGTCGTAGAAGCCCGTCGGCACGCCCGTGATGTCGTTCGGGTTGTCCGCCATCTCCTGCACGCGGTCCAGCAGTTGCACCACCAGGCTGTCCATGCCCTGGAAGCCCTGCTTCATCCGCGAGCCTTCCTCGCCGATGTTGAAGATGCGCTGCTCGGCTTCGTCCAGGATCTTGTCGACGGCCTTGCCTTGCGTGTTGAAGGCGGCTGTCGCGATCTCGTCGCTGGCGCTCACCAGCTTGCGCAGGATCGAGCGCTCGCGCACGATCTCCGCGTAGCGGCGGATGTTGCTCGCACTGGGCACGTACTGCGCCAGTGAATTGAGGTAAGCCAGGCCGCCGGTTTCGTCCGCCTTGCCCAGCCCCTGCAACTGCTCGTAGACCGTGATCACGTCGGCCGGCCTGGTGGCGTTGATCAGCCCGCCGATGGCGGCGTAGATCAGGCGGTGTTCGTAGCGGTAGAAGTCACCGTCGGTCAGCAGGTCGCCCACGCGGTCCCAGGC
>DATHWV010000201.1:0-5151 GCA_035460205.1 Ramlibacter sp.
TGCCTTGCATCAGCGCAGCGCAGGTGGCCCACGGCGAGATGTGCAGCATGTTCGCGCAGTAGATGGCGTCGAAGGCTTGCGCGAACGGCGCTTCGCGGGACGGCCACTGTGGCGCCATCACATCGAGGATCAAAGGCGGCAGCACGTTGGCCAGGCCCGCCTGCGCGGTCCACGCGGCGATGGAATCCAGCGCCCCGGGATCGGCATCGGTGGGTTGCCAGGTCCAGTCCGGCAGTGCTGCGGCAAACCACGCCGCGTGCTGGCCCGTGCCGGACGCAATCTCCAGCGCGCTGCCGCGGGCCGGCAGTACCTTGCGCAAGACGTCGAGGATAGGCTGCTTGTTGCGTTCGGCGGGGGGACTGTGGTGGGCGTCCGGCATGCGATCGATCGTGTATCAGGGCGAATCCCGATTGGACACCATCGCGCCCCTGGCGCAAAGTGGCCCCATGCCTGCAGACCGCGCCCGATGACCAGAGTCAGCCTCAAGAGGTGGCGCGAGGCCGTCTGGCACGAAACCGAAATTGCGCAGGAGGTTGCGGCCGGCGGGCAGCGGCGCATCAGCCGCCGCAACATCGTTCTGGGGGTCCTGCTGGTGGTGCTGGTCGTCGCGATGTCGCTGCTGGTCACCCTCATCGTGCGGCTGCGCATCGACCGCGTTCCCGCGGCACTCACCAAATACGAGGCGTTCCGCGGCGAACTCCAGGCATTGGACACTTCCGCCCGTGCCCTGAAGAAGGCCCACCTGGACTTCGTCACCACCGGTGACCGGCTCAGCCCGGCCGAACTGGCCGCGGTGCTGCCTGCGGTCGTCCGGCGGCTCGACCTGCTGCGCGACGCGAGCTGCCCGCGCGGGGACAAGCCGCCTGGTCACACGGTGCGCATCCGTAACCTGCGCAGCGATTTCGCCGCGTACGTCGAGCTGGCGAAGGGAACGGGCGTGGAGCCGGGGATCGTGCCGACCGCCGGCGCGCGCGCGCTGCCATTGCTGCTGGAAGGCGATGCCGTATTCACCAGCATCCAGGCGGCGCTGCAGGAAGTGGAGGGCGGCGCCCAGGTCTGCTTCCGGGTGGTGATCGACGACATCTGGGACAAGGCCGCGGAGACCAAGCGCCAGGCGGAGACCCTGCTGTTCCTGATCGCCTTCACCGTCATCGCCTTGCTGTTGCTGCGCCGGGGCGAGCAGGCGCACCTGCGGGACCAGCTGAATTTCAACCAGCAGCTGATCGACGCCATTCCGCTCCCACTCTCGCTGCGCTCGCCCACCGGCAAGTTCATGCTGGTCAACCGCGCGTTCGAGGGCAAGCACGGCGTTCAGCGCGATGAGGTGCTGGGCAACCGGGTGCGCGACATGCTGCCACCCGAGGACGCCGAAGCCATTGCCTACATGGACGCCCGCGCGCTGGTGTCGGACGAACCGATGGAGGAGCACTTCCACGTCGTCAACGAGCACGTGGACCGCCATGTCCAGGTGCGCGTGCAGGCGTTGCGCCGCCCGGACGGCAGCATCGTCGGCACCATCGGCGTACAGACCGACGTGACGACACTGCGCCGCAAGGAGGCGCAACTCACCGAGATCAACACCAAGCTGAGCCAGCTCTCCATCAAGATGATCGATGCGCAGGAGGACGAGCGCCGCCGCATCGCCCGCGACCTGCATGACCACGTGGGGCAGATCCTCACCGCGCTCAAGCTGCAACTGGCCTCGCTGGCCAAGCGGCCGAGCATCGACCAGCCGGCTACCGCGTTTGCCACGCCGATCGACCTGGCGGAAGAGGCGCTGCGCCACGCGCGCGACCTGAGCGCATCGCTGCATCCGCACCTGCTGGACGACCTTGGGCTGGAGCCGGCGCTGAACTGGCTGATCGACCGGTTCATCCGGCCCTCGGTCCCCAACGTCGAATTGCGCTGCAGGCTCCAGCCCGCGCGCGGCCCGGAGGCGAGCGAGATGGTGGCTTTCCGCGTCGTGCAGGAGGCGCTCACGAACGTGGTGCGCCATGCGGGCGCCACGCGCGCGGGCGTGATGCTCGAGAGCATGGACGGCCAGCTCACCATCGAGGTGATCGACGATGGCGTCGGGTTCGAAGCAGGCATATCATGGTTCGACCTGCAACGCAGCACCTCGCTCGGCGTGACGAGCATGCGTGACCGGGTGACGGAAATCGGCGGCGACCTGCACATGGACAGCCATCCCGGCTCCGGCACCAGCGTGCGGGTTCACCTGCCGTGGGCGACCTGATGACGAAAGAGAAAAGCATGCGCGTAGTACTCGTGGACGACCACCGGCTGGTGCGCGCGGGCCTGCGCGCGCTGCTGGACGTCACGCCCGGCATCGAGGTCGTGGCCGAAGGCGCCGACGGCGAGGAGGCGATGACGCTCATTCGCGAACTCAAGCCCGACGTGGCCCTGCTCGACATCGCCATGCCCAAATTGAGTGGGCTGGCGGTGCTGCACCAGGTCACCGCGGAGAAGCTCGCCACCCGCGTCCTGTTGCTCTCGATGTACGACAACGATGAATATGTCGCGGAAGCGGTGCGCGCCGGCGCGGCCGGCTACTTGGTGAAGGACGCAGCCGTCGAGGAACTCGGCATGGCGCTCACGGCGCTGGAGCAGGGCGATGTGTACCTGAGCCCCGCCATCTCGCGCAAGCTGGCACAGGCCTTCAGCGGCGGCCGCGCCTCGCCCGGGCTCACCGGCCGGCAGACGCAGATCCTCGCGCTGATTGCGCGCGGCCAGTCGTCCAAGGAAATCGCGCGTGAGTTGGGACTCTCGATCAAGACGGTGGAAACGCACCGCACGCAGATCATGGACCGGCTGGACATCCGCGACCTGGCCGGCCTCGTGCGCTACGCGATCCGCAGCGGCCTGGTCGGCGCCGACCGCTAGCCCCGTAAAAAAACCTAGGGGTAATTCCGTACACCGGCGCGGGGTTCGCCGCCGGTTGGCGGGGGCAACGCACGGATGGGCGTGAACACCCCCCGTCAATAGCATCGTCTCCATACCAAGCAGCCGCACTTTCGCGGCCCAGGAGACACAAACCATGTCGAAGCAAGCCCCCGGCCGGGCGCCGGCCGAAGTCGTGCGCGTCATCTGCGCCAGCATCTCGCTGGTGCAGGGTTCGGTGATGGACGAGTTGTTCCAGATGCGCAACCACGTCGGTGGTCACGGCACCAACCCGGTCGTCAAGTGCGCATTGCTCTACACCAGCGGCTGCTTCGCTTTCTGGTTCGAAGGCCCCGGCCCGGCTGTGCAGAAACTCCTGAAGCGCGCTGCCACCGACCCGCGCCATGAGCGCTTCGTCACCATCCACCGCAGCAAGGGCGCACCGACGCTGACCGAAGCCCTGAGCGTGGTCGCCACCCAGGGCGGGGGCGGACCGGGCAGCTTCGGCCGCCGCGTGCGGCAGTTCCGCGAGGAAATGGACCGCAGCGACACGGTGGAACCCGCGCTGGTCTGGCAATCGCTGATGGCGCCTTGCGCCGTGGCAACGGACCGCGGCCACGCACTGCGGATCGACCGCCACGTGGCGCTGGTCTCCGCCGAGGACAACGGCCCGATCGACCTGCTGCGCCGGGTGGGCGAGCTGCACTGCAGCCCCGTCGTGTACCAGCGCTTCGCGGGGTCGAGGATCCACTCCACCGACGTGGGCCTGGCGTATGTCGACGTCCGCGTCCAGCAGCATGTCACGCGCATCCACCTCCTGTCGCGGCGCGCGCTGCCGCATCGCATGGTGCGCCTGTCGCTCGACGGCCTGGACGAACTGGTGATGATCATGGGCAGCCGCCCGGCGGCGGCCATCGAGCTCGCCTCGGGCGTGGCCGACTGCGTCAACGCCATGGCCCGGCCGCCCGCGATCTGCCAGGTGACCGACCGCGAGGAAGTCGCGGCCACCGTCGGCCGGCTCCTGCACCGCAGCAGCACCTGGGGCTGCGCCATGCGGGTCGCGCAACTGGTCGAGGCCCAGCTGGAGCATTACCTCCTGGGGCGCGCCCGCCCGCTGGTGGCCGGTTTGCAGGCGGCCTAGGGGTAATTCTGTATGACCCCACAGGGCCTCGCCCCCCACCGCCCGGGGGCATCGCATGGATGGGCGCCGCCAGGGCCCAAACCTACCATCGAATCCACACCCAGCAGCGTCCGCACTGCACCCAACGGAGACCCGATCGCCATGTTGAACACCTTGCAGAAACCCACGCCAGAGCCCGCGGCCGAAGGCGCCGTGCTCCGCTTGCTGGTCAAGGGCTTCAGCGCCATGGAACACCGCCTGCTCGAAGGCACCGTCAAGCTCTCGCAGCGGCGCGCCCCCCGCATCGACATGGTCAGCGAAGCCGACGGCCAGCAGGCCGACGTCGTGATGATCGACGCGCAGGACATCACCGCCATCCAGTGGGCCAACACCCAGCCCTGGCTGATTGGCAAGCCCGTGATCTGGGCCGGCGCCAAAGCCGTCCGCCCCGGCCACATGGCCATCGACCGCCACGTGAAGTGGCCGATCCTGCCGGTGCTGCTTTACCGCGCACTGGAAGAAGCGCCCCGCCAGGCCGCGCCCGTGGCCGCCGCCGACGCTGCTGCGCCGCGCCAGGGCAATCGCCGCGTCCTGGTCGTCGACGACAGCCTCGCCGTGCGCAACTACCTGCGCTCGCTGCTCGAACGCCAGGACATCGAAGTGGTGGAGGCCGACAGCGCCGAAGACGGCATTGCCGCCGCCACGACACAGCCTTTCGCCTGCGTGCTGATGGACGTGCTGATGCCCGGCATCGACGGCTTCGAGGCCTGCCGCCGCATCAAGGCGAAGGCCCGCGCCGGTTCGTCCCTGCCGGTGGTGATGCTCACCAGCAAGTCCTCGCCGTTTGACCGCGTGCGCGGAAAGATGGCCGGCTGCGACACCTACCTCACCAAGCCGGTCGATCCGGCCCAGCTGCATGAAGTCGTCGAGCGCCACATGAGCGCGCCGGCGAAGCCCGCCACTGCGGCATTTCCCCGTTTCCCCGTTTCCCAACCCATCTAGAAAGAGATTCACATGACCCGCAACATCCTCATCGTCGAAGACAACCAGGTCGACCGCACCCGCCTCGAGAAGCTGCTCGGCACCGCCGGCTACATGGTCAGCACCGCCGAGAACGGCGAGCAGGCCATCGCCTCGGTCAAGCGCAGCAA
>DATHWV010000202.1:0-14625 GCA_035460205.1 Ramlibacter sp.
CCGAAGCGGTACAGCAAAGTGGAGAGCGTCTTTGCTTTGGTTACTTTCATTTGACGCGACAAATTAAAGTGACTCGCCCGCCGGGGCGATCACCCGGCGCACCCGCCGGCAGGCGGAAGAATCAACTACGCGAAGCGGCAAACAACAAGGCCAAGCCTTACTTCACCTTCCGCGACCGCTCCACCTTTCGCCAATACTGAAACTCATCCTCATGCAGCTCGATATCGAGCTCCGCAACCCGCGCCTGCAACCGCTCCTGCACTTCAGCCACCGCCTGGTTGTAGACCAGCGGCCCGATCTCTTCGAGAAAGAACCCGAGCAACGCCGCAGCAGCGATGTTGCCGATCTTCTCCTCCATGTTCTCGGAGAAGTAGCGCTCGATCGAAGCGACAGCTTCCTTGCGCGCTTCCTTCGGAATCTCGATGCCCATCGAACGCTCCTGCAGCCTCAGGCCTTGCGCCGCTGCTGCCAGGCGATCAGCTCGCCGACGAAGCCGCGGCGGAAGGCGATCACGCAGACGACGAAGATCACGCCGATGATCACGGTGACCCAAGAGCCCACGCGGTCGGCGAGAAAGTTTTGAAGGCCGATGATGGTGAAGGCGCCCACCACCGGGCCGGCGAAGGTGCCGAGGCCGCCGAGCAGGGTCATCAGGATCACTTCGCCCGAGAGCGACCAGTGCACGTCGGTCAGCGTGGCGAAGCCGAGCACGGTCGTCTTGAGCGAGCCGGCCAGGCCGGCCAGCGCGGTCGACAGCACGAAGGCCAGCAGCTTGTAGCGGTCGACGTCGTAGCCGAGCGAGATGGCACGCGGCTCGTTCTCGCGGATGGCCTTGAGCACCTGGCCATACGGCGAATGCACGATGCGCAGGATGAACAAAAACACCGCCACGAACACGGCCAGCACCAAGTAGTACATGGCGACGTCGTTGTCCATCGGCAGCAGGCCGAAGAGCTTGCCGCGCGGCACGCCTTGCAGGCCGTCTTCACCGCCGGTGAAGGGCGCTTGCAGGCAGACGAAATAGATCATCTGCGCCATGGCCAGCGTGATCATCGCGAAGTAGATGCCCTGGCGGCGAATGGCGATCAGCCCGACGACCAGGCCCAGCACCCCCGCGAGCAGCACGCCGGCGACGATGCCGAGTTCGGGCGACCAGCCGGCGCTGCGCACCAGCCAACCGGTGACGTACGCCGCCGATCCGAGGAAGGCCGCATGGCCGAAGGACAGCAGGCCGGTGAAGCCGAGCAGCAGGTTGAAGGCGCAGGCAAAGATCGCGAAGCACAGCGCCTTCATCATGAAGATGGGGTACAGGCCGACGAAGGGTGCGATGGCCAACAGCACGAACGCCGCCGCCCAGACGAGACGTGCGTTGCGGGTTTGGGTGGGCAGGTTCATCGTGCTATTTCTCTTTGCCGAACAGGCCGGCCGGACGAATCATCAGCACGATGGCCATGATCACGAAGACGACGATGCTCGAAGCCTCGGGGTAGAACACTTTGGTCAGGCCTTCAATCAATCCAAGTGCGAGGCCCGTAAGGATCGAACCGAGGATGGAGCCCATGCCACCGATCACCACTACGGCGAATACCACGATGATGAGGTTGCTGCCCATCAGCGGCGTGACCTGGATCACCGGCGCGGCAAGCACACCGGCAATGGCGGCGAGCGCGGCGCCCGAGGCATAGGTGAGCATCACCATCAGCGGCACGTTGATACCGAAGTCCTGCACCAGCGCCGGGTTCTCGGTGCCGGCGCGCAGCGTGGCGCCGAGCCGCGTCTTCTCGATCAGCACCCAGGTGCCCAGGCAGATCAGCAGCGATGCGAGCACGACCCAGGCGCGGTAGTTCGGCAGCACCATGAAGCCGAGGTTGGTGGCGCCCTGCAGGGCCTCGGGCACCGGATAGGACTGGCCCGACACACCGAACTGCTCGCGGAAAACGCCTTCGGCGATCAGCGCCAGGCCAAAGGTCAGCAGCAGGCCGTAGATCGGGTCGAGCTTGTAGAGGTGCCGCAGTAGCGTGCGCTCGATCACCACGCCCAGCACACCCACCACCAGCGGCGCAATCACCAGCGCGAACCAGTAGTTGATGCCGAACTGCTCGAGCACGAACCACGCCACGTAGGCGCCGATCATGTACAGCGCGCCATGCGCGAAGTTCACGATGCCCAGCAAGCCGAAGATCACCGCCAGGCCGAGACTCAGCATCGCGTAGAACGAGCCATTCACCAGGCCCAGCATGAGCTGGCCCATGAAGGCCTGGATCGGGATGCCAAATATTTCAGTCATGAATGGACTCGCACAAGCGAAGCGAAGTGCACATCAAGCAACACCCGCGGATCCGGCTTCGCCGGTCCGCTGGGTGGCGCCCCTTGGGGGCTGAGCCCGGGCACAAACAGTCCTGTGGACTGTTTGTGCCTGGCGAAGGGCAGTGCCGTCAGGCACTGCGCGGTCTGCAAGACGGAGCGACAGCGACTGGGGGGCCGTCATGTCATTTCCACGAGGCGCACTTGGTCTCGGCCTTGGTCGTCCAAGCCTCTTCACCCTTGAAGGTCTGGACCACCTTGTAGTAGTCCCACGGCTCGGTCGATTCCTTCGGTGTCTTGACCTGCATCAGGTACATGTCGTGCACCATGCGGCCGTCGTCGCGGATGAAGCCGCCCTTGGCGAAGATGTCGTTGATCTTGGTCTTCTTCATCTGCGCGAGGACCTTGTCCGGGTCGTCGGTGCCGACGGCCTTGACGGCATTCAGGTAGTGCAGCGTGGCCGAGTAGTCGCCGGCCTGCAGGGACGACGGCATGCGCTTGATCTTCTCGAAGAACTTGCGGCCCCAGGCGCGGGTCTCGGCGTCGCGGTTCCAGTACCAGCTGTCGGTGAGGTACATGCCTTGCGTGGCGTTGAGGCCCAGCGAATGCACGTCGTTGATGAACATCAGCAAGCCCGCGAGCTTCATCGTCTTGGTGACGCCGAACTCGTTGGCAGCCTTGATAGTGTTGATCGTGTCGCCGCCGGCGTTGGCCATGCCGAGGATCTGCGCCTTGCTGGACTGGGCCTGCAGCAGGAACGAGGAGAAGTCGCTGGCGTTCAGCGGATGCTTCACCGAGCCCACCACCTGGCCGCCCGAAGCCGTCACCACCTTGCTGGTGTCGGCCTGCAGCTGCGCGCCGAAGGCGTAGTCGGCCGTCAGGAAGTACCAGGTCTTGCCGCCCGCCTTCACCACTGCGTTGCCCGTGCCGTTGGACAGGGCCGTCGTGTCGTAGGCCCAGTGCACCGTGTAGGGATTGCACTGGTCGTTGGTCAGGGCCGAGGTGGCGGCGCCGACGACGAGGAAGGGCTTCTTCTTTTCCGACGCAACTTTGGCCATGGCCAGAGCGGTGCCGGAGTTGGTGCCGCCGATCAGCATGTCCAGGCCCTGGGTGTCGAACCACTCACGCGCCTTGGAGGCGGCCACGTCGGCCTTGTTCTGGTGGTCGGCCGACAGCACTTCGATCTTCTTGCCGGCGATCGAGCCGCCCATGTCCGCGATGGCCATGCGGATGGCTTCCACGCCGGCGGGTCCGTCGATGTCGGCGTACACGCTGGACATGTCGGTGATGATGCCGATGCGGATCACATCGCCGGAAAACTGCGCCATGGCCGGGGTGGCCGCGCCGAGCAGGCCGGCCGCGGCGAGTGCGCCGGCAACGAGGGCTTTCTTGAACTTCATGGGAGGTCTCCTTGGAAAAAACTGTGGGTTGGCGTCAGACGCCGAGGTATTCCTGCAGCATGCCCATGTTGGCCTGCAGCTGGGACTGTTCGAATTCGCGCACGATCTTGCCGTGCTCCATCACATAGAAGCGATCGGCCAGCGGTGCGGCAAAGCGGAAGTTCTGCTCCACCAGCACCACCGTGTAGCCCTTGGCCTTGAGCGTGCGGATCATCTCCGCGAGCTTCTGCACGATCACGGGCGCCAGGCCCTCGGAAATTTCGTCGAGCAGCAACAGCCGCGCGCCGGTGCGCAGGATGCGCGCAACGGCCAGCATCTGCTGCTCGCCGCCGGACAGGCGCGTGCCGGGGCTCGCGGCACGCTCCTTCAGGTTGGGGAACATCTCGTAAATCTCCCCCACGCTCATGCCGCCGGGGGCGATCACCGGTGGCAGCATGAGGTTTTCCTCGGCCGACAGGCTCGCGAAAATCCCGCGTTCTTCAGGGCAGTAACCCACGCCCAGCCGGGCGGTCTTGTGCGGCGGGAAGTTGATGGCTTCCGTGCCAGTGATGCGGATCGAACCCGTGCGCTTGCCCGTGAGGCCCAGGATCGCGCGCATGGTGGTCGTGCGGCCTGCGCCATTGCGCCCCAGCAGCGACACGACCTCGCCCTCGTTCACACTCATGTTCACGCCATGCAGGACGTGTGACTCGCCGTACCAGGCGTGCAGGTTGTCGATGCGAAGGAGTTCTTTCGACGACATCAGTGCGCGCCTTGCAGTTCTTCTGATGCGGTGCCCATGTAGGCCTCGATCACCAGTGGGTTGCGCGACACCTCGGCATACGCGCCGTCGGCGATCACCGCGCCCCGCTGTAACACCGTGATGCGGTCGGCGATCTTGGAGACCACGTTCATGTTGTGCTCGACCATCAGGATGGTGCGCCCGGCGGATACCTTCTTGATCAGCTGCGTCACGCGGTCCACGTCCTCGTGGCCCATGCCCTGCGTCGGCTCGTCCAGCAGCATGAGGTCGGGCTCCAGCGCCATGGTGGTCGCCAGCTCCAGCGCACGCTTGCGGCCGTAAGGCAGGTTGACGGTGAGTTCTTCCGCGAATTCCTGCAGGTCCACGGTGGCCAGCAGTTCGCGCGCGCGGTCGTGCAGGTGGTGCAGGGTCTTCTCCGGCTTCCAGAAGTGGAACGAGTTGCCCATGTTGCGTTGCAGCGCCGCGCGCACATTCTCCAGCACCGTCATGTGCGGGAACACGGCCGAGATCTGGAAGGAGCGCACGATGCCGCGGCGCGCCGTTTGCGCCGGGCGCTCGTGGGTGATGTCCACGCCCTGGTAGGTGATCGTGCCGCGGGTGGGCGGCAGGAACTTGGTGAGCAGGTTGAAGAAAGTGGTCTTGCCGGCGCCGTTGGGGCCGATCAGCGCATGGATGTGGCCATGGCGCACCTTCAGGTCGACGTTATTGACCGCGACAAAGCCCTTGAACTCCTTGGTCAAGCCCTTCGTCTCGAGAATGAACTCAGCTGCCAAAACGTCTCCTCGCAAGCATTCTTGTTGCGCAGCCTTGCTGCTGCACAACGGGATGGCGAATGCTATGGACGCATGCTGCACCGCGGTAGCGGGTAATACCTTAGGTAATTCTGCGTGACGTCCGGCCTCGCTGGAGACCGGCCGGTACAGCCTGTCAAAAGGCTGACTGGCCCCGGTGGATCACATGTTGCGCCGGTACTGCCCGCCCACCTCGAACAGCGCGCTGGTGATCTGCCCCAGGGAGCAGACCCGAACGGCGTCCATCAGCACTTCGAACACATTGCGGTTGTCGATTACCGCCTGCTGAAGGCGCTTGAGGGCGGCGGGGGCTTGCGCGGCGTTGCGGGCATGAAAGTCGCCGAGCCGCTTGAGCTGGCCCTGCTTTTCTTCCTCGGTCGAGCGCGCCAGTTCCAGTTTGTCCAGGACGGCATCGCCATGGGGGTTGCGGAAGGTGTTCACGCCCACGATCGGCAGCTCGCCGGTGTGCTTGAGCATCTCGTAGTGCATGGACTCGTCCTGGATGCGGCCGCGCTGGTAGCCGGTCTCCATCGCCCCCAGCACGCCGCCACGCTCGGCGATGCGCTCGAACTCGGCCAGTACGGCTTCCTCCACCAGTTCCGTGAGCTCTTCAATGATGAATGAGCCCTGGTTCGGGTTCTCGTTCTTTGCGAGGCCCCACTCACGGTTGATGATGAGCTGGATCGCCATGGCGCGGCGCACGCTGTCCTCAGTCGGCGTGGTGATCGCCTCGTCGAAGGCGTTGGTGTGCAGCGAGTTGCAGTTGTCGTAGATGGCGATCAGTGCCTGCAACGTGGTGCGAATGTCGTTGAACTGGATTTCCTGGGCGTGCAGGCTGCGACCGGACGTCTGGATGTGGTACTTGAGCTTCTGGCTGCGCTCGTTGGCCCCGTACTTTTCCTTCATCGCCACCGCCCAGATGCGGCGGGCCACGCGGCCCATCACGGTGTACTCCGGGTCCATGCCGTTGGAGAAGAAGAACGACAGGTTGGGCGCGAAGTCGTCAATGTGCATGCCACGTGCCAGGTACGCTTCGACGAAGGTGAAACCGTTCGACAGCGTGAAGGCGAGCTGGCTGATCGGGTTGGCCCCGGCTTCGGCGATGTGATAGCCGCTGATCGAGACCGAGTAGAAGTTGCGCACGTTGTGGTGCACGAAATACTCGGCGATGTCGCCCATCACCTTGAGGCTGAACTCGGTGGAGAAGATGCAGGTGTTCTGGCCCTGGTCTTCCTTCAGGATGTCGGCCTGCACCGTGCCGCGCACATTGGCCAGCACCCACTCGCGGATCTTGGCCGCCTCGGTGTCCGTCGGCTCGCGGCCGTTGTCTTCCTTGAACTTGTCCAGGTTCTGGTCGATGGCGGTGTTCATGAACATCGCCAGGATGCTCGGGGCAGGGCCGTTGATCGTCATCGACACCGAGGTGCCGGGGCTGCACAGGTCGAAACCCGAGTACAGGACCTTCATGTCGTCCAGCGTGGCGATGGACACGCCCGAGTTGCCCACCTTGCCGTAGATGTCGGGACGCGGATCCGGGTCGTTGCCGTACAGCGTGACCGAATCGAATGCCGTGGACAACCGCTTGGCCGGCATGCCCGAACTGAGCAGCTTGAAGCGCGTGTTGGTGCGGAAGGCATCGCCTTCACCGGCGAACATGCGTGTCGGGTCCTCGCCTTCGCGCTTGAAAGCGAAAGTGCCCGCGGTGTACGGGTAGCTGCCCGGGACGTTGTCCAGCATCAGCCACTGCAGGATCTCGCCGTGGTCCTCGTACTTCGGCAGGCTCACCTTGCGGATGGTGGTTCCGGAGAGCGATTTCGTCGTGAGCGCCGTGCGGATTTCCTTGTCGCGGATCTTCACCACGTACTCGTCGCCCGAATAGGCGGACTGCATGTCGGGCCATTGCTTGAGCAGGTGCAAGGCGTCCTTGTCCATGGCCGAGAGCCGCTTGCCGGCCAGGTCGAGCGCGGCTTCGGCGGCGGGTGCGCGATCCGGCTTGTCCACCTTCAGCATGCGCGCGGCTTCTTTCAACTGCTGCACTTCGCGGGCCAGCCGGGACTGGCCGCGCGCGCGCTTCTTGTAGCCGCGAACCGTGTCGCTGATCTCGGCAAGGTAGCGGGTGCGAGCCGCGGGCACCACCGGCGCCTGGTTGGTGCTGTGGCGCACGCCCACGACCGGCAGCGTGCCTTCCGACAGCGCGAGACCCAGCGCGCCCAGGCGCGGCTTGAGCGCCTGGTACAAGGCCGTCACGCCGTCGTCGTTGAAACGGGCGGCCATGGTGCCGAACACCGGCATCTCCTCGGGCCGCTTGCCCCAGGCTTCCTTGTTGCGCTGGACCTGCTTGGCGACGTCGCGCAGCGCATCGAGCGCGCCCTTGCGGTCGAATTTGTTGATCGCCACGAATTCGGCGAAGTCCAGCATGTCGATCTTTTCGAGCTGGCTGGCGGCGCCGAACTCGGGCGTCATCACGTAGAGGGGCACGTCGACCAGCGGCACGATGGCGGCGTCGCCCTGGCCGATGCCCGAGGTTTCCACCACCACCAGGTCGAAGCCGGCCGCCTTGCAGGCCGCGACGACGTCGGGCAGGGCAGCGGAAATCTCGCTGCCGAAATCGCGCGTGGCCAGGCTGCGCATGAAGACGCGCTGGCTGGAACCCGAAGCGCTCCACGGCCCGATCGCGTTCATGCGGATGCGGTCGCCCAACAGCGCGCCACCGCTCTTGCGGCGTGACGGGTCGATGGAGATGACCGCAACGCGTAGCTTGTCGCCCTGGTCCAGCCGCAGGCGCCGGATCAGCTCATCGGTGAGCGAGGACTTGCCGGCGCCGCCGGTGCCGGTGATGCCCACCACGGGGATCGTCCGCTTCGAAGCGTCTGCTTTCACCGCGTCCATCAGGCCCTTGTCCGCCGTGCCGTTCTCCAGCGCGGTGATGAGCTGGGCCAGCGCGCGCCAGTTCATCTCGCCATGGCCCTGGATCGCTTTCACGTCCTTGGGCGCGTAGCCGGAGATGTCCTTGTCGCAGCGCATCACCATCTCGCCGATCATTCCGGCCAGGCCCATGCGCTGGCCGTCCTCGGGGCTGTAGATGCGGGTCACGCCGTAGGCCTGCAGCTCGCGGATTTCGGGTGGCACGATCACGCCGCCGCCGCCGCCGAAGACCTGGATGTGCGCGCCGCCGCGGGCCTTGAGCAGGTCCACCATGTACTTGAAATACTCGACATGGCCGCCCTGGTACGAGCTGATGGCGATGCCTTGGACGTCTTCCTGCAGGGCCGCAGTCACGACCTCGTCCACGCTGCGGTTGTGCCCGAGGTGGATCACCTCGGCGCCCATGCCCTGCAGGATGCGCCGCATGATGTTGATCGCGGCGTCGTGCCCGTCGAACAGGCTCGCGGCCGTGACGAAGCGCACCTTGTGCGTGGGGCGGTAGTTGGCGAGCGCCTTGAATTCGGCGGACAGGTCGGTCATGGGCGGTCTCCGGCCCGGGCCTTGGGGCGGGCCCGGGCTGCAATCAGAATCCCGCTACCTTACTTGACGTTTACGTAAACGTCAATCTCCGCCGGTCGCCAGCCTACTTGTAGAGCAGGCCCGGCAACCACAGGCCGATCGCCGGGAAGGTGTAGAGCAAGGCGAGCGCGATGACCTGGATCGCCATGAACGGCATCATCCCCGCGAATATCTGGTTCAGCGTCACGTGCTTGGGCGATACGCCCTTCAGGTAGAAGGCAGCCATCGCCACCGGTGGTGACAGGAAAGCTGTCTGCAGGTTGAGCGCCACCAGCAAGCCGAAGAAGAGCGGGTCCACATTGAACTTCGCCAGCAGCGGGATGAAGATCGGCATGAAGATGACGATGATCTCGGTCCACTCCAGCGGCCAGCCCAGGATGAAGATGATGAACTGCGACAGCAGCATGAATTGCAGTGTCGTGAGGCCCAGCGACAGCACCCAGCGCTCGATGATTTCCTGGCCGCCCAGCAATGCGAACGATGCCGAGAAGATCGACGAGCCGACGAACAGCCAGCACACCATCGCGCTGGTCTTGGCCGTGAGGAAGGACGACTCCTTGATGATGCCGCCCAGGTCGGACGCGGTTTTCATGACCGGGCTCGGGCTGCTGGCCTGCCGGGCCGCGTAATAGCGATAAGCGCCGGCCAGGAACACACCGCCAAACGCGCCGACCGCGGCCGCCTCGGTTGGCGTGGCCAGCCCGAACACGATGGAGCCGAGCACCGCGATGATCAGGATGGCCAGCGGGAAGAACGAAGCCAGCAGCATCTTGAAGATTTCGAGGCGCTGCCAGTTCATCAGCCAGTTGACCAGCACCAGCGCCGCCATGCCCAGCCCAAACACCACCCAATACCAGGTCGGGGCGGGGACGCGCTCGGCCGGGGCGGCTGCGGGTTTGGGTGCCTCCAATTTCGCGGCAACCGGCGCCTTCGGCGCGGCTGGTGCGGCGGCTGGCGCCGGCGCTGCCGCCTCGGCGGGCGGCTCCTTCAGGCCGCCTTCGTCCTTCGGCGGTTCCTGCAATCCGCCTGCATCCGCCTTCTCGGGCTCCGGCTCCGGTTCGGCAACACCGCCGCCCTGCGGCGCGGTGTCACCCACCTGAACCAGGCCGGTAGTGTCGGCGACCACTTCGGGCGCGGTCGCGGCACCGAACATCAGCAAGAGGAACAGGGCGATCGAAATGGCGGGCAGCAGCGAGATGAGCAACTGGCCGGCCACAGTCTTCTTCGGGAGCGACGGCTCGCGCAATCCCTTGAACAGGCCTGCGAGCGCATTGCGGTTGTTGCCGCTCAAGGCTTGGGCCACCGGTGGCAGCGGCACCGTGCGCTCGCTCTCAGGGAGCGGCGGCGCAAGATGCGGCTTCCACTTGGCCAGCACGATCACATAGCCCACGTACAGCGCTGCCAGCATGATTCCCGGGAAGAACGCGCCGGCGTAGAGCTTGACGACCGACACGCCGGCGGTCGCGCCATAGACGATCAGCAGCACCGACGGCGGGATCAGGATGCCCAGGCAGCCGCCCGCGGTGATGGCGCCAGCCGCGAGCTTGATGTTGTAGCCGGCGCGCAGCATGGCCGGCAGCGCCAGCAGCCCCATGAGCGTGACGACCGCGCCCACGATGCCGGTGGCCGTGGCAAAGATGGCGCAGGTGACGATCGTCGCGACGGCCAGGGCGCCGGGCACCCGGGCGAGCGACAAGTGAAGGCTCCTGAAAAGCTTGTCGATCAGGTTGGCCCGCTCGACCAGGTAGCCCATGAACACGAACAGCGGGATCGCGATCAGCACGTCGTTGGACATGACCGCATACGCGCGCTGGACCATCAGGTCGAGGATCTGGCGCACGGCGAGATCAGGGTTGACGCTGCGGTAGGAGAGCCAGCCGAAGAACATGCCCATGCCCATCAGCGTGAACGCCGTGGGGAAGCCCAGCATGATGGCGACCACCACCAGGCCCAGCATGAGCAGGCCCAGGTGGCCGTTGGTGATCTTTTCGGCACTGATCATCACGTAGGCCACGCCGGCCAGGATGATGGCCATCAGGATGAAGCCGAACCAGAGTTCCTTGCGGATTTTCATTTCGCGCCTTCCCGCGACATGAACTTGTCGAGTTTGTCGATGTCTTCGTCCTTCACGTGGACCATTTCCTTGAGCTTGTCGACGTCGACTTCCTCGACATCCTCCTCACGCGACGGCCACTCGCCCTGCTGGATGCAGAGCACGCAGCGCACGATCTCGACGAAGCCCTGCAACAGCAGGATCACGCCGGCGACCGGGATGATCGTCTTGAAGGGATAGACGGCAGGCCCGTCCGAGGTGATGTTCGAGTGCTCGTTGATCGCCCAACTCTCGGCGGCATAGGTGTAGCCCGCCCAGGCCAGCGCAAAAACGCCAGGGATGAAGAACAGCACGTAGAGCAGCAAGTCCAGCGTGGCCTGGGTGCGCGGCTGGAAAAACCCGTAGAGCACGTCGCCGCGCACATGGCCGTTCTTGGCCAGCGTGTAGGCGCCGGCCATCATGATCATGGTGCCGTACATCATGATCATGATGTCGAAGGCCCAGGCATGCGGATGGTCCAGCGCGTAGCGCGAGAACACTTCCCAGGTGATCAGCAGCGTCAGGGCGACGATCAGCCAGGAAAAGGCCTGGCCGATCCAGGTGCTGACCTTGTCAATGTAGAGAAGCGCGTTTTGCACGGTGGACCGTCCTCATCAAAAAAAAACCATCCGGCGCGCCGGATGGTGTGCTGCTTTCCGGCCGGCTGGCCTCAGGCCTTCTTGGCCGGTGCCTTCTTGGCGCCGAAGTAGTGGTTGTACGCCATCCGGCGGTTGACGTTGTTGTCCATGTCCCACTTCACGGCGCGCTCGGCGAACGCCTTCTGCGACGCGACGATCTCGGCGAAGATGGGGTTGTCCTTGGACTTCTTCTCCACGATCTCGTCGTACAGCTCGATCTGCTTTTGCAGGATCGCGTCCGGCGTCTTGTAGAACTTGACCTTGTCCTTGGTCTGCAGTTCGACGTAGTCCTTCGAGTAGCGGTCGATCGCCTTCCAGCTCAGTTCCGCGGAAGCGGCGCTCACCGCGTTGGTGATGATGGCCTTCATCTTGGCGGGCAGCGAGTCGAACTTGGTCTTGTTGAAGGTGATCTCGAACTGCTCGGCGTTCTGGTGGAAGCTTTGCAGCATGCAGACCTTGGACACGTCGGGGAAGCCCAGGAGGCGGTCGGACGTCATGTTGTTGAACTCGGCCGCATCCAGCAGGCCGCGGTCCATCGCCGGCACGATCTCCCCGCCGGGCAGCGCGTTCACGGCCACGCCCATCGCAGTGAACAGGTCGATCGAAATACCGACGGTGCGGTACTTCAGGCCCTTCATGTCCGACTCCTTGGTGATCGGCTTCTTGAACCAGCCGAGCGGCTGCGTCGCCATCGGGCCGTAGGGGAAGGACACCACGTTGGCGCCGACGGAGGCGTAGAGCTTCTCCAGCAACTGCATGCCGCCGCCCCAGCGATGCCACGCCATCAGCATGTTCGCGTCCATGCCGAAGCCGGGGCCCGAGCCCCACAGCGCCAGTGCGTTCTGCTTGCCGTAGTGATAGACGATCACGCCATGGCCGCCGTCCAGCGTGCCCTTGGACACGGCGTCCAGCAGGCCGAATGCGGGCACCACCGCGCCGGCCGGCAGCACCTCGATCTTCATCTCGCCGCCGGTCATGTCGTTGACGGTCTTGGCGAAGTCCAGCGCGTACTCGTGGAAGATGTCCTTCGAGGGCCAGGTGCTCTGGAAGCGCAGCGACTGTACGCCTTGTGCGCTGACGATCGCCGGCGCGGTCATTGCGCCGGCGGCGACAGCCGCGCCTTTGAGCAGACTGCGGCGGCGGGGGGATTTGCTTTCGGTCATGGCTTGTCTCCTGTTGATAAAAAATCGTTAGCAAGCTATCTTTGGACGTCGAGTTCCGGGCGGTGAGAGGGTTTTCACCGAGCAGGGCCACGGCTTGCGTTGCGGCGGCTGGTACTTAGGTTTGCGAACATTCAAGGAGACAACAATGGACAGAAGGAATTTCTTTGGCAGCTCGGCTGCCGTCGCGGCCACCGGCCTGGCCGGCTGCGCCTCGATGGGGACGGGCGGCACCGCGCGGACCCCGTTCGCCGTGCCTGCGACGTACATCCCTGTCGTGGGGTCGGATGAGATGTACCCGGTGCGCCGGATTTACTGCATTGGCCGCAACTACCGTGCGCACTCGATCGAGATGGGCTCCAACCCCGATCGCGAGCCGCCGTTCTTCTTCCAGAAGCCGACCGATGCGATCCAGTTCGTGGCGGCCGGCACCACGCCGGACCATCCGTACCCGCCGCTGACGAAGAACTACCACTACGAGGCCGAACTTGTGGCGGCGCTGGGCAAGGGCGGCCGCAACATCCCGGTGGCCACCGCGCTCGAGCATGTGTGGGGCTACACCCTGGGCCTGGACATGACGCGGCGTGACCTGCAGCGCGCGATGGGCGACGAAAAGAAGCCCTGGGAAATCGGCAAGAGCTTCGACCGCTCCGCACCCCTCGGTGCGCTGCACAAGGTGGCCTCTATTGGCCATTTCACGCAAGGCGCGATCTGGCTGAAGGTGAACGGCCAGACCAAGCAGAACGCCAACCTGAACCAGATGATCTGGTCGGTGGCCGAGCAGATCAGCAAGCTTTCGGAAGCGTTCGAGCTGTTCCCCGGCGACATCATCTACTCCGGCACGCCCGAGAACGTGGGGCCGGTGGTGCGGGGCGACGTGATCGAGATGCACATCGACAAGCTGCCCAACCTCAGCGTCAAGATCGTGTGACGATCGCGCCGGCGTCCGGGCTCGCGGCGCTGGACGCCGCACAGGCTGCGCAAAGGCTGGCGGACGGCAGCCTGCGCGCGCGGGACTATGCGCTGGCCCTGCTCGCCCGGGTGGAGGAAACCGAGCCCCAGGTGCAGGCCTGGACCCGGCTGGACCCGGGCCACGTGCTGGCGCAGGCCGACGCTGCGGACCAGGCCCGCCTGGCTGGGCAAGCCCTGGGCGCGCTGCACGGCTTGCCGGTGGGTATCAAGGACATCATCGATACCGCCGACCTGCCGACCGAGAACGGCACGGTGTTGCACGCGGGCCGCCGGCCACGCGAGGACGCGGTCGTCGTCGCGCGCTTGCGCGCGGCCGGCGGGCTGGTCATGGGCAAGACGGTGACGACGGAGCTCGCGACCTACTTCCCGGGCAAGACGCGCAATCCTCACAACATCGCGCACACGCCCGGCGGTTCGTCCAGTGGTTCCGCGGCCGCCGTGGCCGCCGGCATGGTGCCGCTGGCCATCGGCACGCAGACCAACGGTTCGGTGATCCGGCCCGCATCGTTTTGCGGCGTGGTCGGCTACAAGCCTACCGCGGGCTGGCTGCCGGGTACCGGCGTGCTGCGGCAGTCGCCGGCGCTCGACCAGCTGGGTGTATTTGCGCGCACCGTCGACGACGCAGCCTTGCTGGCGCAGTCACTGTGCGGCCGCGACCTGGCCGAGCCACCGGCGCCCCAGCGCGCGCCTGTCATCGGCTTCGCACGCACGCCGATGTGGGACCGCGTCGCGCCTGACGCGCAGGCCGCGTTCATGGGCTTCGTCCATTCGCTGCGCACCTTTGTCGTGGACCTGGAGCTGCCTGCACGCGCGGGCGCGGCAGTCGAATCCCATCGCACGCTGATGGAAGCGGAGATCGCCGCGTCGTTCGAAGCCGAGTACGAGCGCGGCCGCGACCGCCTGTCGGCATCGCTCAGGTCACAGATCGAGCGTGGACGCACCGCAAGCGAAGCTGACCAGCGCCGCGCGATGGACGATCGCGCTGCGCTCGGCGAAGCCTTCGACAGCCTGTTCGATTCGGT
>DATHWV010000203.1:0-11856 GCA_035460205.1 Ramlibacter sp.
ATGCTGGGCGGCCACTGCCGCAGCTCCAGCGGCTTTCTCTCGAACGCGCTGCGCATGCCGCATGTGCGGCGCGAGGAGCGGGAACTGGCGGCGCGCGCCTCGCAGGTGATCGACCTGCTGGACCTGGGCGCGTCGGCGGAAACACCGGTGGCCGACCTTCCCTTCGGCACGCAAAAGCGCGTCGAGTTGGCCCGCGCGCTGATGAGCCAGCCCAAGCTGCTGCTGCTGGACGAACCGGCAGGCGGCCTGAACCACGAGGAGGTAGGTGGCCTGCGCGAATTGCTGCGGCGCATCCAGCGCGAACTCTCGCTCACCATCCTGCTGGTCGAGCACCACATGAACCTGGTCATGCGCGTCTCCGACCAGGTCGTCGCGCTGGACTTCGGCCGCAAGATCGCCGACGGCACGCCGGCCGAAGTGCAAAGCAACCCGGACGTGATCCGCGCCTACCTGGGAGTGGAAGCATGAGCGAAAGCCTGTTGCAGGTCCGCGGCCTCCATGCGCAATACGGCAATACACGCGTACTGCATGGCCTGGACTTCGAGGTGCGCAAGGGTGGCATCACCACCATCCTGGGCGCCAATGGCGCGGGCAAGACCACCACGCTGCGCGCTGTCTGCGGCATGGTCAAGACGCAGGGCGAGATATCACTGGGCGGTGAACGCGTCGACGGCAAAGCCACTGAGGCCATCGTGCGCATGGGCGTGGCGCATGTGCCCGATGGGCGCGGCACCTTCCTGAATTTCACTGTCGAGGAAAACCTGCGGATGGGCGCCTATACCCGCAGCGACCGCGAGCAGGTGCAGGCCGACTACGAGCGCATGTACAACTACTTCCCGCGCTTGCGCGAGCGCCGCAAGCAGCAGGCCGGCACGCTGTCGGGCGGTGAGCAGCAGATGCTCGCGGTGTCCCGCGCGCTGATGCTCAAGCCCCGCTTGTTGCTATTGGACGAACCCTCCTTCGGCCTCGCGCCGCTGATCGTGCAGGAGCTGTTCGAGATTTTCCGCGCCATCAACCAGGCCGACGGCATCAGCATGTTGCTGGTCGAGCAGAACGCGGCGCTGGCGCTGCGCCTGGCCGACCACGCGTACTTGCTGGAGACCGGGCGCGTGGTGATCTCAGGCACCGCCGAATCCATCCGCAATGATGAGTCGGTCCGCCGCTCCTACTTGGGTTATTGAGATGGACCTGCTCGTTCACCAAATCCTCTCGGGCCTGGCCACCGGCGGCATCTACGCCAGCGTGGCGCTGGCGCTCGTGATGATCTACCAGGCCACGCACCTGGTGAACTTCGCGCAAGGCGAGCTCGCGATGTTCGCCACCTACCTTGCGTGGACACTGATGCAGGCGGGCGTTCCCTACTGGGGCGCATTCTTCATCACCGTGGCCGCGGCCTTCATCGGCGGCGTGGTGCTCGAGCGCGTGGTGATCCAGCCGGTGGAGAACGCACCCATCCTCTCGGTGGTGATCGTCTTTATCGGCTTGCTGGTGATATTCAACAGCGTCGCCGGCTGGATCTATTCGTACACCATCAAGCCGTTCCCCAGCCCGTTCCCGACCGAGCCCTTGTTCGGCAATTCGTATGTGACTTCGCACGAGCTGGGCTCGACCGGTGTGACACTGGTGGTGTTGCTGTTGGTGTTCGGCTTCTTCCGCTACACGCCGCTGGGCCTGGCGATGCGCGCGGCCGCGCAGAACCCGGTGTCGAGCCGGCTGGTTGGCGTGCGCGTCGGCTGGATGCTGGCGCTGGGCTGGGGCCTGGCCTCGGCGATCGGCGCAATCGCAGGGATCATGGTGGCGCCGGTCGTGTTCCTGGAGCCCAACATGATGGGTGGCATCCTGCTCTACGCGTTCGCGGGTGCGCTGCTGGGCGGCATCGACAGCCCGGCCGGCGCGGTGCTCGGCGGCTTCATCGTCGGTGTGCTCGAGAATATTGTGGGCCTCTACCTCGGCTCGGAGGTCAAGCTCACCGTGGCGCTGGTCATCATCGTTGCCGTGCTGGTGGTGCGGCCGTCCGGCCTGTTCGGCAAAGTTCACGTGGCGCGGGTCTAGGCATGAACAGCTCCCCTGCATCCGCCACCCCCACCGGCAAGCCGGCGCTGAGCCGCCGCCAGGTCATCGGCCTGGCCGTGCTGCTGGTGATCGCCTGTGCGATTCCCTTCATGGTGGGCAACTACCGCGTGTTCCAGCTGACGCTGGCCATGGCCTATGCCATCGCGCTGCTCGGCCTGAACATGCTCACCGGCTACAACGGCCAGATCTCGCTGGGCCATGGCGCGTTCTATGCCATCGGCGCGTACACGGCGGCGATCCTGATGGACAAGGCCAACTTCCCCTACTGGGCCACCATTCCCATCGCCGGCATCGTCTGTTTGGTCGTCGGGTTTCTTTTCGGACTGCCTGCGCTGCGCCTGGAGGGGCTGTACCTCGCGTTGGCAACTTTCGCGCTGGGCGTGGCCATGCCGCAGATTCTCAAGCACAAGGCGCTGGAGCACTGGACCGGCGGCGCCATGGGCGTGGTCATCGTCAAGCCCGATGCGCCGGCGGGGCTGCCGCTGTCGCAGGACCAGTGGCTCTACTTCTTCACGCTCGCGTGGCTGGTGCTGCTGTTCTTCTGCGGCTGGAACCTGCTGCGCGGCCGCGTGGGCCGCGCGCTGGTGGCGATCCGCGACCAGCCTATCGCCGCGCAGGCCATGGGCGTGAACACGGCGATGTACAAGTCGCTCACCTTTGGCGTCTCGGCGTTCTACACCGGCGTGGGTGGTGCGCTGGCCGCGATTGCGGTGCAGTTCGCCTCGCCCGACTCGTTCAATATTTTCCTGTCGCTCACGCTGGTTGTGGGCGTGGTCGTGGGCGGCCTCGCCTCGATCTCGGGCGCGCTCTACGGCGCGCTCTTCATCCAGTTCATTCCCAACATCGCCGACGAGATTTCCAAGGCCGCGCCCTGGGCCATCTACGGTGTGTTCCTCATTGGTTTCATGTACCTCATGCCTTCGGGCGTGGCCGGCCTCATCCAGATCGTGCGCCGGCGCTGGGGCAGGAAGTAGCGCGCCCGCACGGGCGGCGCGATGTGCAAGTGTGAAGTCACGAAAGGAAGCAAGATGAAATCCGTCAAATTTCCGAAATCGCTATGGCTGGCCGCATCGCTCGCGCTAGGCGCCACGCTGTTCACGCCGGCTGCCACCGGCCAGTCGGCGCCCAAGGAGATCAAGCTGGGCCAGACCATGCCCTACAGCGGTCCGGCCTCGGCCTACGGCACCATCGGCAAGGTGCACATGGCCTACTTCAAGAAGATCAACGATGAAGGCGGCATCAACGGCCGCAAGATCAACCTGATCTCGCTGGATGACGGCTACAGCCCGCCCAAGGCCGTGGAGCAGGTGCGCAAGCTGGTGGAGCAGGACGAAGTGCTGGCGCTGTTCCAGACGCTGGGCACGCCGGGCAACTCGGCGATCCACAAGTACGTCAACGGCAAGAAGGTGCCGCACCTGTTCCTGGCGACGGGCGCCACCAAGTGGAATGACCCGAAAAACTACCCGTGGACCATGGGCTTCAACCTCAGCTACCAGACCGAAGGCGCGATCTACGGCCGCTACCTGCTGAAGAACAAGCCGAACGCAAAGGTCGCGATCCTCTACCAGAACGACGACTACGGCAAGGACGTGCTGGCCGGTGTGAAGCAGGTGCTGACCGGCGCCAACGCGAAGATGATCGTCGCCGAGGCCACCTATGAAGTGACCGACCCGACCGTCGATTCGCAAATCCTCACGCTGAAGGCTTCCGGGGCCGACACCTTCATCAACATCACCACGCCGAAGTTCGCGGCGCAGGCGATCCGCAAGGTGTACGACTCGGGCTGGAAGCCCCTGCACCTGTTGAACAACGTGGGCGCATCGGTTGGCTCCGTGCTCACGCCCGCTGGCCTGGACAAGTCGATCGACATCGTCACCGTGCAGTACTACAAGGACGCGACCGACCCCCAGTGGAAGGACGACCCGGCCATGCTCGAGTGGCGCGCCTTCATGGCCCGCTTCTACCGTGAAGGCAACGTGGAAGACGCCAGCAACATCTACGGCTACATCACGGCGCAGCTGATGGTGCAGGTGCTCAAGCAGTGCGGCAATGACCTCTCGCGCGAGAACATCATGAAGCAGGCGTCCAGCCTGAAGAACTTCAAGCAGGCGCTGCTGCTGCCCGGCATCACGATGAACACCAGCCCCACCGACTTCGCGCCGATCGACCAGGCCCAGCTGTCGAAGTTCAATGGCAAGCAGTGGGTGCTGTTTGGCGATGTGATCGGCGGGAATTAAGGACCCTGGCCGGCGATCAGGCGCCGCGTGAGCGCCTTGTAGTCGGCCAGTTGCCGCTCCCCGAGCGCCGAGAAGAATTCGTCGTCCGCGCGCTCGATCGCCACCACCGCCTGCTGCACCAGCTTGCGGCCCCTGGCGGTGAAGCGGACGTTCACCGCGCGGCTGTCTTCCGGCGCCGGCTCGCGCAGGATCAGCCCGTCGTCCTCCAGCTTGCGGATGGCCTTGGACAAGGTCATCTTGTCGATGCGGGCGTGTTCGACCAGGTGGGCTTGCGTGGGCGGCTCGCCCTGTTCCTCGAACCAGCGCAGCGACGCGATGATGGCGTACTGCGTCTGGGTGATGCCGAGCCCGCCCAGCACTTCACCCAGCCTCCGCTGCCAAAGCGCCGTGATCTTCCACAGCAGGAAACCGGGACTTTCGTCGGCTTCCGCGTGCTTGAAGGGTGAGTCAGGCCGGGACAAGGCTTGCCTGTGCGATCAGCTTGTCGGTCTGCGCGGGCAGGCTCTTGACCACGTCTTCGCCAACCAGTTTTCGCCAGAGGAAGGCGAGCGGCCCTTCCATGCGCACCGTGGTCTTGATCTCCAGCGCGCCGCCGCGCTCGATGATCTCGTGCGAGTCCACCATGCGCGCCAGCGGGAAGCGCGTCACGTCCACGAACGATGACTGGTGCTGGACGTCAGACAGCTCCAGCGTGAGGTTGGGGCCGCCTTTCGGCTTGAACTTGAAGCTGCCACCAGTTTGAAAAGGCCCGTTCATGCGGGCGAATTCGATGTCGTCCTGCCACACGTGCCAGCGGTCGACGTCGCTCCACACCTTCCACACCTGCGCTGCCGTCAGGCCGTTGACGGTCTTGCTGTAACTCTGGGTCCACATGGTTTTCGCTCCTTGGTTTGTCGAAGCGATATAGTAAACCAGTTTACCAAGTAGCGCAAGTCCCGCCCAATCGGGCCCCGGCCCACGGCTACACTGCCCGGCAGAACAGTTGAAGGGATCGACATGCGGGTTCTGGTTTTCGTCGGGGCGCTCTGCGCACTTGTGCTGGCACGCGCCAGCCTGGCCGCCCCGGCGGATTGCCCGCCGGCCGCCCGGCCTTTGACGCCGGAGGCGTTCGCCCGTGCCGTCCCGCATGCGAAAGACCGGGGCATGCTCTGGTCGATCACGCGAGACCAGCGGGAGTCATTCCTGTACGGGACCCTGCATGTGGGCCGGGAAGACTGGATCGCGCCCGGGCCAACGCTGCGCAAGGCGCTCAGGGACTCCGAAGTGATCGCGCTGGAGATCGATCCGCTCGACGCCAGGGTCCAGCAAGAGCTGGCCGCCGCAATGGCCAACCACAAACGGAAGCTGCCCGGCCCGCTCAGGGACCGGTTGAACGCGGCGCTGGAGGGTCAATGCCTTGAGGCCGTGAAGGAGCCTTCGGAGCTGCAGCTGGTCGCCCTGATCATGGCACTGGGCACGAAGGAAGGCCTGAGCCCCATGTACGGATCCGAGATCCTGTTGTCAGTGATGGCGCAGGCCTTGGGCCGCCCGGTCGTCTCGCTTGAATCGGCCGCGCTGCAGCTGCGCGCCCTGACCGGCGGGGACGAAGCCGAGGCTCTCCATTACATCGAGGACACCTTGAACGACATCGAAAGCGTCCGGCCCGTCCTGCGCAAGACCGCAGCGATCTGGGAGCAGGGCGACGCAGCGCAACTCGAGACCTATGCAGACTGGTGCGAATGCGCCAGGACGCAAGCCGAGCGTAAGTTCATGGCGCGACTGCTCGATGACCGCAATCCCGCATTGGCGGATGGCATCGATGCCTTGCACATGCAGGGCAAGCGGGTGCTGGCGGCGGTCGGGGCGATGCATATGCCAGGCCCGAACGGGCTGGTCGCGTTGCTTGAAAGGCGGGGCTACAGCGTCCGCAGGTTGCACTAGCGGGCAGACGTCTTCACGGCCGCGCTCGCCGGCACGCTGACGGGCACGGCGGCCACTGCCGATGCCGCAGCCGCTGCTGCCGCGGCGGATCCCGCCGGCGGCCAGGCCGCCTCTGCCGCGTTGCGCTGCTTGCCGATCGGTGTGGTGGCCTTGCCCAGCTTGACGGCGGCCATGTCTTCCTCGCTCGGGTACAGGCCCGACAGCCAGTAGTCGAAGGCCCGGCGCGCGATCGGCGCGGCGTTCGCGGCGCCGAAGCCCGCGTTCTCCACGATCATGGCAATCGCGATCTTCGGGTCATCCGCCGGTGCGTAGGCCATGTACAGCGCGTGGTCGCGGTGTCGCTCGTCGATCGCCGCGGCGTTGTACTTCTCACCCTGCTTGATGGCGATCACCTGGGCCGTCCCGGTCTTGCCGCCGCTGGTGTAAGGCGCGCCACGGAATGCGGATGCGGACGTGCCTTCGAGGTTCACGCCGACCAGCGCGTTGCGGATGATGGCGATGTTCTCCGGCTTGGCGGCGAGCTGGCCCAGCGTCTGGTGGATCGTCGTGGTCGGCTTGTGGGTGACGATGTCCACCACCTCGCGCACCAGGTGCGGCTTCATCTTTACGCCGTTGTTGGCCACGGTGCTGGTGGCTTGCGCCAGCTGCAGCATGGTGAAGTTGTTGTAGCCCTGGCCGATGCCCAGCGAGATGGTTTCGCCGGCATACCACTTCTGCTGTTCCGGCTTGCGGTACGCCTTGCGCTTCCATTCAGTTGACGGCAGCAGGCCGCGCGACTCGCCCTGGATGTCGATGCCGGTCAACTGGCCGAAGCCCAGGTGCGACATCTGCTCATGCATCAGGTCCACGCCCATGTCGTTGGCCAGGATGTAGTAGTACGTGTCGCAGGAGTGCACGATCGACTTGTACATATCCACCAGGCCATGGCCGCCTTCCTTGTCGTCACGGAAGCGGTGGCCACCGAACATGAAGAAGCCGGGATCGGAAATCGCCTGCTGGGGGGTGCGCTTGCCGGTTTCCAGCGCTGCCAGCGCCATGAAGGGCTTGTAGGTCGAGCCCGGCGCATAGGTGCCGCGCAGCGCGCGATTGAGCAGGGGCTTGTCCTCGGACTCGTTCAGCGCGGTCCAGTTCTCGCTGTCGATGCCGTCAACGAACAGGTTGGGATCGAACGTGGGCTTGCTGACGAAGGCCAACACTTCGCCGGTCTTGGGGTCGATCGCGACCATCGCGCCCCGCCGCTCGCCGTACAGGTCCTCGATCAGCTTCTGCAGCTTGATGTCGATGGACATGACCACGGTGTTGCCCGGTGTCGAGGGACTGCTCGCCAGCTTGCGCGTGGCGCGACCACCGGCCGAAGTTTCCACCTGCTCGACGCCGGTCAGGCCATGCAGCTGGCTTTCATAGCTCTGCTCGATGCCCAGCTTGCCGATGTATTCGGTGCCGCGGTAGTTGGCCATCTGGTCCTCGGGCCAGTCCTCCTGGGATTTCTTCTCGGCCTGGTTGATCCGGCCGATGTAGCCGATCACGTGGCTCGCCAGCTCGCCCCACGGGTAGTTGCGGAACAGCCGCGCCTTGATGTCCACGCCGGGGAAGCGGAAGCTCTGCGCCGCGAAACGAGCGACTTCCTCGTCGGTCAGCTTGGTGCGGATCGGCAGCGACTCGAAACTCTTGGACTCCTCCAGCAGCTTCTTGAAGCGGCGCTTGTCGCGCGGCTGGATCTCGATCACCTGCGACAGCTCGTCGATGGTCTTGTCCATCCCGCCGGGCAGGCGCGAGGGCGTGATCTCCAGCGTGTAGGCCGAGTAGTTGGTGGCCAGCACGATGCCGTTGCGGTCCAGGATCAGCCCGCGGTTCGGCACCAGCGGCACGATCGAGGTGCGGTTGTTCTCGGCCTGTTCGTTCAGGTCGGTGTGGCGCACCACCTGCAGGTACACCAGCCGGCTGGCGAGCAGCAGGAAGCACACGAGCACCGCCATGCTGGCCACGAACACGCGCACGCGGAACCGCGACAGGTCGGCTTCGACATCACGCAGGACGGTCATGGCTTGTGCTCGCTCAGAGGGGACGGTTCTCGTCCGGATCCGGCGCCCGGCGCTGCGGCGCGAGCAGCAACACGCTGACCACCGGCCAGAGGACAGCTTCGATCACCGGCGCCAGGAGGATGGTGAAGCCCGGGAACACCCCGCCGGCGATCAGGCGGACCGACATCTCGATGGCATGCGCCGCCAGGAACAGCGGCAGCACCTGCACCGCCTGCGAAGGCACGCTGAACCACAGCAGGCGGCGGTGGATGGTGATGGAGAGGAAGCTCAGCGCGGTGTACGCCAGCGCGTGCTGGCCCAGCAGCGCGGCCTGGTGGGCATCCATCGCCAGGCCGAAGACAAAGGCGACGCCGATGCCCACGCGCTGCGGCTGGTGCACGCTCCAGAAGACGATCACCAGCGCAAGGAAGTCGGGCATCCAGGGCGTGCGGCCCAGCGGCACCATGTTGGCCAGCAGCGCCAGCAGCAGGCTGCCCCAGATGAAGACGGGATTGGCGGGCAGCAGCAGCTGCTGGCCGGGACGCATGATCATCTCGCGCGCCCCTTCTTCGTCGGTACCGGCGTATCTTCCGGCACCGGCCGCGGCGGCACTTGCGCCGAGGCCATGCCCAGCACCATCACATGGCGCGCGCCGTCCACCAGCGCCTGGGGCGAGCAGGTGATGCGGGCGAAACCGGAGTCGGCGCGGCGCTCCACTTTCTCGACGCGCGCCACCGGCAGGCCCGGTGGGTAAACGCCATCGACGCCGCTGGTGGTGAGCAGGTCGCCCGGCTTGACGTCCGCATTGCCGGCCATGAAGCGCAACTCCATGGCATTGCCGTGCGACGACGCGTCGCCGTAGGCCACGCTGCGCGCGCCCGTGCGTGAATTGAGCACGGGGATGGCCTGTTCACGGTCGGTCACCAGCGTCACCTCGCTGATCAGCGGGTGCACGCGCGTGACCTGGCCGAGCACGCCGGATTCATCGATCACCGGCGAGCCGGCCACCACGCCCTGGGTCAGGCCCTTGTCGATGACGACCTTGCGCGTGTAGGGATCGGCCGCGTCGTACAGCACTTCGGCGGCCATGCTGCTCGCGGTGAAGCGCTCGCGCAGTTGCAGGAGCTTGCGCAGCCGCTCGTTTTCCAGCGTCAGCTGCTCGACCTGGTTGGCGCGCTCGGACTGCAGTGCCAGCTTGCGCCGGGCTGCTTCCTCATTGGTTTGCGCGCTGCGCAGTGACTCGAAATATTCACCACCGTGGCGGGCCAGGAACATCGGGCGCATTGCAAGCCACTGGGCCGGGTAGAGCACCGTGGCGATCGCCGCGCGCAGCGGCTGCGCAATGCGAAAGCGGGTGTCGGCCACCATCAGGAACAGCGCGAGCGCGCTGAACACCATCAGTTTGGAAAGCGCCGACGGGCCCTGCCTGAAGAAGGGCGGTGGGGACCTGTCCAGCGTACCGAGCGGCATCGCTGTGCCTTCGCGCTTATTCGCTCGTGAAGATCGAGCCGAGGCGTTCCATGCGCTCCAGCGCGATACCGCAGCCACGCACCACGCAGGTCAGCGGGTCTTCGGCCACGAGCACGGGCAGGCCCGTCTCTTCCGCCAGCAGGCGGTCCAGGTCGCGCAGCAGGGCGCCGCCGCCGGTAAGCATCATGCCCCGCTCGGCGATGTCGGCGCCCAGCTCGGGCGGCGTTTGCTCCAGCGCGTTCTTCACCGCCGACACGATGTTGTTCAGCGGGTCGGTGAGCGCTTCCAGGATTTCGTTGGACGAGATGGTGAAGCTGCGCGGCACGCCCTCGGAGAGGTTGCGGCCCTTGACTTCCATTTCCTTGACTTCGCTGCCCGGGAAGGCCGAGCCGATGTTCTTCTTGATGGCTTCGGCCGTCGGCTCGCCGATCAGCATGCCGTAGTTGCGGCGGATGTAGCTGATGATGGCTTCGTCGAACTTGTCGCCGCCGACCCGCACACTGCCTTTGTAGACCATGCCGCCCAGCGAGATCACGCCCACTTCGGTGGTGCCGCCGCCGATGTCGACCACCATCGAGCCGGAGGCTTCCGACACCGGCAGACCGGCGCCGATGGCCGCGGCCATCGGTTCCTCGATCAGGTACACCTCGGAGGCGCCGGCGCCCAGCGCCGATTCGCGGATGGCGCGGCGCTCGACCTGGGTCGAGCCGCAGGGCACGCAGATGATGATCCGGGGGCTGGGCCGCAGCACCGAGCGCGGGTGGACCATCTTGATGAACTGCTTGAGCATCTGCTCGGTGACGGTGAAGTCGGCGATCACGCCGTCTTTCATCGGGCGGATGGCTTCGATGTTGCCGGGGACCTTGCCCAGCATGGCCTTGGCTTCGTGGCCCACGGCCTGGATGGTCTTCTTGCCTTGGGGGCCGCCTTCGTGGCGGATCGCCACCACCGAGGGTTCATCCAGCACGATGCCCTTGTCGCGCACAAAGATCAGGGTGTTGGCGGTCCCCAGGTCAATGGCCAGGTCGGTCGAAAAGTACCGCCGGAAAGCTCCGAACATCAGGAAGTCCTCGTTTCTTCTGCGAAAAAGGCCGCTTCCGCGGCCACTGCACTAAAGGCGGGATAATACCCGATCCCCTGTGAATAACTGGCCCGGCACGGGCCAAATTGTCGCGTTACACCTTGTTTTTCCCGCTATGGCATTGACCCCCCAAGACATCGCCCGGATCGCCAACCTCGCCCGGTTGGAGCTCAACCCTTCCGAGAGCGAGCGCATGCTGACCCAGATCAACGGCTTCTTCGACATCGTCGAAAAGATCGGGGCTGTGGATACCTCGGGCGTGGAGCCCCTGGCCCATCCCGTCGCAGCCATCCAGGACGTGGCCCTGCGCCTGCGCGAGGACGCGGCCACGGAGCCGAACAACCGGGAGGCGAACCAGCGCAGCGCACCCGCGGTCGAGCGGGGTCTGTTCCTGGTGCCGAAGGTGATCGAATGAGCTTGCACGATCTGACGGTCGCGGAGCTGGCGGCCAAGTTGAAGAGCAAGGAAGTGTCCGCGGTCGAAACGGCAAAACACTTCCTCGCGCGTGGCAAGACGCATGACGGGCTCGGCGCATATCTGTCGACCGATGAAGAGACCACGCTCGCGCAAGCACGAACGGCCGATGCGCGCATTGCCTCTGGTGAGGCCGCGCCGCTACTCGGCGTGCCGATGGCGCACAAGGACATCTTCGTCACGAAAGACTTTCCCAGCACGGCCGGCTCGAAGATGCTCGACGGCTACCGCTCGCCCTTCGACGCCACCGTGGTGGCGAAGCTCGCGAGCGCCGGCGTCGTGACGCTCGGCAAACTCAACTGCGACGAATTCGCGATGGGCTCGTCCAACGAGAACTCCGCGTTCAAGCCGGTGAAGAATCCCTGGGACACCTCGCGCATTCCCGGCGGCTCCTCGGGCGGCAGTGCGGTGGCAGTGGCTGCGCGCCTCGCGCCCGCGACCACCGGCACCGACACCGGCGGATCCATCCGCCAGCCCGCATCGTTCTGCGGCGTCACCGGCATCAAGCCCACCTACGGCCGCGCCTCGCGCTACGGCATGATCGCCTTCGCTTCCAGCCTCGACCAGGCGGGTCCGATGG
>DATHWV010000204.1:0-6023 GCA_035460205.1 Ramlibacter sp.
AAGGGGTTGCCGGCCAGCTCCTGGCCCTTGCGGCTCTCGTAGTTGGTGTACCAGACGATGCCGCGCTCGTCGTAGCCCTTGACCAGCACCACCCGGGTGCTGGGGCGAAGGTTGCCGGCGACCGTGGCCAGCGTCATGGCGTTGGGTTCCGGCACTTCGGCGCTGATCGCCTCGGTCAGCCACTGGTCGAACTGCTGCAGCGGGTCGGCGTGCGAGGCGTCCTCGCCGAGTTCGGCGCGCTCGTAACTCTTGCGCAAATCGGCCAGGCGGGAAGAAGTCGTACTCATGGCATGGGATTGTCTCATCGCCAGCTAAGAATCGCAGGCGTACATTCCGCGTTGCAATCGCGGTTCCCATCTTCCCCTCACGGAGCTTTCCCATGGCCACGCTGAACGTCAACGGCAAGGACCTTTCGGTCGACGCCGATCCTTCCACCCCCATCCTCTGGGCCCTGCGCGACACGCTGGGCATGACCGGCACCAAGTTCGGTTGCGGCCAGGCCCTGTGCGGCGCCTGCACCGTGCACCTGAACGGATCGCCGATCCGCAGTTGCGTCACGCCGATTTCGGCGGCCGCCGGCCAAAAGATCACGACCATCGAGGCCATGGCGGCCGACCGCGTGGGCAAGGCCGTGCAGGACGCCTGGGTCAAGCACGACGTCGTGCAATGCGGCTATTGCCAGAGCGGGCAGGTGATGAGCGCCACCGCGCTGCTCAAGACCACGAAGAAGCCCACCGACGCGCAGATCGACGCGGCCATGGCGGGCAACATCTGCCGTTGCGGCACCTATGCGCGCATCCGCAGTGCGATCAAGGACGCGGCGACGCAACTGGCCTGAAGGGAAGAACATGAACTTCGACACCACCACTTTTGAATTGCCCGGCGTGCTCCAGCGGCGCGACCGCGCAGGCGACGACTCGTCTGCCGTCGCCGAAATGCCGCGGCGCACCTTCCTGAAAGTCGCCACCGCATCGGGCTTTGCGTTGGGCGCTTTCCCGCTCGCCACGATGGCGCAAGGCACTCCGCCGGCCGCCGGCCTGAAGCCGACGCAGCAGCCGGCGGCCTTCGTGCGCATCGCACCGGACGGCATCGTCACCGTGACCATCAACCGGCTCGACTTCGGGCAAGGCGTGCAAACCGGCTTGCCGATGATCCTGGCGGAGGAACTGGACGCCGACTGGTCCAAGGTCCGCAGCGAGCACGGCAATTCGAACCCGGCGTATGTCGATCCCGCTTTCGGCATGCACCTGACCGGTGGCTCCAACTCGATCAAGCATTCCTATACGCAGTACCGCGAGCTCGGGGCGCGCACCCGCGCTATGCTGGTCTCGGCCGCCGCCACGCAATGGGGCGTGGACGCCGCCACGCTGCGCACCGAAAACGGCAGCGTGATCGGCCCGGGGGGCAAGAAGGCGAGCTACGGTGAGTTGTCCGAAGCAGCGATGAAACTGCCGGTGCCCGAGAAAGTCACTCTGAAAGACGCGAAGGACTTCCGCATCATCGGCAAGCCCACCGGCCGGCTCGACGCGCGTGCCAAGTCCAGCGGCCAGCAAGGCTATGGCATCGACGTGCGCCTGCCGGGCATGCTCACCGCTGTCGTGGCGCGTCCGCCGGTGTTTGCGGCCAAGCTCAAGTCGGTGGACGACTCGGCGGCCAAAGCCGTGAAGGGCGTCAAGGCCGTGCTGCGCGTGCCGGTAGACCGGGGCGGCGAGGGCGTGGCGGTGATTGCCGACGGCTACTGGGCGGCCAAGCAGGGCCGCGATGCGCTCAAGCTGGAGTGGGATACGTCCGGCGTGACCAAGGCCGACAGCGCGCAAATGCTGGCAAGCTACCGCGAACTGGCGAAGCAACCGGGCGCGATGAAATACAACGCCGATGTCTCGAAGCTCGCTTCGGCGCCGAAGAAGATTTCCGCCGAGTACACCTTCCCCTACCTGGCCCATGCGCCGATGGAGCCGCTCAATTGCACCGTCGCGATCTCCGGCAGCGGCGCAGAGCTCTGGATGGGCACGCAGATGCCGGGGCTGGATGCTTTCGCGGCTTCGAAGGTGCTGGGTGTGCCGCCACAGGCCATCAAGGTGAATACGCAGATGGCGGGCGGTGGCTTCGGCCGGCGCGCCATCCCGAGCAGCGACTACGTGGTCGAGGCATGCCAGGTTGCCAAGGCGGCGAAGACGGCAGGCCTGGACGCGCCGGTGCGCACCTTGTGGAGCCGGGAGGACGACATCAAGGGCGGCTACTACCGGCCGATGCATGTGCACCGCGCCGAGATCGGCTTCGACGAGCAGGGCAATGTGCTCGCCTGGGACCACGTGATCGTCGGGCAGTCCATCGTGGCGGGTTCACCCTTCGAGCCCATGATGGTCAAGGACGGCGTCGACGCCACGATGGTGGAAGGCATGAAGGAGCCTTACGAGGTGCCGATGCGCCTGTCGGTGCACCATCCGAAGGTCAACGTGCCGGTGTTGTGGTGGCGCAGCGTGGGTTCGACCCACACCGCTTACGCGATGGAAACGCTGGTGGATGAAATCGCGCGCGCGACCAACCAGGATCCGGTGGCCTACCGCATGAAGCTGATGGGCGACAAGCACGCGCGCCACAAGGCGGCGTTGCAGCTCGCGGTCGACAAGTCGGGCTACGGCAAGCGCAAGCTGGCGGCCGGGCACGCCTGGGGCGTGGCAGTGCACGAGTCGTTCCAGTCGGTGGTCGCCTATGTCGTCGAAGCCTCAGTGGACAAAGGCACACCGAAGTTGCACGCGGTGACGGCCGGCGTCCATTGCAACCTCGCGGTGAACCCCACCAGCGTCGAGGCGCAGGTGCAAGGCGCCGCGCTGATGGGCCTGTCGATGTGCCTGCCCGGCGCCGCGATCACGCTCAAGGACGGCATCGTCGAGCAAAGCAACTTCGGCGACTTCGTGGTGCCGCGCATCACCGACATGCCGCAAATCACGGTGCACATCGTGCCCAGCGCCGAGCCGCCGACGGGCATGGGCGAGCCCGGCTTGCCTGCGCTGGCGCCGGCCTTCGCCAATGCCGTGGCGCGCATCACCGGCAAGACGCCCCGCGACCTGCCGTTCAAGCTGGCCTGACGGTAAGGGCGCGCATGGCGAGCTCATCCGTCGTGGTGCTGGTGCTGGCCTCCGGCAAGGGCGAGCGCTTCATCGCCTCGGGGGGCGCCGGCTCCAAGCTCAAGGCGCTGCTCGCCGGCAAGCCGGTGCTGGAACACACGCTGGCCGCGGTGCGCGCCAGCGGCCTGGCCTGGCACCTGGAAGACGCCGGCCATGACGGCATGGGCGATTCGATTGCCGCTGCCGTCCGCGCCACGCAGGACGCGGCTGGCTGGCTGGTGTTGCCCGGTGACTTGCCCTTGGTCCGGCCGGAAAGCCTGCGGGCCGTCGCCGCGGCGCTGGCCGGCAGCGAGGTGGTGCTGCCGGCTTACCAGGGCCAGCGCGGGCATCCGGTCGGCTTCAGCGCGGCCTGCCGTGACGCCCTGATGACGCTCACCGGCGCGCAGGGTGCGGCGCCCGTCGTTCGCCAGTACAAATCGATGCAATTGGCGCTGGACGACGCCGGTGTTGTGACCGACATTGATACCGTTCAAGACCTGGCTGCGGCGCAAGATTTTCTGCAGGGTCGATAAAGCGCCCGTTGGCACCTCCTGTGCCATTTTGAGAATTTCCGGAAGCCTCCCCCACAAGCTAGGGTTTCGCCTAGGGACCACGCGGGGGGCCAGTCGAACAATGGCCTTCCGCCGGCCGTGGTCGGGCCGGGCCTTTCGATACACCAGGAGACATCATGCTCATCCAGTTCAAGGTCAATGGCAAGGCGGCCAGCGTCGACGTGCCGCCCAACACGTTGCTCGTGCAGGCGATCCGCGAGAACCTCAAGCTCACCGGCACGCACGTGGGCTGCGACACCGCCCAGTGCGGCGCATGCACCGTGTTCGTCAACGGCCGCGCGGTGAAGTCCTGCAACACCCTCGCCGCGCAGCATCCCGGCGCAGAGATCACCACCATCGAGGGCCTGGCGGCAGCCGACGGCACCATGCACCCGATGCAGGCCGCGTTCAAGGAATGCCACGGCCTGCAGTGCGGCTTCTGTTCGCCCGGGATGGTGATGAGCGCGGTGGACCTGTGCAAGCGCACACCCAACGCGAGCGAAACGCAGATTCGCGAACAACTCGAAGGCAACCTGTGCCGCTGCACGGGCTACCAGAACATCGTCAAGGCAGTCCAGCAAGGCCAGGCCAACATGGCCAAGGCCTGAACAGGGAGACACATCATGGGTGCATCCGATTTCTCGAAGCTGCCGCACATCGGCGAGTCCGTCCGTCGCAAGGAGGACTACCGCTTCCTCACCGGCGCAGGTAACTACACCGACGACATCAACCTCGCCAACCAGCGCGTGGCGGTGTTCGTGCGCTCGCCGCATGCGCATGCGGCGATCAAGTCGATCGACGTGAGCAAGGCCGAGGCCATGCCCGGCGTCGCCAAGGTCTTCATCGGCAAGGACGTGGAAGGCAAGATGGGCGGGCTGCCCTGCGGCTGGCTGATCACCAGCACCGACGGCACGCCGATGAAGGAGCCGCCGCACCCGATCCTGGCCCAGGGCAAGGTGCGCTACGTGGGCGACCACGTGGCGATGGTCGTGGCCGACACGCTGGAGCAAGCGAAGAACGCTGCCGAAGCCGTGGACGTGGAATACGACGTGCTGAGTGCCGTGGTCAGCGTGAGCGACGCGGCAAAGGCGACGGCACTGCATGACGCCGCCCCGGACAACCACTGCTACAAATGGGCGATCGGCGACAAGGCCGTGGTCGATGGCGTGTTCGCGAAGGCGGCGCATGTCACCAAGCTGGACCTCACCAACAATCGCCTGGTGCCCAATGCGCTGGAACCGCGCGCGGCGATCGGTTCCTACAGCCGCGCCAACGACGAGTACGTGCTCTACGTCTCCAACCAGAATCCGCACGTCGAGCGGCTGTTGATGACGGCGTTCGTGCTCGGCCTGCCCGAACACAAGGTGCGCGTGATCGCGCCCGACGTGGGCGGCGGCTTCGGCTCCAAGATCTACCTGTACGCGGAAGACGTGGCGCTGACCTGGGCGGCCAAGCAGCTCAATTGCGCCATCAAGTGGACGGCCGATCGCAGCGAAGCCTTCCTGTCCGACGCGCACGGCCGCGACCACGTGTCGCACGCCGAGATGGCGATGGACAAGGACGGCAAGTTCCTGGCGATGCGCGTGCACACCGACGCGAACCTGGGCGCTTACCTGTCCACCTTCTCGACCTGCGTGCCGACCATCCTCTACGCGACGCTGCTCGCCGGCCAGTACACCTGCCCGCAGATCTACGTGGAGGTGGACGCCTGGTTCACGAATACGGCACCGGTGGATGCCTACCGCGGCGCAGGCCGGCCCGAAGCCACTTACCTGCTGGAGCGGCTGGTCACGCGCTGCGGCTGGGAGCTGGGCCTGTCGCAGGACGAAATACGCAAGCGCAACTTCATCAACACCTGGCCGTACCAGACGCCGGTGGCGCTGCAGTACGACGTGGGCGACTACCTGGGCTGCATGACCAAGGCGCAGAAGCTGGCCGAGGTCGACGGGTTCGAGAAGCGCAAGGCAGCGAGCGCGGCCAAGGGCCTCAAGCGCGGCATCGGCTACAGCAGCTACATCGAGGCCTGCGGCATCGCGCCGTCGAACATCGCCGGCGCGCTCGGTGCGCGGGCGGGCCTGTTCGAGTGCGGCGAGATCCGCGTGCACCCGACCGGCAGCGTGACGGTGTTCACCGGTTCGCACAGCCATGGACAGGGCCATGAAACGACGTTCGCGCAGGTCGTTGCGGCGCGCCTGGGCATCCCGGTGGAAAACGTGGACGTGGTCCACGGCGACACCGGCCGCGTGCCCTTCGGCATGGGCACTTACGGTTCGCGCTCGATCAGCGTGGGCGGCGCGGCCATCATGAAGGCGCTGGACAAGATCGAGGCGAAGGCCAAGAAGATCGCGGCGCACCTGATGGAGGC
>DATHWV010000205.1:0-2465 GCA_035460205.1 Ramlibacter sp.
GTCTGCGTGGAGCCGATGAAGGTCACGTAGATCGGGAAGAAGACGATCGCCACACCGATGATCAGGATCAGGTGGGTGAAGAAGTCGAGGATGGGAGTGCGTTGAACCATACCGGGATTTAGTAATGCACCTTCTTCTCAACGAAACGGAACTGGAACACAGTGAGCGCACCCACGATCAGCATCAGCACCACCGATTGCGCGGCCGAGCCGTTGATGTCCAGCGCCTTGAAGCCGTCGTAGTACACCTTGTAGACCAGGATCGCGGTTTCCTTGCCCGGGCCGCCGTGGGTGGCGGCGTCGACGATGGCGAAGGTTTCGAAGAACGCGTAGATGATGTTGATCACCAGCAGGAAGAACGTGGTGGGCGACAGCAGCGGGAACACGATCGTCCAGAAACGCTTCCAGGGGCCGGCACCGTCAATGGTGGCGGCTTCGATCAGCGAGTGCGGGATCGATTGCAGGCCGGCCAGGAAGAACAGGAAGTTGTACGACAGGTGCTTCCAGATGGCCGCCATGACGATCAGCGCCATCGCGTGGTTGGCGTTGAGCAGGTGGTTCCAGTCGTAGCCCATTTCGATCAGCGCGTAGCGGATCACACCGTAGGGCGACGCGAACATCATCAGCCACAGCACGCCGGCCACGACGGGCGCGACCGCGTAGGGCCAGATCAGCAGGGTTTTGTAGATGCCGGCAGCACGGATGACCCGGTTGGCCAGCACCGCCAGCAGCAGCGAGACCGCCAGGCCGCCAACGGACACCAGCACCGAGAAAACGGCCGTGGTCTTGAAGGACGCGAGGTAGCTCGGGTCGTCGATCAGCCGCTGGAAGTTGGCGAAGCCCACGAACTCGGTGCTCGAGCCGAAGGCGTCCTGCTGCAGCACGCTCTGGTAGAGCGCCTGCCATGCAGGCCAGAAGAAAAACACCAGGATGACCGCCATCTGGGGTGCGATCAGCACCCATGGCAGCCAGCTGGACTTGAATAGGACCCGTTTCTCCATCAGTAGCAAGCCCCCTTGCGGGGGCCTGTTTCTCCTCGTCGTTGAAGCGAGTTTACGACTTGTTGGCTTTCTGGAAGCGCTCGAGTTGCTCGTTGCCGCGCTTCACCGCCTCGTCAAGCGCTTCCTTCGGCTGCTTCGCGCCGCGCCACACACCTTCGAGTTCCTCGTCGATGATGGTGCGGATCTGCACGAAGTTGCCCAGGCGCACGCCGCGCGACTTGTCGGTGGTCTTGCGGACCATCTGGTTCACCGACACGTCATAGCCGGGGTTCTGCTTGTAGAAGCCGGACTTTTCCGTGAGCTCGAACGAGGCCTTGGTCACCGGCAGGTAACCCGTGCGCTGGTGGCTGGCCGCCGCGACTTCCGGCTTGGACAGGAAGTTGAAGAACTGGCCGATGCCCTTGTATTCGTCGGGCTTCTTGCCCGACATCACCCACAGGCTGGCACCGCCGATGACGGTGTTCTGCGGCGCGCCCGGAACGTCCGGGTAGTAAGGCAGCGTGCCGATGCCGTAGGCGAACTTGCCGTTGCGCTTCACGCTGCCGGCGAGCGCCGACGAACCGGTGACCATTGCGCATTCGCCGGAGACGAACGTTGCATCCGCTGCGTTGTTGCGGCCCTTGTAGACGAACAGGCCACCCTTGGCCATGTTGGCGAGGTTCTCGATGTGGCGCACGTGCAGCGGGCTGTTGAAGGCCAGGCGCGTGTCGGTGCCGCCGAAACCGTTGTTCTTGGTCGCGTACAGCACGTTGTGCCAGGCCGAGAAGCTTTCCAGTTGCGTCCAGCTGATCCAGGCGGTGGTGAACGGGCACTTGTGGCCCGAGGCCTTGAGCTTGGCCGCGGCCAGCGCCACTTCAGGCCAGGTCGTCGGCGGCTTCTCCGGGTCCAGGCCGGCGGCCTTGAACGCGTCCTTGTTGTAGTGGAAGACCGGCGTCGAGCTGTTGAACGGGAAGCTCAGCATCTGGCCGTTCGGGGCGGTGTAGTAGCCCGACACGGCCGGCACGTACACGCTGGGGTCGAACTTCAGGCCGGCCTTGCTCATGACTTCGGCCACGGGCACCACAGCGCCCTTGGAGGCCATCATGGTCGCCGTGCCCACTTCGAACACCTGCAGGATGTGCGGCGCGTTGCCGGCACGGAAGGCGGCAATGGCCGCCGTCATGGATTCGTCGTAGCTGCCCTTGAAGGTGGGGACGATCTTGTAGTCCTTCTGGCTGGCGTTGTATTCCTTGGCGAGGTCGTTGACCCATTCGCCGAGGGCGCCGCCCATGGAATGCCACCACTGGATTTCGGTCTGGGCCTGGGCCGGCATGGCGAAGGCGACCGCGAGGGCTGCGGCGGATAGTTGCAGTTTCATGAAAACTCCTGGATTTGAAAGCGCGAGGCTACGGATTATTTGTGACAGGCGATTTAACCGACCGGGCGGACGGCTCACAAGCGGGGTTTCCATAGGTGGAGCCCTTGC
>DATHWV010000206.1:0-3403 GCA_035460205.1 Ramlibacter sp.
AGAACTGCAGCGTCTGGAGCGGAAGGTCCTTGAGGTGCGTCACGCGTGGGCTGGGGGCGACAGGAGGTCTTTCCAGTATACGGGCTCGAACCGCCACTGCGCAGCGGGCAGGGCCCTGGCGTGCGCGACATGTTGCACGAAATCGGCCCGCGCGATCTCGCGCGCGCCCAGCGAGGCGAGGTGGCGCGTGTTCTGCTGGCAGTCGATCAGCTCGACGCCGCTCGCTTGGCACAGCGCCACCAGGGCCGCCAGCGCGATCTTGGACGCGTCGGGTTGGCGCGTGAACATCGACTCGCCGAAGACCGCTCGCCCGATCGCCACGCAATAGAGCCCGCCGGCGAGGCGCCCGCCGACCCACGCCTCCACGCTGTGCGCGAAGCCCGCGCGGTGGAACGCCTGATAGGCCCGCACCATGGGCGCCACGATCCATGTGCCCGACTGCCCCGGCCGCTCACTCGTTGCGCACGCCTGGATCACATCGTCGAAAGCGGAGTCGATGCGGATCTCGCAGTGCGCGTCGGCGGCGAACTTCGCGACCGTCTTGCGCAGCGACCGGTGCAGCTTGAACTCGCGCGTGTACAGCACCATGCGCGGGTCGGTGCTCCACCACAGGATCGGTTGGCCCTCGCTGAACCAGGGAAAGATGCCACCCGAATAGGCACGGTGCAGGGTCTCGACGTCGAGCGCACCACCGGCTGCCAGCAGGCCGGGCGCAGGCTGCGACGCGTCCCAGGCCAAACCGGCGCCGGGGAACGGATCGCCGGGATCAAGCCAGGGCAGGTTCATGGGTGGGCGCGGGGCCTTGGGAATTGTTCCGCACACTGCTATTGTGGAGGGAGAGTCCAGCCCTTTGGTGGAGGTGCCGTGTTCCGAACGACCTTGTGGATCCTTGTATGCCTTGCGGCGCTGGCCGGTTGTGCCAGCCAGCCTGCCGCGCCGGGGGCTTCCCAGTTGCCCTGGCGTGACAGTGCGTTCGACTACCGCCCGGAGATGGTGACCGTCTCACGCGATGAGCTATTCCGGCTCGACCCGCAACTTCAGGCGAAGCTGCGCCAGCTGGACCACGAGAGCATGCCGTCATGGATGAAGCTCCGGCAGCTGCTTGCATTGGTATTCGGGCCGGACGGCAAGTCGTTTGCCTACACGACAGGCCACTCGACGGTGGCCGCTGAGACCTGGCGGCTCCAGCGGGGCGACTGCCTCTCGCTCACCGTGCTGACGTACGCTGTCGCACAGGCCCTGCACATGCGTGCGGAAATGCAGGATGTGAGCATTCCCGTGGTGTACGACCGCCGCGGCCAGTTCGACGTGATCAACCAGCATGTGAACGTCCTGTTCCGTGGCGCCAGCAGGCAGCAACTGGAAGAAGCGAAGCCGCTGGATGTGACCGTGGATTTCGAGCCCCAGCTGGCGTCGCGCCAGCGCGGTCGCGCACTGTCCGAGAACGGGATCCTGGCGCGCTACTACAACAACATCGCGACCGAGCACCTGGCCCAGGGCCGCACGGCGCTTGCCTATGCGCATTTCAAGGCGTCGATCAACGCGGACCCGGCCTTCGCCGCACCGTACGGCAATCTCGCCGTGCTGTATCGCGAGGTCCGCATGTCCCTCGAAGCCGAACAGTTGCTGCAGCACGCCCTGGTGCTGACCGATACACCCGATGTCCCCTTGCACGCGCTGCACCAGCTGCTCGTTGAGCAGGGCCGCGGCGCGGAAGCACTGCGTTATGAGCGTGCCTTGCAGGCGGTGCGCTCGCGCGACCCGTACCACTGGATCCAGCTGGGGCGGCAGCACCTGGACGAAGGCGAAATCCGCCAGGCAATCGGCGCCCTGGAGCAGGCGCGCAACATCTCCAGCGGATTCGACGAAGTGCACCGCTACCTGGCGGTTGCGTACTGGCGCGCCGGAGACGTTCGCAAGGCCCGTGAGGAATTGGCGGTGCTTGCATCGCGCGGCGATGAGACAGGCGCGGCCAAGCTGCAGCGCAAGCTCAAAGGGAACCAGTACTAGGTGCGATACTGGCTTTCCCCAACGGAGAAACCATGGCCACCACCATCGATCCCCCAAGCCCCAACCTGGTGGGCCGCATCAATCGCGCAGCATCCATCGCTGCCGTTCAACTGGAAGAGGCGCAACAGGTCGTCAAGCTGAAAATGCCGGAGCTCAGCGCCGACCAGAGCGCCACTGTGGTGGCTGCCGTCGTGCAGGCCATCGCAGCCAACTTCCACGCGCTGTCAGTGGCGCCGCCCAAGACCTGAGGCCACAAGAAAAACGCCCCGGACCTTGCGGCACGGGGCGTTGATTTCATTGGATTTTCTGGCTCCTCGACCTGGGCTCGAACCAGGGACCTACGGATTAACAGTCCGGCGCTCTACCGACTGAGCTATCGAGGAACAGCCTCAAATTATAGCGTGTTTTCAGGACGCCCTTTTAGAGGGCGGCCGTGAAGGCCAGCCGGAAGGTGCGAGCCGAGCCCGGATACAGGTACACATGCCCGAACTGGTAGGGCGATTCCTTCCAGTAGCGCTTGTCGGCGAGGTTGTCGACGCCCAGCGTCCACGTCGTCGGCGTGCTGCCGAGCTTGGTTTCGTAGTGCACGGCGGCGTCGAAGCGGGTCCACGAGGGCAGCATGATCGAGTTGTCCGGCAGGACGGCGCGCGAGCTTTCATGCGAGGCCTGCGCCTGCAGTGTCAGGCCGGGCAGCGAAGGCACCTGGTACGCCACGGCAGCGCGGAAGACCTGCTCGGGCACGTTGGTCGGCTGCTTGCCGTTGAGCGTGGGATCGATCACGCTGCCTTCGCGCTTGGCGTCGAGGAAGGTCGCACCGCCATCCAGCTTCCATGCGCCGGACTTGATGCCGGCCGCGAGTTCGAGGCCGCGGTGGCGCGCCTCGCCGTCCATCTCCCGCGTGCAGGTGCCGGGCAGGCTGCAGGCGCCGGTGTCGCCCGACACGGGCCGGGAGATGTCGAACAAGGTGACACCCCATTCCCAGGCCTGGTTGTCGGCCTTCAGGCCCACCTCGGTCTGGCGGCTCTTGAGCGCCGGCAGCGCGCGCCCGGCATTGGTGTAGATCGGGTTGGCCGGCGCCACCTGCGACTCCATGCCCCGGCCGTGGCTGGCGTAGGCCATCAACCACGGTGTCAGCTTGAAGCTGGCCGCCACCCAGGGTGTCGTAAGGTGCTGGTCGTACGAGACCGGGTCGGTACCGTCGGTCAGGATGCTCTCGCGCGTGAGGCGCGTGTGGCGCAAGCCCACCCAAGTGGTGAACTGCTCGCTCCAGCGGGTCGCGTCCTGCACCGAGAACTCGAGCGAGCGCTCGTCGCGGTTGGTGCTGGGCAGGACGGCGGCAGGGTTCTCGGGGACGACCGCCGTGCCGTCCACGTTGCCCGGGTAGAGGTTGCTG
>DATHWV010000207.1:0-9762 GCA_035460205.1 Ramlibacter sp.
CCGCCGTCCTTGATGACCGACACCATCACGCCCGCATCGCGCTGGCGTGCCGGGGGTTCCGCGACGTCGTCGCGCACACTGATGCGCTCGGCCTGTTCGCTCATGCTGCGGACCGACCAGAAGTCGGTGGCGGGCGCGGCCTTGCGCGCTATCGTCTCAATTGAATCCATGGGTGTCGGAGTCCTGAAATGAAAAAAGGCCGGCGGTAGCCGGCCTTTTTAGTATCGCGCAAAAGCGCGAGACAGGTTGCGCGTGAATTACTTCACGTGCTTGCCGATCAGGCCGGCCATCTCGAACATGGAGACCTGTGCCTTGCCGAAGATTTCCTTCAGCTTGGCATCGGCGTTGACCATGCGCTTGTTGACGGCGTCTTGCAGCTTGTTCTTCTTGATGTAGACCCACAGCTTGCTCACGACTTCGGTGCGCGGCAGCGGGGCGGAGCCCACCACAGCGGCCAGCGCGGGGCTGGGCGTCAGGGCCTTCATGAAGGCGGCGTTCGGGGTGCGCTTCTTGGCCGGAGCCTTCTTCGCAGCCTTCTTGGCCGGAGCCTTCTTCGCAGCGGCCTTCTTCGCCGGTGCAGCCTTCTTCGCCGGGGCCTTCTTCGCCGGCGCCTTCTTTGCAGCGGCCTTCTTCGCCGGTGCAGCCTTCTTTGCGGGGGCCTTCTTGACAGCCTTCTTCGCAGCTTTTTTCGCAGTTGCCATGATCATTTCCTTCTAGAAGTTGATTAATCACCTCGAGGAACCTTGCTTTGGCGCATTCGTTCCCTTCGGCACTGCGGATGCTACTGGAGAAAAAACGCGTTTCCAAGCGAAAAATGGCTTTTTTCACTCTGGCGTGTCGTTTTTTTCACTCGTGTTTTTGCTGCGTTTTCGCTCTGAAGATCAGGAAGACGCCGCCGAGGACCACGCCGCACGCGATCCATTCGGCGTTCGTGACCGCTTCACCAGCCACCACAACGCCCAAAAAGAGCGCGATCAGCGGGTTCACGAAGGCATAACTCGTGGCCATTGCAGGCGACGCGTGGCCCAGCAGGTAGAGGTAAGCGGTGAACGCGATCAGCGAGCCAAACACCACGAGGTAGAGCCACGCGGCGATGGCGATCGGCTCTGCATGCCCGCTGAACTGCTCGCCCATCGCAAGAGAAATCAGCATCAACACCGCGCCACCACACAACATTTCGCTGGCGAATCCCGCAGGGCCCGCAGCCAGTCGCAGCTTGTTGGTGGAGAGCACCGAGCCCAGCGTCCACGCGGCGACAGCGCCGGCGATGCAAGCAATGCCCAACGGCGCGGCAGCGAAAGCGGCCCCGCGCACCAGCATCAGCACGCCCACCAGGCCGACCACCATGCCCGCGAGTTCCAGCCGGGCGGGCCGCTGGCCGAACATCAAGCCCCAGCCGCACGCCAGCATGGGCGACACGGCGATGAAGGCGGCAATCAGGCCGGAGCCGACGTGCTGCTCGGCGCTGGCCGTCAGCCCCATGCCGCCGCCGAGCATCAGCGTGCCGACGATCAGGGCGTTGCGCCACTCGACCCAGGTGGGCAAGGCGGGCGGATTGGCTGCCGTGCGGCGACGCCAGAGGACCCAGCCCATAAGCAACACGCCGGCGGCCAGGAAGCGCGTTCCCATCTGGAAGAACGGCGGAAAGCTCACGAGCGCGTAACGGATGGCGAGGTAGGTGGAGCCCCAGATGAGGTAGCAGGCGAGAAGGGCGGGGACCAGCAGCGCCGCCTTGGGCGGGGTGGCCGGGGAAGAGATGACGGCGGTGTTCATGCACCGATGCTAAGTTGCCCCGCTGGCCGCTTCCATGCATCATTCAAGGTGATGTCGCATCGCCACCTTGATTTTGAAAGACAAAGCGCATGGTCACGGAAGTTTCTGAAATCGACAGCTACGACGGCCGTATCCTGGCCGAGCTGCAGCGCGACGCGCGCATCACGATGGCGGAACTGGGCCGCCGGGTCCACCTCAGCCAGCCGGCGGTCACCGAGCGGGTGCGCAAGCTCGAACTCCAGGGCGTGATCAAGGGCTATCGCGCGGTGGTCGACTACAAGAGCCTGGGCTACGGCATTCGCGCCATGGTGCGCGTGGGGCGGGCGGAATACGCCCGGGTGGTCAAGCTCATAGAGCAGACGCCCGAAGTGGTGAATGCCTGGAACGTCACCGGCGAGGACAGCTGGATGCTGGAGATCGCCGTGATCGACGTGGAGCACCTGGACGCCGTGGTGACGAAGTTCTGCATCATGACCGAGACGTCCACCGCCATCGTGCTCAACTCGCCGCGCGAGAACGCGATGGTGTTGCCGGCGCGGCGGGAGGACATCAAACCCGCCATCCGCAAGGTGACCGGCCGGTAACGCCTACAGGCCGGACCGGCCGGGGAGGGTGGCGAGGATCACGCCGGTGAGCGCGAGCGCGAAGGCCAGCAACTGCAGGCCACCCAGCGATTCACCCAGTACCAGCACGCCCACCAACGCAGCTGACACCGGCAGCATCACGGTGAAGACGCCGCCTTGTGCGGCCGGCACCACCTTCAGCCCGGTCATCCACAGCCACACGGTCCACACGCTGGCCGCCAGCGAATAGAAGACCAGCAAGGCCCAGATCCCGGGCTGCACACTGCCGAAGTCAAAGCTCATCGCGGCCCACGCGCCCAGCGGCGTGACCAACGCGAAACCCCAGAGGTTGATGAGCGAGGTGATCCGCTTGGGCCCCAACACGCCCGTGAGCTTCTTGCCGATGACGGCATAAGCCGCCTCGCACAGGACGGCGCCGAACACCAGCAGGTTGCCCAGCGCGGCCTTGCTGGCGTCGGCCGCGGACGCACTGCCATGGGTGCCGCCCGCTTGCGCCAGCGCCAGCAACGCGATTCCCAGCGCGGCGCAGCCGATCGCGGCCCAGGTGCGTGGCGCGATACGTTCGCGCAGGAAGGCCCAACTCAACAGGGCGACGACGGCTGGGATGGCCGCCATGATCACGCCGGCCGAGACCGCACTGGTCATGCTCACGCCGAACAGCATGCAGATCGAGAACAGGAAGTTGCCCAGGAACGACTCGAGGAAAACCAGCCGCTTCGTCACCGGCGTCATCACCGGTTCATTCGCCGGCTTGCGCAGCCAGTGCAGCATGGCGAGCCCGCCGATGCCGAAGCGCAGCCACGCGAGAAGGAAAACCGGGATCGCCGCGACCAACGGCTTGGAGAGCGCCACATAGCTGCCGACCAGCGACATGCTCAGGGCCAGGCACGCATACGCAAACAGGCGCTGGGGGCCGGGGGTCATTCAGAATGCATCATTTTCAAGACCCACGGATCATGCCCGAAGCCACCCCCCGCCACGTCTTCGTCTACGGCACGCTGCGCCGGGGCGGGCGCAACGACATCAACCGGCTCGTCCCTGCACCGACCTACGTCGGCATGGGCGAGGTCAAGGGCCGGCTGTACCACATCGACTGGTACCCCGGCCTGACGCTCGGCGGCGACCAGGCAGTGACGGTTGTCGGCGAGGTGTACCGGATCGAGCCGCAACTCGAGGGCGTGCTCGACGAAATCGAGGAGATCGTCCCCGGCGAGTCCAGCGAGTACTTCAAACGCGAACTCGCCATCGAGGTGGAGGGGCGCCCGCTGCGGTGCCTGGTCTACGAGATCAACCCCGATCGGGTGCGCGGCAAGCAGGAGATCGGGCACGGCGACTGGATACTTTTTCACCCGACGTAATTCTCGTTTCGCAATGCGAAATTTAGTCATGTTGCACCGCGCCAAAATTTCTCAATACGAGAAACTATTTATCACATTGAGAAATCTCACTCGTAAGTCGTTGATTGTTAACGGAATAAAAATATCTCTTGTATAAGACATAAGAGGTTCATAAAGTCTTCTACAAGACTTAAAGTTCTGTCATCGGCACTGGCCTTGCATCGAAGTCCACGCCGGACCTGTTTCCAATCAACCACTCGGAGTGCACATGACATCCTGGACCCACCTCACCCGTGAGCAGCAGATCGCCCAACTCGAAAAAGACTGGGCTGAAAACCCCCGCTGGAAGGGCATCAAGCGCGGCTACAGCGCCGCCGACGTGGTCAAGCTGCGCGGCTCGCTGCAGATCGACCACACGCTGGCCAAGCGTGGCGCCGAGAAGCTGTGGAACTCCATCAACACCGAGCCCTTCGTCAACACGCTGGGCGCGCTGACGGGCAACCAGGCCATGCAGCAGGTCAAGGCCGGCCTGAAGGGCATTTACCTCTCCGGCTGGCAAGTTGCCGGCGACGCGAACAGCACTGGCGAGATGTACCCCGACCAGTCCCTCTACGCAGTGGACTCGGTGCCGAAGTGCGTGAAGAAGATCAACAACACCTTCGCCCGTGCCGACCAGATCCAGTGGAGCGAAGGCAAGGGCCCCGGCGACGAAGGCTATGTCGACTACTTCCAGCCCATCGTGGCGGATGCCGAAGCCGGCTTCGGTGGCGTGCTGAACGCATTCGAACTGATGAAGGCGATGATCGAAGCGGGCGCCGCCGGCGTGCACTTCGAAGACCAGCTGGCTTCCGTCAAGAAGTGCGGCCACATGGGCGGCAAGGTGCTGGTCCCCACGCGTGAAGCGTGCGCCAAGCTGATCGCCGCGCGCCTGGCCGCTGACGTGATGGGCACGCCCACCGTGCTGCTGGCCCGCACCGACGCGGAAGCTGCCGACCTGGTGACCACCGACGTGGACCCGATCGACCAGCCTTTCCTGACGGGTGAGCGCACGGTGGAAGGTTTCTACCGCACGAACAAGGGCTTCGACCAGGCCGTGAGCCGTGGCCTGGCCTATGCCGAGTACGCCGACCTGATCTGGTGCGAAACCGGCACGCCCGACCTGAAGTTCGCCAAGGACTTCGCCGACGCGATCCACGCCAAGTTCCCCGGCAAGCTGCTGGCCTACAACTGCTCGCCTTCCTTCAACTGGAAGAAGAACCTGGACGACGCGACCATCGCCAAGTTCCAGAAGGAGCTGGGCGCGATGGGCTACAAGTTCCAGTTCATCACGCTGGCCGGCTTCCACAGCCTCAACTACTCGATGTTCGAGCTGTCCTACGGCTACGCCCGCAACAACATGAGCGCCTTCGTCGAACTCCAGCAGAAGGAATTTGCCGCTGCCGACCGCGGGTTCACCGCCGTGAAGCACCAGCGCGAGGTGGGCACGGGTTACTTCGATGCGGTGACCACCACCATCGAAGCCAACGCTTCCACGGCCGCGCTGAAGGGCTCGACCGAAGATGAGCAGTTCTTCGAGGAAAAGAAAGCCGCCTAAGGACTTTCCCTAAATCAGAAGCACAAGGCCCCAGCGGGGCCTTGTTTCTTTCTGGAGCGTAGCGGATACAGGCCTTGTTTCGTTTGGGGGCGTAGCGGATACTCAGCGCGTTACATAAAGAGCCAGAGGTGGGCCGCATGAGCAACGAAAAGACCGGGGTGTTCGACGCCAGCAAGCTCAACCAGGCCAAATGCCCTGATTGCAGTGGGACGGGCGAGCTGCGAATCGACAGCGAGAACATCAACGAGAACTTCGAGGTGGAAAAGCAGACCGTGATCACGCCGTGCCCGCGTTGCAACGGTACCGGTTTCATCGCCCCGGGTTAGAATTGGGGCATTCCCTTGCGAACAAGAGCGAGAAAGGCAACCTGGTTATGACACCGCGAACTACACCGGAAGGTTTTTCGACCCTCTAGAGGTCGGGTAGTCGCGTGCACTGAGGTCTTTCAGCATCCACACAAAGCGCGGCTTACGACCGCGCTTTTCTTATTTTTGCGGGTCAGATCTTCAGCCCTGACCCCAACTGACTAGACGCAAACATGATCCAAGTCACGCTTCCCGACGGTTCCAAACGAGAATTTCCCGCCCCGGTCACGGTGGCCGAGGTCGCTGCATCGATCGGCGCCGGCCTTGCCAAGGCCGCGCTCGCGGGCAAGGTCGACGGCAAGGTGGTCGACACCAGCTTCACCATCGACAAGGACAGCCAGCTCGCCATCGTGACGGGCAAGGACGCCGACGGCCTCGAAGTCATCCGCCATTCGACGGCCCACCTGCTCGCCTACGCGGTGAAGGAGCTGTTCCCGGAAGCGCAGGTCACCATCGGGCCGGTGATCGAGAACGGCTTCTTCTACGACTTCTCGTACAAACGGCCGTTCACGCCGGAAGACCTGGCCGCGATCGAGAAGCGGATGGCCGAACTGGCCGCCAAGGACGAGCCGGTGACGCGCCGCGTGCTGCCGCGCGACGAGGCCGTGGCGCACTTCAAGTCGATCGGCGAGCAATACAAGGCCGAGATCATCGCCAGCATCCCGGCCAACGAGGACGTTTCGCTTTATCGCGAAGGCGGCTTCGAGGACCTGTGCCGCGGCCCGCACGTGCCGAGCACGGGCAAGCTGCGCCACTTCAAGCTGATGAAGGTGGCCGGAGCCTACTGGCGGGGCGACCACCGCAATGAAATGCTCCAGCGCATCTACGGGACGGCCTGGGCCAGCAAGGAGGAACTGCAGCAGTACCTGACCATGCTGGAAGAGGCCGAAAAGCGCGACCATCGCAAGCTGGGCCGCGAACTGGACCTGTTCCATATCGACGATGTGGCGCCCGGCGTGGTTTTCTGGCATCCCAAGGGCTGGGCCGTCTGGCAGGCGGTCGAGCAGTACATGCGCGGCGTCTACCGCGAGACGGGTTACCAGGAGGTGAAGGGCCCGCAGATCCTCGACAAGAGCCTGTGGGAGAAGACGGGCCACTGGCAGAACTACCGGGAAAACATGTTCACGACGGAAAGCGAGAAGCGCGAGTACGCCCTGAAGCCCATGAATTGCCCGGGCCACGTGCTGATCTTCAAGCACGGCATCAAGAGCTACCGTGACCTGCCGATCCGCTTCGGCGAGTTTGGCCAGTGCCATCGCAACGAGCCTTCCGGCGCGCTGCACGGGATCATGCGGGTGCGCGGCTTCACCCAAGACGACGGCCACATCTTCTGCACGGAAGACCAGATCCTGGAGGAGTGCGTCAATTACACGGCCCAGCTGCAGAAGGTCTACAAGGATTTCGGTTTCACGGACATCCTCTACAAGGTGGCGACGCGCCCTGAAAACCGGGTCGGTTCGGACGAGCTCTGGGACAAGGCCGAGCACGCCGTCATGGAGGCGCTGCGCCGTTCGGGCGTGGATTTCGTGGTTTCGCCCGGCGACGGGGCCTTTTACGGCCCCAAGATCGAATACACGCTCAAGGATGCCCTGGGCCGCCAATGGCAATGCGGCACGATGCAGGTCGACTTCAACACGGCGGAGCGCCTGGGCGGCGAATATGTGACCGAATCGAGCGGCCGGGCCCATCCGGTCATGCTGCACCGGGCGATCGTGGGCAGCCTGGAGCGATTTATCGGGATGTTGATCGAAAACCACGCCGGCGCGCTGCCGGCCTGGCTGGCCCCGGTACAGGTTGTGGTGCTCAATATCACGGATTCCCAGGCCGATTACGCCCGGGAAGTGGCCAAAACTCTGCAAAATCAAGGGCTTAGGGTAGAGCTAGACCTGCGCAATGAGAAAATAACGTATAAAATACGGGAGCATTCGATGCAGAAGCTGCCGTACATCCTGGTCATAGGTGACAAGGAGATGGCGGCCGGTGCTGTCGCAGTGCGCGCCCGTGGCAACCAGGACCTCGGCGTGATGTCAGTGGACGCCTTCTCCCAGAGAATCGCGCAAGACATCCGAAACAAAAGCTGAATTTCAACGAATGAGGCTCTTGCCCGCGCCCATTGCCGCAGTTTCGCTATCAATTGGATAGCAACGTTATAGAAGGATTTGGACCATCGCTACTGAATTTCGCGACCGCCGCCAACGCGAGGAACGCAAGCACCGCCTGAACCGGGAAATCATGGCCCCGGAAGTCCGCCTCTCGGGGCCCGAGAACGAACCCTTGGGGATCGTGAGCCTGGCGGAAGCCTTGCGAATGGCGGGCGAGCTGGACGTTGACCTGGTTGAAATTGCCGCCACGGCTAATCCGCCGGTGTGCCGTTTGATGGACTACGGCAAGTTCAAGTACCAGGAACAGAAGAAGGCAGCGGAAGCGAAAGCGAAGCAGACGGTCATCGAGATCAAGGAAGTCAAATTCCGGCCAGGCACCGACGACGGTGACTACAACATCAAGATGCGCAATATCAGGCGCTTCCTGGCCGAAGGCGACAAGTGCAAGATCACGCTGCGCTTCAGGGGCCGCGAGATCACGCACCAGGAACTGGGAATGGCGTTGTTGAACCGCATTCGCGATGAGCTGGCGGACATCATCATCATCGAGCAGTTTCCCAAGCTGGAAGGCCGGCAGATGATCATGATGATCGCGCCGGGCAAGAAGAAAGTGGCTGTAAAGCCCGCCGCCGAAGCCGCCCCACAGTCGGCTTCAGCGTAAGGAATCAGAGCTCCCTCACGGGGGCGATGACGGCGAGTTGAGAGACTCGCAAAAAGAAGTGTCTCGGGGCCAACAAGGCGCGGAACAGTTTCCGCGACGCCTCACGAGCACAACGTAAACGGAGCATTCAATGCCCAAGATGAAGACCAAGAGCGGCGCGAAAAAGCGTTTCCGCGTTCGTCCCGGTGGTACCGTCAAGCGCGGCCAAGCCTTCAAGCGTCACATCCTGACCAAGAAGACCACCAAAAACAAGCGTCACCTGCGGGGCCCGACAGGCGTTCATGAAACCAACATGGTTTCGATGTCCGCCATGCTGCCCGGCCGTGGCATCTAACACCGACGAACAAGGAGAAATCACATGCCTCGCGTCAAACGTGGTGTAACGGCTCGCGCCCGCCACAAGAAAGTTCTCGCCCTCGCCAAGGGCTTCCGCGGCCGCCGCGGCAACGTTTTCCGCATCGCCAAAGAAGCGGTGATGAAGGCCGGGCAATATGCCTACCGTGACCGCCGTGCCAAGAAGCGCGTTTTCCGTCAACTCTGGATCGCCCGTATCAACGCGGCCGCCCGTGAATGTGGCCTGACGTACAGCCAGTTCGCCAACGGCATCCGCAAGGCCGGCATCGAGATCGACCGCAAGGTGCTGGCGGACATCGCCGTGCACGACAAGGCGGCTTTTGCCGGCATCGTGGAGCAAGTCAAGGCCAAGCTGGCTGCTTGAGTTCACGGTGGGTGTCAGAGATGACACCCGGTGCAACCCACAAGGACAGGGCTAGGGCTTGCGCGCTAGCCCTTCTTTTTTTCTAGCCCTGTTTTTTTCCCAAGATGACAAACAACGAGCTGGATTCCATCGTCGAGAGCGCCCGCCAGGCATTTGCCGCGGCGAGCGCGCCTGCCGACCTCGAAAACGCCAAGGCGCAATTCACCGGCAAGGCCGGCCGCATCACCGAGCTGATGAAGGGCATGGCCGCGCTCAGCGTCGAGGAGAAGAAAACGCGCGGTGCGGCGATCAATGCCGCCAAGCAGGCGATTGAATCCGCGCTCAACGATCGGCGCCAGGCCCTGGCCGATGCCGAGCTGGACATCCAGCTGAAAGCCGAAGCGCTCGACGTTTCGCTGCCGGGACGCGTGCGCGAACCCGGTGGCCTGCACCCGGTCAGCCTCACGCTGGAGCGGATCGAGGGCATTTTCGCCAGCATGGGTTTCGACGTGGCCGACGGCCCGGAGATCGAGAGCGACTGGCACAGCTTCACCTCGCTGAACAACCCGCCCAACCATCCGGCGCGTTCCATGCAGGACACCTTCTACGTGGACCTGAAGGGTGACGACGGCATTCCCTACAACCTGCG
>DATHWV010000208.1:0-4272 GCA_035460205.1 Ramlibacter sp.
CCTGCACAACGGCAACTGATCCGAGTAGCGAACGATGCGGCCCTTGAACCAGATGCCCACGCCGGTGGCGGCTTCGATCCACACCGTGCTCAGCGACATCGACGACACGCTGACCACCGAAGGCCAACTCACCGTGCCCGCGTATGCCGCGCTGCAGGAACTGCGTGACGCCGGCCTGCGCGTGGTGCTGGTCACTGGAAGGCCCGCCGGCTGGTGCGACCACATCGCACGCATGTGGCCGGTGGACGCGGTGATCGGCGAGAACGGCGCCTTCTACGCCTGGTACGACGCCGCGGCGCGCAAGCTGCGCACGCGCCATGTGTTCGAAGAAGCACAACGTGCGTTGAATGCGAAGCGCATGGACCAGGTGCGCGAGACGATCCTGCGCGAAGTGCCGGGCTGCGCCATCGCCTCCGACCAGTTCTGCCGCCAGTACGACCTGGCCGTCGACTTCTGCGAAGACGTTTCGCCGTTGCCGGACAGCGCGGTGGCGCGCATCGTTGAATTGATGGAACAGGCGGGCATGACCGCCAAGGTCAGCTCCATCCACGTGAACGGCTGGTTCGGCGACTACGACAAGCTGAGCATGGCGCACCTACTGATGCGCGAGCGCTATGGCATGGAACTGGCCGCCGAACGCGAACGATGCGTGTTCGTGGGCGACTCGCCCAACGATGTGCCGATGTTCGCGTACCTGCCCAACGCGGTGGGCGTGGCCAACGTGAAGCGCTTTGGATTGCCGCCCGGCCAGGCACCGGCCTGGGTGACCGCGGAAGAAGGCGGCGCGGGTTTTGCGGAAGTGGCGCGCCTTCTGACCGGGGCGCACCTCCGCGCCTAGGCCTCAGCTGGGCTTGGCCAGGCCCAGCTTCTCCACCAGGGCCTTCTCGGTGGCGAAGGTTTCCTGCGCGAACTTGCTGTACTGCGCCGAGCTCATGTACATGGGCAACATGTCGTACTTGTCGAGCGCCTGTACGTAGCCCGGGTCTTCCATGGCCTTCTTGAAGGCGTCATGCAGTTTCGCGACGACATCGCGAGGCGTGTCGCGCGGCGCCCCGATGCCGAAGGGCGAGTTCTGCACGATGTCGATGCCCAGTTCCTTGAGCGTAGGCGCGTCGGAAAATTTCGCCAGCCGCTTTTCGCCCCAGGTGTTGAGCACCTTGAATTTGCCGGTGGCGATCAGCGGCGCGAACCCGGTGGAGTCGGCGCCGGCCATCACGTGGCCGCCCATCAGCGCCTGGTTTAGCGGCGCGCTGCCGTTGTAGGGGATGTGATTGAGCTGGATGCCGAGCTTCTGCGCGATCAGCTCTGTGGTGAGGTGGGGGCTGGTCAGCGTGCCCGTCGAACCGTAGCTGAGCTTGCCGGGGTTGGCCTTGGCGTAGGCCACGAAATCGGCCCAGGTCTTCAACGGACCGTCCACTGGCGCCACGATGCCGAAGGCGTAGCCCGTCAGGTTGATGACGTAGTTGATGTCCTTGACCGGGTCCCAGGTGATCTTGGTGGTATACGGCAGGCGGAACACGCCCAGCGGAATTTGCGCCAGCGTGTAGCCGTCGGCCTGGGCGGTCTGCAGGGCCTGCGCCGGCAAGGTGCCTCCGGCGCCGGGCTTGTTCTCGACGATCACTGTCTGGCCAAGAATCCTCGACGCGATGTCCGCGAGCTGGCGCATGGTGATGTCGGTTGGGCCGCCCGCGGCAAACGCGATCATCAGTTTGATCGGCTTGGCCGGGAAGGCTTGCGCCAATGCGCTGAACGACGGGGCGGCGATGCTGGCGGCAGCGAGCTGGACGAGTTGACGGCGGCGCATGGGTACTCCTGGGTTGAAGGCAGCCGCCATTGGAGCGAAAAGCCGCGGCGCCGCCTATCGGGAGTCACCCTCTCGATGTCACCTAGGTATCACGGTTACCACCTTTGTAGAATGAATCGCACCGCCTGCCGCGCATGACTGCCCTGGACCTCCCTCCCTCCCCGATCGAGCGGCCGCGCCTGTCTGACGCCATCTACGGCCAGCTGCTCAACGAGATCATGGCCGGGCGCTTCTCGGCGGGAGACCGGCTGCCCACCGAAAACCAGCTGGCGCAGCGCTTTGCGGTGTCACGGCCGGTCGTACGTGAAGCGCTCCAGCGCCTGCAGACCGACGGCGTGGTGATCGCGCGCCAGGGATCGGGCACCTACGTGCAGCGCAGCCCCTCGCAGCGCGTGGCCGAGCTCACCACGCAGGTCAGCCTGCACGAAGTCCTGCAGGTGATGGAATTGCGCATGGCGGTGGAGGAGCTTTCCGCAAAGCTGGCCGCACGCAACCGCACCGACGAACAGGTTCGCGTGATCGAGCACGCGCGCGACGCGCTGGCCGAAGCCTTCGGTCATGGTGTGGCCGCCAAGGAAGCGGACTACGCCTTCCATCGCGCCATCGCGGTGGCTTCGGGCAATGGCGTGCTGGTCGATTCGCTCGACCAGCTGTCCGAACGCGTGAAGGGCGGGATGAACGTCACGCTGTCGCTGACACGCGAAGCTTCCGAGAAGCGGCGCGAGCGCGTGCTGGATGAGCATGACCGAATCGTCCATGCCATCCGCGTCGGCGACGCGGAAAGCGCCGGCATCGCGATGCGCTACCACCTCGACCAGGCGCGCAACCGCCTGCTGGACCGCCACCTCGACCGCTAGGGGAAAAGCCCAAGGGTGGGCGGGGTGGAATTGGTTTACAACTTTTCCTCTTATAGGTAAAGTTGTCAAACAAGCTATTTCATTACCTTTCCCCGGAAACCACCTTGAAGACTTCACCCGTCACCACCGCCGACCTGCGCGCGTCGGTCATCTCCGTTCCCCCGATGCCGCGCCATGCAGACGGCAGCATCAACCCGCATGCCAACCGGCAACTGCTGAACTTCCTGCGCGACGGCAAGGTGACCACCTTCATGTACGGCGGCAACGCCAACTTCTACAACCTGGGCGTTGCGGAGCTCGGTCGCGTGCTGGACATCCTCACGGTCTTGCTGGCTGACGACGACTGGCTGATTCCTTCGGTCGGGGCCGACTACGGCAAGGCCGCCGAGCAGATCGCATTGCTGCGCGAACGTCCATTCCCAACCGCGATGGTTTTGCCGCTGCGGTTTCCCGCCAACCCGGCCGGGGTCGCGCGTGGCATCGCCAAACTGGCGAGCAGCTATGGCCGCCCGGTGATCGCCTACGTGAAGGACGAGGGCTATATCAACAACGCCGAGCTCGCCGCGCTGGTAGAGGACGGCGCGGTCTGCGCCGTGAAGTACGCCATCGTGCGAAAGGACCCGCGCAACGACGCCGTGCTGGCGGACCTGGTGGAACGCATGGGGCCGGAGCGCATCATCAGCGGCATCGGCGAGCGGCCGGTGATCGATCACTTCCGTGGTTTCGGCCTGCGCGCGTTCACCTCCGGCTCCACCTGCGTGGCGCCTGCGCTGTCCAACCTGATTCGCGAGTCCTTGCTCGCCCATGACGACGTCACGGCGAAGTCGCTGCGCGAATGGTTCATCCCGCTCGAGGATGCACGCGACGCGCACTCGCCGATCCGTGTGCTGCATGCCGCTGTGGACCTCGCGGGCATCGCGCCCACGGGATCGCTGGGCGAGTTTCTCTCGGCCATCGAGGACGAGAGCCTGCTGGACAAGCTGCGACCGATCGCCATGGACCTGCTGGCGCGCAATCACGCTGCTGTCCCGCGCCGGCAATCGGTGGCCGCGCAATGAGCCGCGCCGTCCTGCAGGCGGGCAGCGTGATGCCCGCACTCGAAGCTGCGCTGGCAGCCCAATTTGAAACCCACTCGCTGGCGAAGGAGGCCGACCCCAAGGCTTTCCTTGCCGCGCATGGCAGCAGGTTCCAGGCGCTGGTGACCACCTCCAAGAACGGCGCCGACGCAGCGTTGATGGACGCTTTGCCCAACCTGAAGGCCATCACCCATTTCGGCGTGGGTTACGACACGGTCGATGTGGCGGCAGCCACGCAGCGCGGCATCCCGGTCAGCAACACGCCCGATGTATTGAACGACTGCGTGGCCGACACCGCGATGGGCCTGCTGATCGACGCGGCACGCGGCCTGAGCGCCTCCGAGCGTTTCGTCCGGCGCGGCGACTGGCTCAAGGGCCAGTTCCCGCTGGCAACGCGCGTCAGCGGCAAGAAACTGGGCATCGCCGGGCTGGGGCGCATCGGGCAGGCCATCGCGAAGCGCGCGATCGGCTTTGACCTGGACATCCGCTACCACTCGCGCAAGCCGGTGGCCGGCGTTGCGTTCAGGCACGAGCC
>DATHWV010000209.1:0-1755 GCA_035460205.1 Ramlibacter sp.
TCTGCATGTCGCGGTACAACAGGTTTTCCTCGGCCTCCTTGGCCAGCACCGCCGATTCGTTGAAGCTGATGTCGCGCTGCTGCAGCAACTCGGTTTCGGGGATCAGCTCCTTGCCCGCGGGCGTGCGCAGCTTGAATTTCAGGCGCGTGCGCAACTGGAACTCGCGCACCTGGCCCGAGGCACTGACGCCCACGACGACCTTCTCCCGCTGGTCGGTCAGCACTTCCAGCACCACATGTGTCGTGGGCAGGCCCGCGGCTTCCACCACCGTCAGGCCATCGCTGTAGGCGATCGTGCGCTTGAGTTCATTGCCCAGCGAGGAGCTTGGCGCCGAGCCGATGTAGATCGTCTGGAACGCGAACGTGGGCGCCTGCCGCAGCTGGAAGCCGCACGCAGACAGCGTGACTGCGAGGCAAAGCAGCAGGGCGCGGCGAGCGTTCATGTCAGATCACCACGTTCACAAGGCGCCCCGGAACAACGATCACCTTCTTCGGCGTGGCGCCTGCCGCATGCAGGGTGAAGGCCTCGCTGGCCACGGCCAGCTTCTCGATCTCTTCCTTCGTGGCCGTCGCGGGCACCAGCACCGAGCCCCGGTGCTTGCCGTTGACCTGCAGCACCAGCTCGATCTCGTCCTGCTTGAGCGCTTCTTCCTCGACCTTCGGCCAGGGCGCATCGAGCAACTCGCCCTGCTTCGCATAGCCCAGTGCCTGCCACAGTTCCTGCGCGATGTGCGGCGTGACCGGGTACAGCACACGCAGCAGGATGCCGAAGCCTTCGCGCACCGCGGCCTGCGCGCCCTCTTCGGACGCGCCCTTGAAATCCTCCAGCGCGTTGAGCAATTTCATCGCGCCCGAGACCACGGTGTTGTACTGCATGCGCTGGTAGTCGTAGTCCACCTGCTTCAGGACCGAATGGATCTCGAAACGCAGCGCCTTGGCCTGCTTGCCGAGTTTCGCCACCGGCGCCGCATCGCCCTCACCCAGCTTGTGGCCAAAATTCCAGACCCGGCGCAGGAACCGGAACGAGCCTTCCAGCGCGGCGTCGTTCCACTCCAGCGTGGCTTCGGGCGGCGCGGTGAACATGGTGTACAGGCGCGCGGTGTCGGCGCCGTACTTCTCGATCAGGTCCTGCGGGTCCACGCCGTTGTTCTTGGACTTGGACATGGTGGTCCAGCCTTCGTAGGTCACCGGCAGGCCATCGTCCTTCGCCTTGGCCGAGATCACCTTGGCATGTTCGTCGCGCTCGATGTCCAGGTCGTGCGCCCAGTAGTAGTGCTTGCCCGCCTTGTCCCCGGTGCGCACGAAAGCCTCGTTCAACACCATGCCTTGCGTCAGCAACTTGGTGAACGGCTCGTCGGCCTTCACCAGGCCCAGGTCGCGCATCACCTTGGTCCAGAAGCGCGCGTAGAGCAGGTGCAGGATGGCGTGCTCGATGCCGCCGATGTACTGGTCCATCGGCATCCAGTAATTCGCACCCTCGCCCACCATCGCGGTGTCGTTCTTGGGGTCGCAATAGCGCATGTAGTACCACGCCGAATCGACGAAGGTGTCCATCGTGTCGGTCTCGCGGCGCGCCGGCTTGCCGCACACCGGGCACTTGCAGGCCAGGAAATCCTCGCGCTTGTTCAGCGGGTTGCCCGAACCGTCCGGCACGCAGTCCTGCGGCAACACGACCGGCAGGTCCTTTTCGGGCACCGGCACGGCCCCGTGCTCTTCGCAATGAATGATCGGGATGGGCGTGCCCCAGTAGCGCTGG
>DATHWV010000210.1:0-23886 GCA_035460205.1 Ramlibacter sp.
CCGATGATGGACTGGACTGACAGGCACTGCCGCTACCTGCACCGCCTGCTCAGCCGTCACACGCTGCTCTACACCGAGATGATGACCACCGGCGCGCTGGTGCACGGCAACGTGCCACGCCACCTGGACTTCAATGCGGAAGAGCATCCGGTCGCGCTGCAGCTCGGCGGCAGCGACGCGGGCGAGCTGGCGCACTCGGCGAAGCTGGGCAAGCAATGGGGTTACGACGAAATCAACCTGAACTGCGGCTGCCCCAGCGAACGGGTGCAGCGCGGCTCCTTCGGCGCCTGCCTCATGGCTGAGCCGCAACTGGTGGCCGATTGTGTGAAGGCCATGGTGGACGCAGTCGACCTGCCGGTCACTGTCAAGCACCGCATCGGCATCGACAAGGGCGAGAGCTACGAATTCGTGCGTGACTTCGTGGGCACGGTGAGCCAGGCGGGCTGCGAGGTGTTCCTGGTTCACGCCCGCAACGCGTGGCTCAAGGGCCTGTCGCCCAAAGAGAACCGCGAAGTGCCGCCGCTTCGCTACGAGACCGTGCACCGGCTCAAGCGCGACTTTCCGCACCTCACGTTCGCCGTCAACGGCGGCATTACCACCGACGAGCAGGTGGCGGGCCAGCTCGGTGAAGTGGACGGCGTGATGATCGGGCGCGAGGCGTACCACAACCCCTGGTGGCTGGCCGGCTGGGACGCGGCGTACTTCGGGGAGCCGGAAAACGGCCTCACGCGCGAATCGGTGGAAGAGCTGATGACCGAGTACATGGTGCGGGAGAAGGCCGCCCATGGCACGCCGTGGAGTTCCATTGCGCGCCACATGCTGGGCCTGCGCAATGGCCTGCCGGGCGCGCGGCGCTGGCGGCAGGTCTGGAGTGATCATCGCCTGAAGGACCTGCACCCGCGTGACGTGATGGCGCTGGCCCACGACAAGGTGGCCCGGGCGGCCTGAGGCAGGGGGCGAACCCGGGGTGACACGTCCGCCCAAATGCTTTAAACTTAAATTAATTAGGTTGGAGCGATCATGAACATCGTGTGCATAGGCGGCGGCCCCTCCGGCCTGTACTTCGCGCTCCTGATGAAGAAGCAGGACCCGGCGCACGAGGTGACGGTGGTCGAGCGCAACAAGCCCTACGACACCTTCGGCTGGGGCGTGGTGTTTTCCGACCAGACGCTGGGCAACCTGCAGGCGGCCGACCCGGAAACCGCGTCCGAAATTCTCGGCGCCTTCAACCACTGGGACGACATCGAGGTCAACATACGGGGGCACAAGGAACGTTCCGGTGGCCATGGTTTCTGCGGCATCGGCCGCAAGCGCCTGCTCAACATCCTGCAAAAGCGCTGTGAAGAACTGGGCGTCAAGCTGGTGTTCGAAACCGACGTGCAGGACGACACGCTGTATGCCGATGCCGATCTCATCATCGCCAGCGATGGCCTGAACAGCCGCATCCGCACCAAATACGCAGCCACCTATAAGCCCGACATCGACCTGCGCAAATGCCGCTTCGTCTGGCTGGGCACGCACAAGAAGTTCGAGGCTTTCACTTTCGCTTTCGAGCAGACCGAATGGGGCTGGTTCCAGGCCCACGCCTACCAGTTCGACGGCGACACTTCCACCTTCATCGTCGAGGCGCCGGAGAGCGTGTGGGCGGCCGCGGGACTGGACCGCATGGAGAAGGAAGAGTCGATTGCGTTCTGCGAGAACCTGTTCGCCAAGTACCTTGACGGCCACAAGCTGATGTCGAACGCGTCGCACTTGCGCGGTTCGGCCCAGTGGATCCGCTTTCCGCGCGTCGTCTGCGATGCCTGGGTGCATCACAACGGCAATGCGCCGGTGGTACTGATGGGCGATGCTGCCCACACGGCGCACTTCTCCATCGGCTCGGGTACCAAACTGGCTCTGGAAGACTCGATCGAGCTGGCACGCTGCATCGGCCGCTCGCCGGGCGACCTGGCGCAGGCGTTGCAGGACTACCAGGCCGTCCGCAGCATCGAGGTGCTCAAGATCCAGAACGCCGCGCGCAATTCCACGGAATGGTTCGAGAACGTGGAGCGCTATGCGCACCTGCCCCCGGAGCAGTTCGCCTATTCGCTGCTCACGCGAAGCCAGCGCATCAGCCACGAGAACCTGCGCCTGCGCGACAAGGCATACGTCGAAGGCTACGAAGACTGGATGGCGTTGCGCTCGGGCCTGCAGCGCTCGGCACGGCAGCAGCCGGTGCCGCCCATGTTCACGCCCTTCACGATGCGCGGTGTCACGCTCAAGAACCGAGTGGTGGTCTCACCCATGGCGCAGTATTCCTGCGTGGACGGCTTGCCGGCCGACTACCACCTGGTGCACCTCGGCGCACGCGCCATGGGCGGCGCGGGGATGGTGTTCGCGGAGATGACCTGCCCGACGCCCGACGCACGGATCACGCCCGGCTGCCCCGGCCTGTGGAGCGAGGCGCAACGCGATGGCTGGAAGCGCATCGTGGACTTCGTGCACGCCAATACCGACTCGAAGATCGCCATGCAGTTGGGCCATGCGGGCGCCAAGGGTTCGACCCGGGCGCCGTGGGACGGTGAAGACCAGCCGCTGGAAGCTGGCAACTGGCCGCTGATCTCGGCTTCACCGCAGCAATACCTCGACGGCGTGAGCGACTGGTCGCACGCCATGACCCGTGCCGACATGGATCGCGTGCGCGACGACTTCGTGCACAGCACGCGCCTGGCCGCCGAAGCCGGGTTCGACTGGTTGGAACTGCATTGCGCGCACGGCTACCTGCTGTCGAGCTTCATTTCGCCGCTGACCAACCAGCGCACCGACGAGTACGGCGGCTCGCTGGTGAACCGGCTGCGCTACCCGCTGGAAGTGTTTTCCGCCATGCGCGCGGCCTGGCCGCAGCACCTGCCGATGTCGGTGCGCATCTCGGCGCACGACTGGGTCGAAGGCGGCATCACCCCGGACGACGCGGTGGCCATGGGCAAGGCATTCAAGGCGGCCGGCGCCGACATGATCGATTGCTCCTCCGGCCAGGTCAGCAAGGCACAAAAGCCGGTGTACGGCCGCATGTACCAGACGCCCTTTGCGGACCGGGTGCGCAATGAGGCCGGTATCGCCACGATTGCCGTGGGCGCGATCTCCGAAGCCGACCATGTGAACAGCATCATTGCCGCGGGGCGCGCCGACCTGTGTGCTGTCGCACGGCCGCACCTGGCCAACCCGTCGTGGACCCTGCTGGAGGCCGCGAAGATCGGCTACACCGACGTGCAATGGCCGCACCAGTACAAGTCCGGCAAGACGCAACTGGAGCGCAACCTGGAACGCGAGAAGGCGATGGCGGCCGCGCCGCAACAAGAGGAGAAGCTATGAACGAACCCGATCGCGTGGACCCGGCGCTGGCCGCCGGCAACCGCAAGGCGCTGGCCGGCTACAAGGCCACCCACTTCCTGTGGGAAGTGAAGGACGCGGTGGCCACCGTCACCTTGAACCGGCCGGAGCGCAAGAACCCGTTGACCTTCGAGTCCTACGCTGAACTGCGTGACTTGTTCGGCCAGCTCAAGTATGCGACCGACGTGCATGCGATCGTCATCTTCGGCGCAGGCGACAACTTCTGTTCCGGCGGGGATGTGCACGAGATCATCGGCCCGCTGGTGAAGCTGGAAGCGCCGGAACTGTTGATGTTCACACGCATGACCGGCGACCTGGTCAAGGCCATGCGCGCCTGTCCGCAGCCCATCGTGGCCGCAGTGGATGGGGTCTGCGCCGGCGCCGGCGCGATCGTGGCGATGTCGTCCGACTTGCGACTGGGTACGGCACGCAGCAAGACGGCTTTCCTCTTCAACCGCGTCGGCCTGGCCGGCTGCGACATGGGCGCCTGCGCCATCCTGCCGCGCATCATCGGGCAGGGCAGGGCGAGCGAGCTGCTGTTCACCGGGCGTTCGCTCGGCGGCGAGGAGGGAGAGCGCTGGGGCTTCTTCAACAGGCTCTGCGCACCGGAAGCGCTGCTGGCCGATGCGCAGGCGATGGCGCGCGACCTGGCGCAGGGCCCGACCTTCGCCAACGGCATCACCAAGACCATGCTCCATCAGGAATGGGCCATGACCATCGAACAGGCGATCGAGGCGGAGGCGCAGGCCCAGGCCATCTGCATGCTGACCGAAGATTTCTCCCGGGCCTACAACGCGTTCGTGGCCAAGCAGAAGCCGCGCTTCGAAGGCAACTGAGGGCATCATGAGCGACACCCACTACCTGGCCTGGCCGTTCTTCGAGGAGCGGCACCGCGTGCTGGCCCGAGAACTCGATGCCTGGGCCACGCAAAACATTCCCCATGACCACAGCGCCGACGTCGATACCGAGTGCCGGGCGCTGGTGCGCTCGCTGGGCGCAGCGGGTTGGCTGCGCCACGCCGTTGGCGGCAAGCCGTATGGTGCCGAAGAGGCGATCGACACCCGTGCCATTTGCCTGATTCGTGAGACGCTGGCGCGGCACAGCGGGCTGGCGGACTTCGCCTTTGCCATGCAGGGCTTGGGCTCGGGTGCGATCAGCCTGCAGGGCACACCGGAGCAGAAGGAGCGCTATCTCTCGCGTGTGGTGAAGGGCGAAGCCATCGCTGCTTTCGCGCTTTCCGAACCTGAAGCGGGTTCCGACGTTGCGTCGATGCAATGCAACGCGCACATCGACGGTGACCATGCCGTCCTCAATGGCGAGAAGACCTGGATCTCCAACGGCGGCATTGCCGATTTCTACGTGGTGTTCTGCCGCACCGGTGAAGCGCCGGGCGCGCGTGGCATCTCGGCTTTCATCGTCGATGCCGGCACGCCGGGCTTTGAGATCGCCGAGCGCATCGACGTGATTGCCCCGCACCCGCTGGCCAAACTCCGCTTTACCAACTGCCGCATTCCGCTCACCCAGCGGGTGGGCGGCGCGGGCGAAGGCTTCAAGGTGGCCATGCGCACGCTGGATGTGTTCCGCACCTCCGTCGCGGGCGCCGCACTGGGGTTTGCGCGCCGGGCCCTGGACGAGGCGCTGCGCCGCGCCACCACCCGCAAGATGTTCAACCAGGTGCTGTCCGATTTCCAGCTGACGCAGGCCAAGCTGGCCCAGATGGCGACCACCGTCGACAGCTCGGCCCTGCTGATCTACCGTGCGGCCTGGCAGCGGGACCAGGGGCAGGGCGTGACCAAGGAAGCAGCCATGGCCAAGCTCACCGCCACCGAAGGGGCGCAGCAGGTCATCGATGCCGCTGTCCAGATGTTCGGTGGCCAGGGCGTGGTCAGCGGCGAGACCGTGGAACGCCTGTATCGCGAAATCCGGTCCCTGCGCATCTACGAAGGCGCCACCGAAGTGCAACAACTCATCATCGCGCGCGAGCTCTTGAAAGAAACATCATGGAAGTGATCCTCCCGGCCGGCTGGCCGCGCCCCAAGGGCTATTCGAATGGTGTCGCTGCGAGCGGCAGGATGCTGTTCATCGCCGGCATGATCGGCTGGGACGCGCAGGGCGTGTTCCACACCGACGATTTCGCGGGCCAGGCCCGCCAGGCCTTGCAGAACATCGCCGACGTGCTGCGCGAGGCGGGCGGCAAGCCCGAGCACATCGTGCGCATGACCTGGTATGTGACCGACAAGCGCGAATACCTGGCTGCGTCGCGCGAGATCGGGCAGGCATTTCGCGAAATCATCGGCTCCTACAACGCCGCGATGACCGCGGTGCAGGTGACGGCGCTGATCGAGGATCGGGCCAAGGTGGAGATCGAGGCAACGGCGGTCCTGCCCGCCTAAAGCCCTTACATTGCGCATGTAGTGGTTTGGTAAAGACGCGATTGCCTTACACCACGCGGTTGATTGCTGAGCTAAGTTGGTTGATGGTCAGGTGCATTGGGTGCTCGGCTACGTTCATCAACCAGCGAGAAACCTCATGACCATCACCACGCAAGAGCGGACCAACATCATCAAACTCACCGTCGCCATGTTCGACGCGGCGCCCGGCGCGACCTACCTGTCGACCCTGACGTCGGCCTACGAGGCCAACGGCCACAACCTGGCCGCACTGGCCGTCGAAGCAAGCAACACAGCCATCTTCAAGTCGCTCTATCCGGTCTCGCAGTCTGCCACTGCCTTTGCGGCTGGCTTCCTGACGCCCCTGGGCCTGCAAGGCAACGCCACGGCGGTGGACTTCATCGTGGCCAGGGTGCAGGCCGGCATGAACAAGGGCCAGGTCATTTTCGAGGCCACCGTGGCGCTCGATGGCACATCCCTGCCCGAATTCGCCAGTGCCAAGGCGCTCCTGAACAACGAAACCGAGGTGGCCCTGTACTACTCCGTGGACCTGGCCACCCCGGAAACCAACCTTGGCGAGCTGCACAGCGTGATTGCAACCGTCACGTCCAGCCATACATCCGTCGATGAAGCCATCGCGGCGATGACGCCGGGCAGCGGCCAGCACGAGATCAACCTGACCTCGGCCAACGACACCTACACGATCGGTGCTGGTGACTTCAGCATCAATGGCCTGGGCGGTGATGACACGATCACGACGGGCAGCGGCAACAACACCGTGACCACCGTGGGCGGCAATGACAGCATCACCACTGGCGGTGGCAATGACATGGTGTTCGCTGGCGACGGCAACAACACGGTGGATGCCGGCGACGGCACCAACCAGGTGGCGACGGGCACCGGCAACGACACCATCACCACGGGCTCGGGCAATGACGCCATCGGCAGCGGCGCCGGCAACGACATCATCAGGTCCGGCGCAGGCGCCGACCTGGTCGTGAGCGGCTCCGGCGGCGACTCGATCGACCTGGGCGTCGACAGCGTCATGGACACGGTCGTCTTCGAGGGCAGTGCCCTGTTCAACGGCAGCGACGTGGTCACCGGGTTCACGACTGGCGTCGACAAGATCGACGTCGCGCTGATGACATCCGACTCGTCGACGACGACAGTGTCGGGAAATCTCACCGTGGAGGCCGGCAACGTCTACTTCCTGGCGACCGGCCTGTCGAGCGTGGCCGACAGCATTGCCGCGTCGGCCGCGGCGATCAACGCCGGGGCGGTGTGGACCAATGGCAGCGTCGGCGCTGTGGCATTTTTTGTCGTCAATGACGACAACAGCTCGGCAATCTATGAATATATCGAGGCAGGCGGCGCGGGCATCACCGTGGGCGAGCTGACCTTGATGGGCACCGTGGACGAGAAGATCGTCGCGGGTGACCTGGCATTTGCGTGACAGGCAGGGCAGCGGCTTGAGGATTTCCACCTCCAGATTCGGCGAGAATCGGGTCCAGAACCTGTGCCGGCGCACCACGGCGGCATTCGACAACTTCTGGATGGATGGAGATCAACGTGAAAGCATCGTTTAACTGGGCTGACCCGCTGCTGCTGGACCAGCAACTCACCGACGACGAACGCCAGGTGCGCGACGCCGCGGCTTCCTATTGCCAGGAAAAGCTCCTGCCCCGGGTGACCATGGCGTTTCGCAACGAAACAACCGATGCCGCGATCTTTCGCGAGATGGGGGAACTCGGCTTGCTGGGTGCGACCATCCCCGAGCAATACGGTGGTGCGGGCCTGAACTACGTCTGCTACGGCCTGGTGGCGCGCGAAGTGGAGCGCGTCGATTCCGGCTACCGCTCGATGATGAGCGTGCAGTCGTCGCTCGTGATGGTTCCGATCAACGAGTTCGCGAACGAAGCCACCAAGCAGAAGTACCTGCCGAAGCTGGCCACGGGCGAATGGATTGGTTGCTTCGGGCTCACCGAGCCCAACCACGGCTCCGATCCCAACAGCATGGTCACGCGGGCCAAGAAAGTGCCAGGCGGCTACAGCCTGTCTGGTTCGAAGATGTGGATCACCAACAGCCCCATCGCCGACGTGTTCGTGGTCTGGGCCAAGGACGACGAGGGTTCGATTCGCGGCTTCGTCCTGGACAAGGGCGCCAAGGGCCTTTCGGCGCCGAAGATCGTGGGCAAGGTTGGCCTGCGTGCTTCCATCACCGGCGAAATCGTGATGGACGAAGTGTTCTGCCCCGAGGAAAACGCGTTCCCCGAAGTGCGCGGCCTCAAGGGCCCGTTCACCTGCCTCAACTCAGCGCGTTACGGCATTGCCTGGGGCGCGCTGGGCGCGGCCGAGGACTGCTGGTTTCGTGCCCGCCAGTACGTGCTGGACCGCAAGCAGTTCGGCAAGCCCCTGGCGGCCAACCAGTTGATCCAGAAGAAGCTGGCCGACATGCAGACCGAAATCACCATGGGCCTGCAGGGCTGCCTGCGCCTGGGCCGCATGAAGGACGAAGGCACGGCGTCGGTGGAGATCACCTCCATCATGAAGCGCAACTCCTGCGGCAAGGCGCTGGACATCGCTCGCGTGGCGCGCGACATGATGGGCGGCAACGGCATCAGCGACGAGTTTGGCGTGGCGCGCCACCTGGTCAACCTGGAAGTGGTGAACACCTACGAGGGCACTCACGACATCCACGCGCTGATCCTCGGGCGCGCGCAGACGGGGATTTCGGCGTTTTGAGCGCAGGCCCGGCTAGCGGGTCACGGCAGGCACGGCGAAGTCGCGGATGATTGCCGCCGTCTGCGCCGCAACCTGGCGTGAGACCTGGTCGGTGGTCGCCACCACCACCAGTTCCAGCGCCGGCACCACATAGATGAACTGGCCGCCATAGCCGGCCGCGTAGAACGCGGGCAGGTTGTCGCCGGGCGTTGACGCCAGCCAGATCAGGTAGCCGTAGCCCCACAACGCGGCCGGTCCCCTGGGCGTCACGTCCGATGCGACCTGGCGCGTCGTGGCTTCGCGCAGGTATTGTTGCGGCACGACCTGGCGGCCTTCCCAGCGGCCGCCATCGAGCATCAGCCGTCCCAGCCGCATGAGTTCCGCCGCGCTGAGGCGAAGCTCGGAAGCACCATTGGGGATGCCATCGCTGCTGGCGGGCCATTCGACGGTCCCGATCCCCAGCGGCTGGAACAGCGCCTCACGCACGAATTCGGCAAACGGCACTTTCAGCCGGCGCGCCAGCGCCATGGCAACGAGGTGCACGTCGATGTTGCTGTAGTAGAACTTCGTGCCCGGCGCTTCGGCGATGCGCCGGCCAAGGGCGTACTGCAGCAGCCCCTGGCCGTAAAAGCGCTGCGTGAAAGCCATGTAGTCACTGTTCTCGTCCAGCCCGCTGCGCTCGAACCCGGGCGTCAACGTGAGCAGGTGGCGCAGGGTGACGCGCTGGAGCGTGGCCGCGTGCGGGCCTTGTGCATGCTCCGTGAAGAAAGCGGCCAGCGGTTCATCCACGTTCGCGATGAGGCCGCGCCCGATCGCGATGCCCACGAGCAGTGATACGACGGTCTTGGTGATGGACGCCACGTTGGCGCGCGTTGTCGGCGTCGTGTCGGCCCGGTAGTGGGTGAAGGCGGCCCCGTGCCGCTCCATCAGCAGGGCCCGGATGTTCGGGTTGGCCCGCAATTGGGCTTCGAGAAGCGCAAGGCGGTCGGCATGCCATGGTGCGGCGCGAGCCGCGGTCTGGCACCATGACGCCGGCGCCCAGAGTGCGCCAGCCAGCGCCGCCGTGGCCGTACGTCGATCGGGATGGGCGCGCGACATACAGGTGCTGGCGCCTAGAGATCGGCGCCTTGCTCTTCTTTCGGCATGCGGGGGCATACCAGCAACGAGCGCAACAGGCCGCTGCCACCGGCGGAATTGGCCTTGTCGATGATCTGCCTTGCGCGATTCAGGGCGACGGTGCCTGCAGGCAAGTCGTTTTCCGATGCCCGCAATGCCGCGAGTTCCGCCAGTGTCGTGGCGAGTTGCGGATGATTCCGCCCCAGCGTCTTCTCCACGACGGCTGCCGCCTCCTGGTTGACTGCCTCGGCCAGCGCGAACTGTTTTTGCTCCCGCAGGATGCCGGTCAACGAGTTCAGGAGGGGGACAATTTCGCCCGCGCCCGTCGCGGGCTGCTTCCTGTGGATTTCCAGGGACCGTTCTACGAGCGCACGCGCTTCCTCGAGCTTGCCCATGCGGCGATGCAGCTGGCCGCCCAGGTGCAGTATCGATCCTACGGTGGGGTGATCAGGGCCAACCGCCGTGACCGCGATAGCGAGTGCCCGGCCATACATGAGTTGCGCGGTCGGGAGGTCCCCTTGCCCTGAGTAGAGTCCGCTGAGGAAGCTCAGCTGGTTGGCAAGCTCCAGGCTTTGGGCGCCGTGCCTCTTTTCGCTGATGGCCACGGCGCGCATCTGCATCGGAAGCGCACGCGCCCATTGCCGCTGTTCGGCATGCAGCATCGCCAGGTAGTGGAGTGCCGGCAGGACGGCCAGGTTATCGGCGCCGTACGAGGTCTCGCGGATGGAAAGCGAGCGCCTGAACGATTCCTCCGCGGCCGCGAAGTCTCCCTTGCTCCATTGCACCTGCCCGACACCTTCCAGGCCGATTGCCACCCATGGGCTGTCGGCGCCGAGCGTTTTCCTGAATATGCCGAGGGCGCGCTCGTGCAGCGGATCCGCGGCGTCATACCGGCACTGGTCGAAGTTCAGGCGGGCGAGGCCGGTCAGGGTCATGGCGACTTCGGGGCGCTCGCTGCCCAGCGCCTGCTCGCGGATGTGCAACGCCTGGTTGTAGTGCTTTTCTGCATCCGCATACCGCTTGAGGGCATGCTCGGCGCCGGCCATGTTGTTGAGCGCGCTGGCGACGTCGAGGTGAGTGGGCCCCTGGAGCCTTTCCCGCAGCGTCGCGGCCTGCTGCAGGTTGGTGAGCGCCTTGGCGTGCTGGTTCGCGGAGAAATAGGCCAGTGCCATTGCCTCCTGCATCGTTGCGATGAGCAGGGTTTCGCCGCCGCTCGTCTTCCGGAATATTTCGAAGGCCCGCTGCGCCATGCCGTCGGCCTGGTCGAACTGGCGAAGGCTCATCTTCACGACCGCGTGGGTCATCAACCGTGCCGCCAGCTCGGGATGTTCGGCGCCATAGAGTTTTTCGACGATGTCGGTCGCGCGCGCGAATGCCGCATCCGCCTTCTCCGGTACGCCCTGCTGGCGGTACAACTCGCCCAGGGAACCGAGGCTGACTGCCACTTCCCAATGCTGCGGTCCCAGCGCCGACTCCCGGATGTCCAAGGCGCGCCGGTACGTCGCTTCGGCGGCATCCCACTCCTTCTGGGCCATGCGCGCAGCCGCAACCGTGTCAAGCTGCGCCGCGAAATCCCGGGTTGTGGGTCCCAAAGCCTTTTCCCATATGCCCAGCGCCCGTTCGTGGGCCGCGCGAGCGTCGTGGGGCCGCAGTTGCCAGGTATGGACAGCTGCAAGCGTCATCAGGCCGGAGGCGATTTCCCTGTGCTCCGCACCAAACAGCTTTTCGCGGATGGCAAGCGATCGCATGGCGAGCGCTTCGGCCTCGGCATAGCGTTTTTGCTGCACTCGCGTGTTGGTCAGGCCGACCAGGCTATAGGCAACGGGCAGGGTCTCGGCGCCGAAAGCACGCTCCCGGATCTTCAGCGCCGCTTCGTAGTGCTTTTCGGCCCGGTCGTACTGGCGCAGCTTGAGCAGTTCGCCGGCCAGGTTGTCCTGCGCCTGGGCCACATAGCCGTGGTCCGGCCCAAGGGCCCGCTCCCAGATCGTCATCGCCTTGCTGAAAAGGGGTTCCGCCGTTGCGGGCCGGCGTTGCTTGGCGTGGATGACGCCCTGGCGGTTCAGCGCCTCGGCGTATTGCCAATGGTTTGGCCCCAGCTTGCGGAACCTGACTTCCTCGATCCGGTTGTAGACCTGCAGCGCATCAGTCAGCCGCCCCTGGGTCTGGTACATGTCGCCCAGGTCGAGCAGGTAGCGCATCACGTCAGCGTGCTCGCCGCCCTGCAACCTTGCAACGATGGAAATGCTGCGGCGATAGGCGACCTCGGCTTCGTCGAAGCGCTTGAGCTTCGCATACATCTCGCCGACATTTTGGAGAACCACCGCCGCGCTTCGTTCGTTTGAATTCTTCTGGTGGATGGCCAGCGCACGGGCGTAAAGCGGGGCTGCGAGATCGAATCGTTGCTGCCCGGAGTAGGTGATGCCGAGCAGGTTGAGAATCCGCGCCATTTCCGGGCTCTCGGTCGCACCGGTCTTCTCCTGGAGCGCCTGTGCCCGCAAGAGGTAGGGTTCGGCTTCGGCATACCGTTTGGTGTTCCACAATGCCGACCCCAGCCGGACCAGGCTTTTCAGCTGTTGGGATTCGCTCGCTGACTGTTCGGCAAGCGCCAGGGCCCGGGTCGTCACTTCCACTGCTTTGGCATGGTTGCCGGCGGCCTGGAGTTGGGTGCCTTCCTGTTCCAGCACTTCCCAGCTGGGGAGTGACTCCGGCACTGTGGCAGTCTGGGAATGAGCAGTCGACGCGATGCCGATCACAACGGTCGCCAGAATGAAGCGCAAGGATTTCATGCGCGACATTGTCTCCGAAGCTACGCGGGCACCGGCCGGCCGCGGAAGTACTGCAGCGCCAGTGCGGCGATGACGAGCCCGATACCGAGCAAGTCGGCTGCCATGGTGGGGTAGACCAGTGCGAACCCGGCCACCAGCAGCATCACCCGCTCGACGGTGTTCGCCTTCTTCAGCGCCCATCCCTGGAAGCCTGCAGCGAGCGCGGCCACCCCCAGTGCTGCAGTGAACGTCACTTCCGCAATGGACCACCAGTTGGCGGCCGCAAGTGCCTTGGTGGATCCCATCAGCAGCAGGCCCTGGCCGCTCGGGTCGAGGACGAACATGAAAGGCACGAGAAACGCGGGCACGGTGTACTTCCAGCACTGCATCGTCGTCTTGTACGGGTCGCCACCGGTGATGGCTGCCGCGGCGAACGGGGAAAGCGCCGTGGGCGGTGAGACCTCGGAGAGCACGGCGTAATAGAAAATGAACATGTGCGCCGCGAAGTCCGGCACGCCCAGCTTGATGAGGGCCGGGGCCGCGATCACTGCGCAGATGATGTACGAGGCCGTCACCGGCACCGCAAGGCCTACGATCCAGACCACCAGCGAGGTGTACACGGCCGTGAGCAGCAACGATCCGCCCGCCAGGTCGATCACGATGGAGCTGAACTTCAGGCCCAGCCCCGTCAGCGTCACCACGCCGACGATGATGCCGGCGCCCGCGCAGGTGGCCGCGACGTTGAGAACACCGATGGAGCCGTTCTCCAGCGCCTTGATGAAGTTCGATTGCCAGAGCTGCTTGAGGATGGGTCCACGGCCGCGGAACACGTCGTAGGGAATGAGGGCGGTGTCGGAACGCAGGAAGCTGGTGACGATGGCCACCACGGTGGCCCAGAACACCGACAGCACCGGCGAGAAGCCCCACATCATGAACACGACGATGGAGATCAGCGACAGGAAATGGAACCAGTACTTGCGCGTCAGGTTCCACACCGTGTCGACCTTGTCGAACACCGTGTTGCCCATGCCGTACTTGCGCGCATCGATCTCGACCATCAGGAAGAGCGCGAGGTAGAAAAGCAGCGTGGGGATCACTGCCATCAACAGCACGTCGAGGTAGGAGATCTTCAGGAACTCTGCGATCAGGAAGGCGGCCGCGCCCAGCACCGGCGGAGAGATGATCGCGCCCAGGCCCCCGGCCGCGAGCAGCCCGCCCGCCGCGTTGCGCTCGTAGCCCACCTTGGCCAGCATTGGCCATGCGACCGAACCCAGTGTCACGGTCGTGGCGACACCGGAACCCGAAGGCCCGCCCAGCAGGAAGGACGCCAGCACCACGGTGCGCCCCGCTCCCGTGGGCTTGCCGCCCATCGCGGAAAACGAGAAGTCGATGTAGAACTTGCCGGCGCCTGAGTACTGCAGGAAGGCGCCGAAGATGGTGAACAGGATGATCAGCGACGACGACACGTCGACCGCCACGCCGAAGATGCCTTCCAGCGTCATGTACAGGTGGCCGACGAGGCGGCCGACCTCATAGCCCTTGTGCGTCCACGGCGCGGGCAACCAGGCGCCGAACAGTGCGTAGAGGATGAAGGCGCCCGTCACCGCCGGCATGATCCAGCCGGCCGTGCGCCTCATCGCTTCCAGCACCAGGATCACCAGTGTCACGCCGAAGAAGATGTCCCAGGGCAGGGGCGTGGTGTTGCGGTCGGTGAAATCGTCGCCGCCCCAGATCACATACGCGACGACGGCGACGGCAAGGCCGGCGGCAATGATGTCCCACCACATGATGCGGTGCCGGAACTTCTTCGCGATCGGGAACAGCAGGAAAGTGAGGAAGAGCACCATCGCCACGTGCAGGGGCCGCAGCGTCTGCGTGGGCACGATCGCGTACGCGGTGTACAGGTGGAAGACCGACATGCCCACCGCCATCAGCGTGATCAGCTGGGCGCGCCATCCGGCCAGCGAATTGGCCGCGCCTTCTTCTTCCTCGATGAACTCCTGCGCCCTGGACAGCGCCTCTTCGCTTACCTGCGCAGTGGGTTCGGTCATCAGTTGATCTTGATGCCTTTTTCGGCGAAGTACTTCACCGCACCCGGGTGCCAGGGCATGGGCGAGGCCGCCGTCTTCTGGTTCTCCAGCATGAAGTTCTCGGCTTCCTTGTGCACCGCAACCAGGTCGGCCTTCTTGTCGAAGATGGTCTTGACGATGTTGTACGCCGTCTTGTCGTCCATGCTGGCATTGGCCACCAGCAGGTTCATCACGGTGGCCTGGCGGTTGTCGGTGTCCATGCCCTTGTAGACGGCCTTGGGGATGGTGTCCTCGACGTACAGGTTGCCGTACTTCTGGTTCATCTTCGCCACCACGTCGGCGTGGTCGATCATCTTGATCTTGGTGCCGGGCGTATTGGCCAGGTCGGTGACGGCCGCGGTGGGCAGGCCGCCGACCCAGAAGAACGCGTCGATCTTGTTGTCCTTCATGGCGTTGACCGATTCGGCGGCGCCCAGGCGCTCGCGCTTGAGGTCCTTGTCCTTGTCCAGGCCCGCTGCTTCCAGGATGCGGAAGGCCATGACTTCGGTGGCGCTGCCGGGGGAGCCGGTGGACACGTGCTTGCCCTTGAGGTCCGACATCTTGGTGATGCCACGGCCTTCGACGGTCACCACGTGCATGCGGTTCGGGTACAGCACCATGAGCGTGCGCACCGGGATCTTGTTGCCCTTGAACTTGTCTTCGCCCTTGAGCGCGTCCAGGCCCGCATCGGCCATGGTGAAGCCGACATAGGGCTTGTCGGTGCCGATGAGCTTGAGGTTGTCCACCGAGCCGCCGGTCACCTCGGCCGTGGCCTGCATGCCGGGGACATGCTTGGAGAGCACCGCAGCCAGGCCGCCACCCATGGGGTAGTAGACCCCACCGGTGCCGCCGGTGGCGATGGAAATGTTCTGGGCGAGGGCGGAGCCCGCGAGCGCGAAAACCGACAGCGCAACTGCAATGCGCGACAACAGACCGGTCATATGCTTTGTCTCCATTTGGTGGGGCAGGCGGGCGCGACTGCGCTCGCCGGGGCCGCACAAATGCTAGGCGAGCGGTCCTCGCACTGTCAATTCGCTTAAACGCTTGCTGCTTTGGTATGCGGGCTCAGGTCGCCGCTTCCAGCCCATTGCGGAAATGCTCCTGCATCCGCTTCACCGCGCCCTTGGCATCGCGATGCGCCAGCGCTTCCATGATGGCCCGGTGTTCCAGCATCGACTCCTTCACGCGGCCAGCCTTGAACAGCGAGTTGTGGCGGTTGAGCTTCATCACCTTGCGCAGGTCCGCCACCATCTGGTCGCGCCAGCGGTTGCCGGCGATCTCCAGCAGGCGCATGTGGAAGCGCTCATTGAGGGTGAAGAACTTGTCGCGGTTGCCGGTGGCTGCTTCCAGCTCCTTGTGCAATAGCTGCAGTTCCTTGATCTGCGCGTCGGTGGCCTGTTCGGCCACCACGCCCGCGGCGTCGCTTTCCAGCAGCGAGAGCAGGTGGTAGACGTCGCTGAGGTCCTTCTCCGACACCTCGGTCACATAGGCGCCGCGCCGAACCTTCATCGTGATCAGGCCCTCGGCGGCCAGCACTTTCAGCGCCTCCCGCAAGGGCGTGCGGCTGATGCCGAACTCCTCGGCGATCTTCAACTCATCGATCCAGCTGCCGGGCTCCAGTTCGCGCTTGAAGATCTGTTGGCGCAGCTGTTCCGCCACCTCCTGGTAGAGGGCGCGCGGGGCGAGCGAGAGGGCAACCATGCCGGCGATTCTACGGGAAACCCAATTCTTTATCAATAATTATGAATGATGTAGAATGCGGGTTAACGAGCAAAGCCCTTGTTGCAACGCGCCCCAAACGGCGTAACTTCGGGCGTAACGTCGCGCCACAAACCGGACCCGTCCCATGAGCCAGCCCGAAAAAGAATTCGCCCCCGCCAGCCTGGAAGCCTGGGCCAAGGCAGCTGCCAAATCCGCGCCCCAGGGCAGCGTCGAGGCCCTGAACTGGATCACCCCGGACGGCATTGCCGTCAAACCGCTTTACACCGCACAGGACCTTGAAGGCCTGCCGCACACCAACACGCTGCCGGGCTTCGAGCCCTACCTGCGCGGCCCACAGGCCACCATGTACGCGGCGCGCCCGTGGACCATCCGGCAATACGCGGGTTTCTCCACCGCCGAAGAGTCGAACGCCTTCTATCGCAAGGGGCTGGCCGGTGGCGGGCAAGGCGTTTCCGTCGCCTTCGACCTGGCTACGCACCGTGGTTACGACAGCGACCACCCGCGCGTGACCGGCGACGTCGGCAAGGCCGGTGTGGCCATCGACTCGGTCGAAGACATGAAGATCCTGTTCGACGGCATCCCGCTGGACAAGGTGTCGGTCTCCATGACCATGAATGGCGCGGTGTTGCCTGTGCTGGCCGGCTATGTCGTCGCGGCGGAAGAGCAGGGCGTGTCGCAGGACAAGTTGAGCGGGACCATCCAGAACGACATCCTCAAGGAGTTCATGGTCCGCAACACCTACATCTACCCGCCCAAGCCGAGCATGCGGATCATCGGCGACATCATCGAATACACGGCAAAGAACATGCCGAAGTTCAACTCGATCTCGATCTCGGGTTACCACATGCAGGAGGCAGGCGCCAACCAGGCGCTGGAGCTGGCCTTCACGCTGGCCGACGGCAAGGAGTACGTCAAGACCGCGCTGGCCAAGGGCCTGGACGTGGACGACTTCGCCGGTCGCCTCTCTTTCTTCTGGGCCATCGGCATGAACTTCTACCTGGAAGTCGCCAAGATGCGTGCGGCGCGCCTGCTGTGGTGCCGGATCATGAAGGGGTTCGACGCGAAGAACCCCAAGAGCCTGATGCTGCGCACGCATTGCCAGACCTCGGGCTGGTCGCTCACCGAGCAGGACCCGTACAACAACGTGGTGCGCACCACCATCGAGGCGATGGCGGCGGTGTTCGGCGGCACGCAGTCGCTGCATACCAATTCCCTCGACGAGGCGATCGCGCTGCCGACCGCCTTCTCGTCGCGGATCGCCCGCAACACGCAGCTGATCATCCAGGAGGAAACCCACATCACCAACGTGATCGATCCCTGGGCCGGCAGCTACATGATGGAAAAGCTGACGCAGGACATGGCGGACGCGGCCTGGAAGATCATCGAGGAAGTCGAGGCCATGGGCGGCATGGTGCGCGCGGTGGATTCGGGCTGGGCGAAGTTGAAGATCGAAGCGGCGGCTGCGGAGAAGCAGGCGCGCATCGACTCGGGCCGCGACGTGATCGTCGGCGTCAACAAGTACCGCCTGGAGAAGGAAGACCAGCACGACATCCTCGAAGTGGACAACGTGATGGTGCGCGACCAGCAGATCGCGCGCCTGAAGTCGATTCGCGCCAGGCGCGATGCGGGCAAGGTGCAGGCCGCGCTCGATGCGCTCACGGCAGCCGCCGAAAAGGGCGACGGCAACCTGCTCGACCTGTGCATCCAGGCCGTGCGCCTGCGGGCCACCGTCGGCGAAGTGTCCGACGCGCTGGAAAAAGTTTTTGGGCGCCATCGCGCCGATACGCAAAAGGTGACCGGTGTGTACGCAGCTGCCTATGACTCGGCCGAAGGCTGGGAAAAACTCAAGACCGAAATCGAAGCCTTCGCGCAGGAGCAGGGCCGCCGCCCGCGCGTGATGGTGAGCAAGCTGGGCCAGGACGGGCATGACCGCGGCGCCAAGGTCGTGGCAACGGCGTTCGCCGACCTGGGCTTCGATGTGGACATGGGACCCTTGTTCCAGACGCCGGAAGAATGTGCACGGCAGGCGATCGAGAACGACGTGCACGCCGTGGGTGTCAGCACGCTGGCCGCCGGCCACAAGACACTGGTGCCCGCGATCATCGAAGAGCTGAAAAAGCAGGGCGCCGACGACATCATCGTGTTCGTGGGCGGCGTGGTGCCGCAGCAGGACTACGACTTCCTGTACAGCGCGGGCGTGAAGGGCATCTACGGCCCCGGTACGCCGATTCCTGCGAGCGCCAAGGACGTGCTCGAGCAGATCCGCAAGGCGCTGGCAGCCAAATGACTGTGAGCCTGGCCCAGCAGGTCCTCGGGGAAACCGGGCCGGCACAACGCCGCGCCATCGCCAAGGCGATCACCTTGCTGGAATCGACGCGCGACGATCATCGCTCGCAGGCCGACGAGTTGCTTTCGGCATTGCTGCCAAATACCGGCAATTCAATGCGCCTGGGCATCAGCGGCGTGCCGGGTGTCGGCAAGAGCACTTTCATCGAAGTACTGGGGCTGTACCTGATCAACAAAGGCCACCGCGTGGCCGTGCTCACCATCGACCCGTCGAGCACGGTGTCGGGTGGTTCCATCCTGGGCGACAAGACCCGGATGGAGAAGCTCTCGGTTCACGAGAAAGCCTACATCCGCCCCAGCCCTTCCAGCGGCACGCTGGGTGGCGTGGCCGAGAAGACGCGCGAGGCGATGCTGGTTTGCGAAGCCGCCGGCTACGACGTGGTGATCGTGGAGACCGTGGGCGTGGGCCAGAGCGAAACGGCGGTAGCCGGCATGACCGACATGTTCGTTCTGATGCAGTTGCCCAATGCCGGCGACGACCTGCAGGCGATCAAGAAGGGCGTGATGGAACTGGCCGACCTCGTGGTCATCAACAAGGCCGACCTGGACGCCGACGCGGCAACGCGCGCGCAAGCGCAGATCACGAGCGCGCTGCGCCTGTTCGGCCAACACGGCCATCCAGACCATGCGCACCACAACCAGAAGATCTGGCACCCGACGGTGATCCAGCTCAGCGCTCTGCTGGGCGACGGTGTGGACCGCTTCTGGGATGAGGTCACGAAATTCAAGACGCTGCAGCAGTCGAACGGGCAACTCGCGGCGCGCCGCAAGCACCAGGCGCTGTCATGGATGTGGGAGCGCATCGATGCGGGCTTGAAGCACGCATTCAGGCATAACCCCCAGGTTCGGGCGATGCTGCCCGCGCTGATGAAACAGGTGGAGCAGGGCGAAGTCGCGTCGTCGACGGCCGCCCGCCAATTGCTCGATGCGAGCAGAAACGAAGAAGACGGAGCACTTTGACATGCAAGACATCCTCGAACAACTCGAAAAGAAGCGCGAAGCCGCAAGGCAGGGCGGAGGCCAAAAGCGTATCGACGCACAGCACAAGAAGGGCAAGCTGACGGCGCGCGAGCGGCTGGAACTGCTATTGGACGAAGGCACCTTCGAGGAATGGGACATGTTCGTCGAACACCGCTCCCACGACTTCGGCATGGCCGACAACAAGATTCCGGGCGACGGCGTGGTGACGGGTTACGGGATGATCAATGGCCGGCTGGTGTTCGTCTTCAGCCAGGATTTCACCGTGTTCGGTGGCGCCTTGTCGGAAGCGCACGCCGAGAAGATCTGCAAGGTGATGGACCAGGCCATGAAGGTCGGCGCACCGGTGATCGGCCTGAACGACTCGGGCGGCGCCCGCATCCAGGAAGGCGTGGCGTCGCTGGGCGGCTATGCCGACGTGTTCCAGCGCAACGTGATGGCTTCCGGCGTGGTGCCGCAGATCAGCATGATCATGGGCCCCTGCGCCGGCGGTGCCGTGTACTCACCCGCCATGACCGACTTCATCTTCATGGTCAAGGACAGCTCGTACATGTTCGTCACCGGCCCGGAAGTGGTGAAGACGGTGACGCACGAGGAAGTGACGGCCGAGGAACTGGGCGGCGCGATCACCCACACCGGCAAGAGCGGCGTGGCCGACCTGGCTTTCGACAACGACGTCGAGGCGCTCTTGATGCTGCGCCGCCTGTACAACTACCTGCCGCTGAACAACCGCGAGAAGCCGCCGCTGCGCCCCAGCAACGACCCGGCGGATCGCATGGACGTGTCGCTCGACACGCTGGTGCCCGACAACCCGAACAAGCCCTACGACATGAAGGAGCTGATCGCCAAGACGGTGGACGACGGCGACTTCTTCGAGATCCAGCCCGAGTACGCCAAGAACATCATCGTCGGCTTCGGCCGCATGGAAGGCCAGACCGTGGGCATCGTTGCCAACCAGCCGCTGGTGCTGGCGGGCTGCCTGGACATCAAGAGCTCGATCAAGGCGGCGCGCTTCGTGCGCTTCTGCGACGCATTCAACATCCCGGTCGTCACTTTCGTCGACGTGCCTGGCTTCATGCCGGGCACGAGCCAGGAGTACGGCGGCATCATCAAGCACGGCGCGAAGCTGCTGTACGCGTACGCCGAGTGCACCGTGCCGAAGATCACCGTCATCACGCGCAAGGCCTATGGCGGTGCCTATGACGTGATGAGCTCCAAGCACCTGCGCGGCGACGTCAACTTCGCCTGGCCCAACGCCGAGATCGCCGTGATGGGCGCCAAGGGTGCCGTGGAAATCATCTTCCGCGAGGACAAGGGCGACCCGGCCAAGCTGGCCGCGAAGGAAGCCGAGTACAAGGCACGCTTCGCCAACCCCTTCGTCGCCGGCGCCCGTGGCTTCATCGACGATGTGATCCTGCCGCACGAGACCCGCAAACGCATCTGCCGCTCGCTGGTGATGCTGCGCGACAAGAAGCTCGAGAACCCGTGGCGCAAGCACGGGAACATCCCCCTCTGATCGGGAGACAAGAACATGTTTGAAAAAATCCTCATCGCCAATCGTGGCGAAATCGCGTGCCGCGTCATCAAGACGGCAAAGAAGATGGGCATCAAGACCGTCGCCGTGTACTCGGATGCCGACCGCGATGCTCGCCACGTCGAACTGGCCGACGAGGCGGTGCACATCGGCGCTGCGCCTTCGCGCGAGTCGTACCTGCAGGCCGACAAGATCATCGCGGCCTGCAAGCAGACCGGCGCACAGGCCGTGCATCCGGGCTATGGCTTTCTCTCCGAGAACGAAGGCTTTGCCAAGCGCGTGGAGGAAGAGGGCATTACCTTCATCGGGCCCAAGCACTACTCCATCGCCGCGATGGGCGACAAGATCGCGTCCAAGAAGCTGGCCAACGAGGCCAAGGTCAACACCATTCCCGGCTGGAACGACGCGATTGAGACGGCCGAGCGTGCGGTGGAGATTGCCAGGGACATCGGCTACCCGGTGATGATCAAGGCGTCGGCCGGCGGCGGCGGCAAGGGCCTGCGTGTGGCATTCAACGACAAGGAAGCGTTCGAGGGCTTTACCTCCTGCCGCAACGAGGCGCGCAACAGCTTTGGTGATGACCGGGTCTTCATCGAGAAGTTCGTGGAGCAGCCGCGCCATATCGAAATCCAGGTGCTGGGCGATTCGCATGGGAACGTGATCTACCTGAACGAGCGTGAGTGCTCCATCCAGCGCCGCCACCAGAAGGTGATCGAGGAAGCGCCGTCGCCTTTCATCAGCGACAAGACCCGCAAGGCCATGGGCGAGCAGGCCGTTGCGCTGGCGAAGGCGGTGAAATACGAAAGCGCCGGCACGGTGGAGTTCGTGGTCGGCAAGGACCAGTCCTTCTACTTCCTGGAAATGAACACCCGCCTGCAGGTGGAGCACCCGGTGACCGAGTGCATTACCGGGGTTGACCTGGTGGAACTGATGATCCGGGTCGCCGCGGGACAGAAACTGCCGCTGGCGCAGGCCGATGTGCAGCGCAATGGGTGGGCCATCGAGTGCCGCATCAACGCCGAAGACCCGTTCCGCAATTTCCTGCCGAGTACGGGCCGCCTGGTGCGCTTCCAGCCGCCCAAGGAAACCATGTGGGCCGCGGACACCGAACACCTCCATGGCGTGCGTGTGGATACCGGCGTGCAGGACGGTGGCGAGATCCCCATGTTCTACGACTCGATGATCGCCAAGCTCATCGTGCACGGCAAGGACCGCAACGAGGCGATCGCGAAGATGCGCGAAGCGCTTAATGGCTTCGTGATCCGCGGCATCAGCAGCAACATCCCATTCCAGGCTGCGCTGTTGGCGCACCCCAAGTTCGTCGCGGGCGACTTCAACACCGGTTTCATCGCGGAGAACTACGGCAAGGGCTTCCATGCCGAGGATGTGCCGCATGACGACCCGGACTTCCTGGTGGCGCTTGCGGCCTACGTCAACCGCCGCGCCCTGCAACGCGCGGCCGGCATCAAGGGCCAGATGCCAGGCCATGAATTCACCGTGGGTGGGGAGTTCGTCGTCGTCCTGCTTGGCAGCGGAGGCAAGCACCGCCGCCAGTCCGCCAGTGTGAGCGACTTCCAGGCCCAGTCCGGTTCCAGCGCCGTGGAAACCGGCGGCAAGCGCTACGAGATCTGCAGCGCCAACTGGCACCTGGGTGGCACCCGCATTCGCGGCACGGTCAACGGCAAGCCGTTTGCCGCGCAGGTCGAGCGGGGCGTGGGCAGGAACCCCCTGGCCATCCGGGTCAACCACAACGGCACCATGCTCGACACGCTGGTGCTCACCCCGCGGGCCGCCGAATTGCACGCACTGATGCCCTACAAGGCGCCGCCGGACATGAGCCGCTTCGTGCTGTCGCCGATGCCGGGCCTGCTGGTCGAAGTGGCGGTACAACCGGGCCAGAAGGTGCAGGCCGGCGAGCGCGTCGCAGTCATCGAAGCGATGAAGATGGAGAACGTGCTGTTCGCCAGCGCCGACGGTGTAGTGGGCAAGGTGCTCGCGGCCAAGGGCGAGAGCCTGAGCGTGGACCAGCCGATCGTGGAATTCGCCTGACCATGCAGCGGCGCGACCTGTTGGCATGGGGCGCCGCGGCGGCGCTGCCGCTGGGGCACGCGGCAGCACCGGACGAACCGCTGGGGCGGATCGGCTTTTGCTCGTGCATCCACCAGGATCGCCCGCAGGACGTGGTGGAACACATGGCTCGCCAGCCGTTCGACCTGTTCCTCTTTGGCGGCGACAACGTCTACGTGCCGCGGCCCTGGAGCCGCGAGAGGTTGCATGGCGCCTATGCCAAAGCCGCCGCGGCGGAGGGTTACACCCGCCTGCGCAAGTCCGTGCCGCACCTTGCCGTGTGGGACGACAACGACTACGACGGGGCCGACGGGGGCGCATCCTTTGCATACCGCGACCAGGCACGTGAGGAGTTCCTCGATTTCTGGAGCATCCCACCCGCTGACCCGCGCCGAACCCGCGAGAGCCTGTATCACGCACAGCTGTTCGGGCCGCCGGGGCGGCGCGTGCAAGTCCTTCTCCTGGACACGCGTTCTTTCCGTTCGCGCGTGGTGCGTGAGACGGTGCGCATGCCCGGTGACGGCGGCTATGTGCCCGACCCCGATCCGGCGAAGACGCTGCTGGGCGAGGCGCAATGGCGCTGGCTGGAAGAGCAGTTGCGCCAGCCGGCCGACCTGCGCCTGGTGGTTTCCAGCATCCAGGTGGTGGCCGAGGGCCACCGCTGGGAACGCTGGGGCAACCTGCCGGGGGAGCGCGAGCGCCTGTACCGGCTCCTGCGAGACGCGCGCGCCAATGGCGTGGTGCTGCTGTCAGGCGACCGGCATTTCGCCGCCCTGTACCGGCAGGACGCGGGCCTGGCCTACCCCTTG